>NZ_JBQLIS010000006.1:0-236356 GCF_052156435.1 Paenarthrobacter sp. NCHU4564
GCGGGGTGGAGCAGTTCGGTAGCTCGCTGGGCTCATAACCCAGAGGTCACAGGTTCAAATCCTGTCCCCGCAACTGGAAGATGAAAGAAGTCCGGACCGGTGAAAACCGGTCCGGACTTTTTTCATACCCGGGGGTTCGCCTGGCTGGTGTAGCATCAGTCCGGCACTGGGCAACCACGGCGGAAAGGTGACATGGTCGACGAAGACAACGCGAAGGGCCCACACCGGCCGGTCCTGGAGAGGGACAGCCCCGTTGCCGTTTACCAGCAGGTTGCGGACGTCCTGACCGAACTGGTGGGCAGCCTGGAACCTGGTTCGCGGATCCCCACGGAAGAGTCGTTGATGGCGGACTACGGCATCAGCCGCACCACGGTCCGAAAAGCGATCGAGACCCTGGTGGTCAAAGGCCTGCTGGTGCGCCGGCAAGGCAAGGGGACCTTCGTCAGGGCGCAGAGCCCCGTCCGCATGCTCAACCGACTTGCACCGTTCATGGAGACCTTTACCGCCGCCGGCATGAAAACGGTCAAGGGCCTCATCGAATACAAATGGATGGAGAAAGACAGATCGGTGCCAGCCAAGCTGGTTTCCGACGACAACCTCGTCCTGGTCATCCGCCGTTCCTACTCCAGCGCCGGCTGGCCCTACGCCATTGCCGAAATCTTTATCCCGTCCCACATAGGCCGCCACATCAGCCTCGCCGACGCCGAGAAGAACTCCATCTACCAGGTCATCCAGGACCGGACCCTGAAACCCTTGCACCGGGCAGAGATCACTGTGACCATGCACGCACCTCCGGATCACCTGGCAGACGCCCTGAACGTCAGGGAGTTCCCGGTAGTACCGCGCCTGGAGCGCACCACATTGGGGCCCCATGGCGAAGTCCTGGAATGCACTGTGACCTACTTCCACCCCAAAGGTTTTGAAATCCGGGCAGAAGTAGCCACGGATGCCAGCCCGGGGGAGGAAGCGCCGGGCTCCGCCGCGCCGTAAGGCCTCCCGGATGCACTAACGGCCGGATCCCGGTGGAATCCGGCCGTTACGGCTGCACAGTTGTCGAGGCCGTGGCCCCGGTGGTGCCTAGAGCTTGTCGAAGTCGGCTTCGTCGATGGTTGCATTGGTGGGGGAGGGGGCGCCCGCACCGATCGCCGGCTTGCTGCCACCGGACTTCAAGGCCGCCAGGCGAGCCTCGATCTCCGTCTGCTCACCGAGGTCCTCAAGCTGGTTGAACTGCGCGTCCAGGCTGGAGGCTGCGAGTTCCTGTTGGCCCAGGACCTTGGCTTCCTCGCGGCGGATCTTCTCTTCGAAACGGCCGACCTCGCTGGTGGGGTCCATGATGTCGATGCTCTTGAGGGCGTCGTGCACCTGGGACTGGGCAGCAGCCGTCTTGGAACGGGCAACAAGCTCGTTGCGCTTTGCAGTGAGCTGGTTGAGCTTGTTCTTCATCTGGTCCAAGCCACTCTTGAGCTTGTCCACGACTTCGGTCTGCGATGCAATGCTCGGTTCGGCAGCCCTGGCTTCGGACTCGGCGGCCATCTGGCGTTGAATTGCCACCTTGGCCAGGTTGTCGAACTTCTCAGCATCGACGCTGTCACCGGACGCACGGTACTCGTCTGCCTTGCGGGAAGCCGCCAGGGCCTTGTTGCCCCAGTCCTGTGCGTTCTTGATGTCCTCGTTGTAGTCCGCCTGCAGCATGCGAAGGTTGCCGATGGTCTGGGCCACAGCGGACTCGGCTTCGGCAATGTTGTTCGTGTAGTCGCGGACCATCTGGTCCAGCATCTTCTGCGGGTCCTCAGCCTGATCCAGCAAAGCGTTGATGTTTGCCTTGGCGAGCTGTGCGATCCGACCGAAAATGGACTGCTTAACCATGGTGTTGCCTTTCGTCCTGCTCAGTGGGAACCACTGAAATCAGTGATCAGTTGTTGTACCGCTTCTACGTGGGCGTATGCCCCACCTAGTCTGTCCGGGCTAGAAGTCGCCGCCGCCACCGCCGTCGCCGCCCCAGCCGCCGGCGTCAAAGCCGCCGCCCGAGTCGCCACCGCCGAAGAAGCCTCCGTCGCCGCCGTCATTGTGGCCGCCGCCCCAACCGCCCCCGCCTCCGTTGAGGATGGAGTTGATGAGGATGCCGCCCAGGATGGCCCCGCCGAGGCCGCCACCTCCGCCGCCACCGAACATGCCGCCACGGCCGTAGCCCTGGTTGGCATAGCCGAACTGGTCAACATCGGACTGGGCAAGCTGCGCTGCCTGGGCCGCGAGCGAGTGGGCCTGCTGTGCATAGGTCAACGCAGTCACGGGATCATTGCGTGAAATGGACAGGGCATAGTCCAGGTTGCGCTGGGCCTCGGCCAGCCTGGTGCGGGCCTCGGTTCCCACGCCTCCGCGGCGGGCCGTGATGTAGTCCGAGGTTGCGCTGATCTGAGCCTGGGCAGCCATGATGGTCTGCTGCAGGGAGGCCTGTGCACGGCGGGCCTGCTCCTGCTGGTCCCGGATGCCGGACAGCGACTGATCCAGCGCCTGGTGGGCAGTCTCCACGCGGTTCAAGGTGGCGATGGGGTCGATCTTGCCGCCCTGGATTTCGTTCTTGACCTGCGCCAGAGCAGACTCGACTCCCGCCACCGGGCCCGCCAGCTCAGGATGCTGTCCGGACTGGATCATGGCGCGTGCCTGGGCAAGGTCCTGGCTGGTTTCCGCCACGGCGCTTTCCAGCGAGGTCCGGGCCTCGTCCAGGCTTCCGGCGGTTTTGGAGATGGCGTCGATAAGGACGTTCGTCTGGTGCAGGCTCTCTTCCGCTGCCCGTACTGCTACGGCGGCCATGCTGTTGTCGCCGGCTGTGAGCTTCTCCTGGGCGGTTGCGACGGCGTTCTGGACGAATGCCAGCCGTTCCTTGGCCTGCAGGATGTTATCGGAGACCTGCGCCAGGGCAGAGTCGGCGTACTTGGCACGAAGGCCGTCCAGGGACTGCTCGGCGCTGGAGATCCGGGCATCGGCTTCACGGGCGCCCGCGCTGACCGTTGCCAGCGCCTGCGGGGCATTTTTCTCCAGTTCGCGAAGCGAGTCGAAATCGGCCTTTTGGTCGCGAAGGGAGGCGAGTGCTGCCTCCGAGCGGCGGATAATCTCTCCCAGCCAACTCCGCTGCTGCTCTTCAGTGTCCGGGATGTGGTCGTCCAGTTGCTGTTGCAGCTTGAACGACTCGGTCATGTGGCCCTTGGCTTCCTGGAGGGCCTTGGTGAAGTTCCCGATGGCGGCATCGCCATACTGTGCCTGGGCGAACCCGAGTTCCTGCTCGCTGGACTTGATGGCGTCATCTGCTTCGATCAGCAGGGAACCGCTTTTCTGGCGAAGCTCAGCAATGGTGAGCCCGGCCAAAGGATCGAGCTGCTCACCTTGCGGGCCAAAGCCGGGCGAGGAGGCCTGGCCGGACTTCTTCCGGCGATTGCGCAAGTACAGGTAGGTGCCTACGCCGCCGGCAGCAACGACGCCGGCTCCCACCAGCACTCCCACGCCTGCGTTGCCGTTGGGTACGTTGCCGCTGCCGCCTCCGGCTGCGTCACCAATGGCGGCAGCGGCATCGATGACAGCCTGGGCATAATTTCCGGCGCGCAGCTGTGGATCAATGGCCTTGCTGGTGATGTTGTCACGCTGCGCGTTGGTGATTTTGCTGTTGCTGGGCTTGCCCAGCTGGTATTGGCGGGTGTCCGTTGCTACGGCAAGGACCAGGGCGTTGGGTCCGAGGTTGGCTTTCTCTGCTACGTCTGCAACCCATTCGACCCGATCGGCCGGCTTCTCGAAGCGCTTCACGAAAACGGCGTGCAGTGTCATGGCGTGTTCCGACCCGAGCTTCTGGATGGCTTCCTGCACCTTGGCTTTATCACCGCCCAGGACGCCGGCGGAATCCACGATTTTGGTGGCGGGATCAAGCGTGACCGGATCTTCGGCCCACGCTGCGCCGGCCGGTAGGGCCAACATTCCAGCCACGCCAATCACGGCGAGTACACGTTTCACTATTGACCGCATGTGCAACCCTTCAGCACGTCTGCGACTGGAACAGGGCGAACCAATCGTCACAGAATGCTCAGCGCCCCCACGCATGGTGTAAAGCCGCAGGTCGCTGTGGCAATTCCTTTTGATTCTATGGTGCACCCCACACCCCGTCCAAGGCAGTGAATATGCCACCAGCGAAATGGTGGAGAACAGCGTTCAGGCCGCGCGTTGAAGCCCTTCAGGGGGCAGTTGCAACTCTTCGCGTTCCTCGTTCAGGAAGCTCTCAGCAAACGTCCGAATTTGTTCCAGTAATAGGGTTCATAGTTAGGGGAGACAAGGACGAAAGGAAGACCATGACGGAGAACCCAGCCCAGGGCGCCGGACCAGAGAACCGCGAGCCGTCCCAGCCGCGCCAGGCTCCCGGGGTGGCCCCGAACGCCGAGGCTGCGGAGCAGGCGGCGCAAGGACAGGACCAGCCCAGCCATGATCAGGGCAACCAGCCATACGCCCCGGGGGGCGCAGAGCCTGTCCGCGACGTGCCGGGACGCGATGCCAACGCCACCGCTCCCCTTCCAGCCTTCCATTCGCCCGGTGCTGAACCCGGCCCCTCCCAGCATCCGCAGCCTTCACAGGACCAGTTCCGTCCCAGCTACCCGCAGCGGCAGCCGTTCCATGGCGCCGGCCCGGCCCAGCCCCACCAGGGGCAAGGAGGCAGCCAGGCCAACCCGACTGCGCCCTATGGCGCGCACCAAGGCCCCTACTTCGCGGGATCACCGGGCAACGCCGGCCACCCTTACGCACAGGGCCCCCAGCACACCCAGGGGGGCCAGGCCCCCGCGGCGACCAGGAAGAAGCCTGCCTTCGGTGTGGGGACGCTGGTGGCGAGCATCCTGGCGGCGGGCCTGGTTGGCGGCGGCGTCGTGGCCGGCAGCAACGCACTGTGGGTCGAGCCCGCGCCCGCGTCCTCGACGGGCGGCCAGTCGAGCACAGTGATCGTCAACAACAAGGACGATGTCAACGTCATCACCGCGGCTGCGGCCAAGGCCTCTCCCAGCGTGGTCACGATCAAGGCAACCAGCGGCGGCGAAGGCGGAACGGGCTCGGGCATCATCATCGACGACCAAGGCCACATCCTGACCAACACCCACGTGGTGACCCTTGATGGTGCGACTGCCAACGCCGCCATCGAGGTGCGGACCCATGATGGGAAGGTCCTGAAAGCCACGGTCGTGGGCACCGACCCGTTGTCCGACCTTGCAGTGATCAAGGTCAGCGACGCTTCAGGCCTTGTTCCGGCCACGTTGGGCGACTCGTCCAAGATCAACGTGGGGGACACCGCCGTCGCGATCGGTTCGCCCCTGGGGCTGACCGGCACGGTGACCGATGGCATCGTCTCCACCTTGAACCGCACCATCAGCGTGGCGTCTTCGGCTGTGCCCGAAGACGGTCCGGACGACAGCCAGGGCGACGACGAGGGCTTCCAGTTCGCGCCTCCGAACGGCGGGCAAAGCCAGCGGTCGGCCAACGAGGGGTCGATCTCCATCAATGTCATCCAGACTGATGCCGCCATCAACCCCGGCAATTCCGGTGGTGCGCTGGTCAACAGCAAGGGCGAAATCATCGGCGTCAACGTAGCGATCGCTTCGGCAGGAAGCGGCACGTCCGAATCGTCGTCCGGCAACATCGGCGTTGGCTTCAGCGTTCCCATCAACCACGCCAAGCGGGTGGCGCAGGAAATCATCGACAACGGCAAGGCCAGCCACGGGCAGTTTGGTGTGTCCGTACGGTCCAAGTCGTCCACCGGCAGCGATTCCGGTTTCTCGGTCGGCGCGGAAGTCGCGGCAGTAACCGCTGACTCGGCGGCAGCGAAGGCCGGCATCAAGGTGGGGGATGTCGTCACCAAGTTCGGCGATTACTCCATCAGCGACCCCAACCAACTCACCGCCGCTGTCCGTGAACAGCCGGCAGGAGCCAAGGTCAAGGTCACTATCCAGCGCAGCGGCCAGTCGCAGGAGATCGAGGTCACCTTGGACGCGGCCCAGTAAAGCCGATAACGCACGACGGCGGCACGCACCCGGGGCGGCATGCGCACCTTGGCGCGTGCCGCCGTCGGGCTTTGGCGGTTTATCAGCGGGGTGCCAGGGACGAAACAGGGGTTAACGCCGCTGCGGATTTCCGGGCGCAATATGCTTAGCTAGGGTAGGCCCGTACGCTGGGCACTTCACGGCCACGCTGCTGCGGTTGGCCGTCCACAAGCATGGAAGGCTGCTTCGAAGACAGTGGAAGAGACATTGAAGATTGTCGTTCTGGTCAAGCACGTCCCGGACGCGCAGTTTGACAGGCACATCACCGGACCGGGCAACACCACGGACCGCGACGAGAGCATCTTGTCGGAACTGGACGAGTACGCCCTCGAGGCAGCATTGCAGCTGGCTGAGGAACGCGGCGGCGCCAAGGCCGGCAACGAGGTCATCGCGCTGAGCATGGGGCCGTCGGGCGCGGTCAATGCGGTCAAGAAGTCCCTCCAGATCGGCGCGTATTCGGGGGTCCACCTCAGCGATGACGCTTTGGCCGGTTCCGATGCCGCAGCCACCTCACTGGCACTTGCGGCGGCGATCAGGCACATCTCCTCCGATGGCCGGCCGGTGGACCTGGTCCTGACCGGCATGGCGTCCACGGACGGCGAGACGTCATTGATCCCGGCGCAGCTTGCCGAGCGTTTGTCCCTTCCGCAGGTGACCTTCGCATCCACCCTGGACGTCAACGGGCGTACAGTGGTTGCCCGCCGTGATGCCGGCACCCATTCGGAGACCGTGGAGGCGCAGTTGCCCGCGCTGGTCTCGGTCACGGACCAGATCAATGAGCCGCGCTACCCCAACTTCAAGGGCATCCTGGCCGCCAAGAAGAAGAAGATTGCGTCGCTGACCCTGGCCGATCTTGGAATCGATCCTTCGCAGGTGGGCCTTGCCGGTTCATGGACCGTCGTGGAAACTGCCGAGGCCCGCCCGCCGCGGACCGCCGGCACCATCATCACCGACGAAGGCGATGCCGGCATCAAGCTGGCCGACTTCCTGGCCGCACAGAAGCTGCTCTAAGAGGACTGCACACCATGGCTAACGCACTCGTTTTCATCGACAACCCCGGAGCCGCGCTCAAGAAGAGCAGCCTGGAGCTCCTGACCATTGCCCGGCAGCTGGGGGAGACCGCCGTTGCCGTCAACGGTGACCTGGGTGACGACACCGTCGCCACGCTCGGCACGTACGGGGTCACCACGGTCTACCAGCCCTCCGCGGACGACCTCGGCGACTACCTGGTGGCCCCCAAGGCCGCCTACCTTGCGGCCGCAGTGGCAGCCTCTGGCGCTACCAGGGTCCTGCTGGAGAACTCTCCTGAAGGCAAAGAGATCGCAGGCCGGCTGGGAATCAAGCTGAATGCCGGCGTGATCACCGACGTCGTTGGCGTGGAAGCGGACGGATCTGCGCACAAGTCGGTGCTGGCAGGTTCCTACAACACCACCTGCAAGGCCACCACTGCGGTGGCGGTCCTGACGGTGAAGGCCAACCTCGTGGAGCCTGAACCCGCGGCATCGGCCAGCTCGCCGGAGACAGCCAAAGTGGAGATTCCCGCAGACGCGGCATCAACAGCTGCCCGCATCGCCTCACGTGCGGCCAAGCCTGCCAGTGGCCGCCCGGACCTCAGCGAAGCCCGGATCGTCGTGGCCGGTGGCCGCGGCGTCGACGGCGACTTTGGGCCCCTGGAAGATCTTGCCGATGTCCTGGGGGCTGCCGTGGGTGCTTCGCGTGCGGCCACGGACGCAGGCTGGATCGGCCATGACGCGCAGGTGGGCCAGACCGGCGTGACCGTTTCGCCCCAGCTGTACATCTCGGCGGGCATCTCCGGCGCGATCCAGCAGAAGGCCGGCATGCAGACATCCAAGGTAATCGTTGCCATTAACAAGGATGCCGAGTCGCCGGTCTTCGAGATCGCCGACTTCGGCATCATTGGTGACCTTTTCAAGGTCATCCCGCAGGCAACCGAAGAGATCAAGAAGCGGAAAGGCTGATCCTTTGAGTTCTGGCGTTTCGTCAGCAAAGAGCCCGTTCAATGCCTCCACGGAGCGTGTTGAACGGGTGCTTTGTTTTACCGCCCATCCGGACGACATCGACTTCGGCGCCGCCGGAACCATTGCGGCCTGGACTGCAGCCGGTGTCGAGGTGACGTACTGCATCATGACCGATGGTGACGCGGGCGGCTTCGATCCGGTGGACCGCCAGCGGATCATCGAGCTGCGGGCGGAGGAGCAGCAGCGCGCGGCCTCGATCGTGGGCGTGGAGGATATCCGCTACCTGCACGAACGCGATGGCTACCTGGAGCCGACGCACCATGTCATCAAGCAGGTGGTCCAGCTCATCCGCGAGATCCGTCCTGACATTGTGCTGACCATGCATCCCGAACGGAACTGGGACCGCATCCAGAAGAGCCATCCTGACCACCTGGCCGCTGGAGAGGCGGTGACCCGCGCCGTATATCCGGCGGTGGAGAACCCTTTCGCCTACCCGGAGCTTGCCGAGGCCGGCCTGGAGGCCTACAAACTTCCCTGGCTGTGGTTCATTGCCGGGCCGGAAAACCGCGAGAACCACTTCGTGGATGTATCGGACCACGTTGAGGCCAAGGTGGAGGCGATCCGCGTCCACGCCAGCCAGCACCCGGACATCGGGGCGATGGAGCGGGTGGTGCGGGGCATGATGCTCGCCAATGCCGAACGGGCGGGGCTTCCCGCCGGGATCAGTGCGGAGGCTTTCCACGTTGTGTCGGTGAATGGATCCAGCACAATCGCCGGCTTCTGATATTGCCGATGGTTCTCCCTTCCCCTAAGCTGGACCTCAGTTAAATCATATTTATTGAGGAAGGCAGGCTTTGATGACGAAGACTGCACAGCAGCCGGTGTTGGTGATCATGGGAGTCTCCGGCTCGGGAAAGTCCACCGTTGCCGGTGTCCTGGCCGGAAAACTCGGGTGGGACCTGGCCGAGGGAGACGACCTCCACCCCGCCGCCAATGTTGCCAAGATGCAGGCGGGCCAAGCGTTGGACGACGCCGACCGCTGGCCGTGGCTGGACACGATCGCAGTGTGGATCAGGAACCACACAGCAGCCGGAACCCCGGCCATCATCACGTGCTCGGCCTTGAAGAAGAAGTACCGTGATGTACTGCGTGGAGACCACGTAGTGTTCGTCTTCCTCCAAGGCAGCCAGGACAGGATCTCGGACCGGCTGGCATCACGGCACGGCCACTTCATGCCTCCATCGCTGCTGGAATCCCAGTTTGAGGCCCTGGAAGAGCCCACCGAAGACGAGAACCACATTTCCCTCTGCGTCTCGGCGTCACCGGCAGAGGAAGCCGATGAGGTCATCGAGCGGCTCGGCCTGGTGCCGGCAGCTGCGGACACCGGAGTGGTCGCACCCTAGTGCTTGCGAAACAATGACCGACGGCGGCCGTTCCCACATCTGGTGGGGCGGCCGCCGTCGTCATAAGCACCTGCGTGATCGGCGCGGGCGTGGCGTCAGGCAGCCAACGGGACCACAAGCACCAGCGGAAGGGTGGGTGAGCTCGAACCGCCGGTCGGTTCCACGGTGATCGCCACGGAGGATGCCGACGAGAGTCCCTTCACGACCGCAGGCTTGGACAGCGTCCGGGCATCCATGGTGCCCTGCGGTACCGGCGCTGAGCCGTCCTTGGGCAGCGTCCACAACTGGTAGACCTTGCCCTCCGGGGCGGGGGCGACGTCGTCCATGAGCACCACGAAGGAATCCTTGGCCGACGAGGCCGAGATGGTGGCCGTTCCTCCACCGGGGACCGGAGCGGTCTGCTTCTGGACGTCCTGGGCTTGCAGGATCTGGTTCACTGGATCGTTTTGCGCAGCAACATAGGCGCCAACCCCAACACCTCCCAAGGCAACCACGGCTGCCGCTGCCACACCCACCAGCCACGCACGGGCTCCGGTGAGGCGGCTGCGCCCGCTGCGCCTGGCCCTGGCCGCGGAGAGTTCGTCGATGCCTGCAGCGCCGCCGGCCGGGCTGGCGTCGACCGCCGTTGAACCGGCAGTGTTGTGGACCGGACCTGCGGCTGCGCCGGACGTGGGGGACCCCGCAATCCGGTCAAGGATGCTGTCGAAAAGCCCCGGCGGCGGCTCTTCCTCGGCCGTGAAGCTGACGGTCAGCGCCTCGCGGGCCTGCCGGACACGCTCGTGGAACTCCGGTGCCTCCGGGGCATCCTTGAGGTAGTCATCCACCATGGCCCGTTCAGCATCGCTGAGGGCATCCAAAGCGTATATTTCAGCCAGTTCGAGGACGCGGCCCTCGGACAGGTCGGTTGCAATATCATTGGCGAACATTCTGCGGACAAATCCTCCACCGGTATTTTCGCTCACGTCAGACCACCCCCAGGCAGGTCTTCAAACGCAGAAGGCCATCCCGGATGCGGGACTTGATGGTGGGCACCGCCGCGCCGAGGTGCTCTGCGACTTCGCGGTAGGTCAGTCCGCCATAGTAGGCAAGGCGCACAGATTCCCGCTGTGTTTCGGTGAGGGTGCCCAGGCAACGGCTCACGGCCTCGGCTTCAAGGTTGGTATCGGCTTCTTCGGCCACGACGTCGCGGTCCGGATCCTGGCTGGCAGCGCCATACTTCGCTTCACGGTCCGTGGCGGATTGCACTGCGCGGACGCGGTCGATCGCCCTGCGGTGGGCTATGGTCATCAGCCATGCAAGCGGGCTTCCGGCTGACCGGTCGAACCTGGCCGCGCCTTGCCAGACCTGGATGAAGACTTCCTGGGTGGCGTCTTCGCTGAGTTCGGGGTCGATCAGCACGCGTCTGGCCATGCCAAATACCCGGCGGGAGGTCAACTGGTAGAACTCGGCAAATGCCTGCTGGTCGCCGCTGGCAATGAGGTCCAGCAGGCCGGCCAGCCGGGCATTCAGATCAGTTGCCGTGCCGGAAGCTTCGAAGACCGGGGGGCCTGGGTTGTTCGGGATGTCCATCACTTTCCAGCATAGGTCGTCGTGTTTGAAAGCGGCAGCGCGCCCCGGCTGTGTTGCGGGAGAGGCGGCACGCCGGCTGGCCAGGGCCGTCCTTGTCTCCATCGCACTCACGGCTGCTCCTCACTCGAATATCCAGGGCAGGGACGTTCCCTGCATATGTCATTCGGTGCCGGAGCCCGCGCGGATGGCTACAGCTTTGCCCCGGCGAACCCGTTTTGCCGCCATGCCTCGAAGACTGCGATCGAGGCCGCATTGGCAAGGTTCAGGGAGCGCAGGGTGGGCCGCATCGGGAGCCGGACGCGGGCCGTGACGTGGGGGTCGTCCTTCAGCCACTGGGGAAGTCCAACCGATTCCGGCCCAAACATCAGGACGTCGCCTTCCCTGTAGCTGACATCGGTGTAGGACGTGTCGCCGTCGGAGGTGAAGGCGAAGACGCGCTCCGGCTGCAAAGCCGACCACGCGGCGTCGATGTCTTTATGGACCGTCACAACAGCGAGATCGTGGTAGTCCAGCCCGGCGCGTCGGAGCTTGGCGTCGGAGAAGTCGAAGCCCAACGGCTCCACCAGGTGCAGCTCGGCGCCGGTGATGGCAGCCAGGCGGATGGCATTGCCCGTGTTGCCGGGAATTTCCGGGGTGTGAAAGAGGATGCGGAACACCGTTACATCCTAGCCAGCATTAGTGTGCTTCCCGGACCGGCAGTTCAGTGCATGCCCCGCAGCAGGCGCGCCAGGACCGGGACCACCACGGTATTTGGTGCCGGCCCGGATGACAGGAAGTGTTTCAGGCCGCGGACCAAACCAGCCCCGTTGACCACTTCCACAGCAGATTGGCTCGACTTTCCCCGGCCGTATTGGTCGATCACGGGCTCGTGCAGGTTGCCGTCCGGGCCGTGGAGCACTACCCAGCCCGTGACGTTGAGTTCGGGGAAGATGTCCTGCATGTGGCGCACGATGTGGCCCAGCTGCGGGGGAGCAACGGAACGGCCCCCGTGGCGCAGGGTCTGCCCGTCCCAGGCGTAGGCTCCTTTGGGCAACAGCATGGACCCGACCAGTGCCAGCCTGTAGCCGGACAGCACGGCGTGGTCGATGTGGTTGTTGTCCGACGGTGAGCGGAGCCCGTTGATGAGCCGGGCTGCAGGAATCCCAGGCAGGACTTGTCGGCTGATGAGGTTCACGGTTCGAAGCTCGCGTTGGATGCGCGCCTCGGCCCCGAATATGCCGCGCTTGCGGGGCAGCCCGTGGACCTGCCGGGCAGCCTCGGAACGCGAAAGCAGCGGCACCTCGTTAGGGTCGTCGAAAGACGGTACGTAGACGGCAGGGTCGCCAGCCGTGTTGCGCTGCGGCTGGGTCCGCTTCGCTGCGGTTGACGCAGCGTAGGCCGGTTGCTGTGTTCCGGTGTAGTCGCCGGGCCTGGGTTGCCCGGCGCGGCCGCTGGCGTAACGGCGGTCGTACTCAGCCCGCCGCCGGGGGTCGATCAGGGTTTCGTAGGCCAGGGTGACGCGTCGGAACATTTCGGCCTCGCCGCCGTGATCCGGGTGGGCCTTGCGGGCAGCCTTGCGGTAGGCAACCTTGATTTCCTTCTCAGACGCCGTCACCGGCACACGGAGAACCTGGTAATGCGACTTGCTGCCCTCGGCCAAGCACTGGCCCTTCCCTTGGATGGCGACCCCGCCCCGGTATGGGGCGTTGGGGCCAGTTTATCCAGCCCACTCAATGAACGACGCCGGGAGGGTCCAGGGTTCCCGGCCGGCTGCCCCAACCGTCCTGCGGACGTGCGTGCCCGGGAGGGAAGCTAGACTCTGTGGGGCAACGGACACGTTGGACCGCACACTTCAGGGGGCCAGGCAATGCGCAGAGTTCGACGGCGGGTGGCGGCCTTGGGTGCCGCAGGAACCGTGGGCGTGTTGCTGGCCGCGTGCAGTGTCAGCGTTCCGGACCCGGCTGCGCCGACGCCCGCCGTTTCGGAGCCGGCCCTGGCAACGCCCACCATCACCCCCGGCCATGATGCCGCGGCTGTTGCGGCCAAGGATCTTCCGCTCGACGCCGGCGGCACCCTGGCCGCGGGGGACCCGGTGACGGTGGGCAACCGCCTGGAGGAGGTGCCTGGGTGGTCCGTGGTGCACTCCGGCCTGCAAGGGGAGAACAAATACAAAAAGACGGACGGCTGTATGGCGGTGGCAAGGGTCGCCGTGAACCAGGGACCCTTGGTGGTACCAGGCGATGACGCTGCCTCCACCAAGGCACTGTTCGCCTCCCTGGACGCCGGAACCGCTGCGGAAAACCTGAAGCCGGTCAAGCTGCCGTGGGGGCAGGCTACTGACGGGCCGCAGCGCCAGGTGGAGTTCCTTGCCCTGGAGTCTCCGGGCACATCCGGTGGGCAGGCCATGCTGGTGTGGGCGCGGCTGTTCAGCAAGCCTGCCTCCTCGGTGTACGTTTCGCTTGCCTGTCCTGACGCGGACGCGCTTGCCACCTCCAAGGCCGAGCTCGCCGGGCATGTTGCGGTGATTCCTCCCGGCCAGTGATGTTCGCCGGATTCTTTAGCAATTCATCTTGTTTTTAGAGATACCCTTAACCCATGACAGGCCTTCCTTGGCTTCGGCGCATTTCAGCTGTTGCATCGCTTGACGACGCCGGCAGGCGCTCCCTTTACGGCTACGTCCGCAGCTCCGCCCATGCCGTGGGCCGGGACGAAGCTGCGCAGGCATTGGGCATGCCACGCAGTACCGTGTCTTTCCACTTGGACAGGATGGTCCGTGACGGTCTGCTGGCGGTCGAGTTCCGGAAATCTTCCGACCGGACGGGCCCAGGATCCGGCCGACCGGCCAAGATGTACCGGGTCGCGGTGGACGAGGTGTCCGCGTCCGTTCCCCAGCGGCGCTATGATCTCGCGGCTGATCTCCTCGCGGCTGCGGTTGAGCAATCCCTGTCCGCGGATGTCAGGGTTCAGGATGCCCTCCGGGAAGCAGCGAAACGCACGGGTGTGCGTTTGGGGTCTGCGGACCTCCATGACTCCCTTGGGCAGCTTGGCTACGAACCGCGGGCTGATGCGGACGGCGGCACGAGCCTGACCAGTTGTCCCTTCCATCGGCTCGCCCTGGAGCACCGGGACCTGGTGTGCACCATGAACGGAGCCCTGCTTGCCGGCGCGGCAACGGCGGCCGGTCTCCCCGCGGACAGCGTCCAGGCGGACAACCGGCCGGGTTATTGCTGCGCCAGGATCGTTGCTTCCGGGACCGCTCCCGGCAACGTTCCTGGCCCTGCGGCGGAGGTGGGACCCCAGGGGTAACCTGCAGTTCCCTGCTCGATAGAATGGCAAGGTGCCTGTATACCTTGACCACGCCGCCACCACCCCCATGTCGGCCGAGGCCCTTGCCACCATGACCCGGGAGCTGGCCCGCACAGGAAACCCGTCCTCCCTGCACAGTGCAGGCCGCCGTGCCCGCCGGACGGTGGAAGACGCACGCGAGGCGCTGGCTGCTGCCGCCGGCGCCCATCCCTCCGAGGTCATCTTCACCTCCGGAGGGACGGAAGCGGACAATCTGGCGGTCAAAGGCCTCTATTGGTCCCGTCGCGCCGAGGACCCGGCACGTACCCGGATCCTGTGCTCCGCCGTCGAGCACCACGCGGTCATGGATACGGTGGAGTGGCTTGAGCGGCACGAACATGCCGAGGTCGTCTGGTTGCCGGTCGATTCAACGGGTGCTGTGGAGCTTGACGCCGTCCGTGCCGAGATTGAGCGGGATGCGGACTCGATCGCCCTGATCACCGTGATGTGGGCCAACAATGAAGTCGGCACCCTGCAACCCATCCCCGGGATCGTGGAACTGGCCTCACGTCATGGAATCCCGGTGCATTCGGATGCAGTTCAGGCCTTTGGTTCCGTCCCCGTCGATTTCCGTGCGTCGGGACTGGCCGCGATGTCCGTTTCCGGGCACAAACTCGGCGGTCCCGTGGGTGTCGGGGCGCTGTTCCTGGGCCGGGCGGTCAAGCTCACGCCAGTCCAGCACGGTGGTGGCCAGGAACGCGATGTCCGGTCCGGAACCCTGGACACGCCGGCCATCGCCGCCTTTGCTGCCGCCGCAGAGCGGGCGTCAATGGATCTTGACAGGGAGGGAAAAAGGCTGGCTGCCCTCCGGGACAGGCTCATCGCGGGAGTCAGGGAGGCCGTGCCGGACGCTGTGCTGCGCGGGGCAGAGGGCAGCGGGAGGCTCCCTGGTAATGCCCACTTCACCTTCCCCGGCTGTGAAGGCGACTCCCTGCTCTTCCTGCTCGATCTTGCGGGTGTGGAATCGTCCACGGGCTCGGCTTGCACGGCGGGGGTGCCGCGGCCGTCGCACGTCCTGCTGGCCATGGGACTGGACGAAGAGACTGCCCGGGGAGCCCAGCGCTTCAGCCTGGGCCACAGCTCCGTTGACGCAGATGTTGATGCCCTGCTCAAAGCACTTCCGGATGCCTGCCAGCGGGCACGCCAAGCGGGCATGGCGGGCCACGAATCAACCATTCAGACAGCGGGCACCGTGGCCAGGCGGGCCGCAGCCGGACCAGCCTGACCCCATACCGGCTGCTAGGCCGAAGGCAGCAGTTCCTGCAGGGGAACCCCGGGGTCGGTCAGTTGGGCCGGGTCGAGTTCGACCTTCCCTGCAATCAGTGACTTGATGGTTTTGTGAACGCGGGGCACATTGACGCTGAGGCCGGCTACCAGCCGGCTGGATCCATTCCTTCCCCCGCGGAGCCAGAAGGCGAGGAAACCCTCGTCATCAAGGGAGCCGCGGAGCACAGGTGCGGTTCCGGTGGCGAGTGATGGGTAGCCGGAGTATTCCATGCCCACGCTGAACTGGTCCGTATAGAAGTACGGCACCATATCCAGGACGGCATCCTGGCCGAGCATTGACTTCGCCGCCACTTTGCCTCCATTGAGCGCGTTGGACCAATGCTCGCTGCGGTGGTGCCGGCCCGTGAAGGGATGCAGGGCGTTGGCGACATCCCCGGCCGCGAAGATATCCGGAGCACTGGTGCGCAATCCCGGGTCCACCAGGATGCCGTTCTCCAGGCGGAGTCCCGCCGTGGCAGCCAGGGCCGTACCAGGAACGACTCCCACGGCAATGACCACGATGTCTGCCGGCAGTACTTCGCCGGTGTCAGTGACGACAGCGGACGCATGCCCACCGTTGCCTTGGATGGCTTTCGCGCTCGCCGGAAGAAGGAAACGCGTGCCCTGCCCTTCATGGACCCGCTTGAAGAAATTCCCCAGTTCCGGGCCCACCGCTGCGCCGAGCGGTACGTCTTCGAGTCCGATCAGAGTCACCTGGTTGCCATAAGTTCGTGCTGCAGCGGCCAATTCCATGCCGATCCACCCGGAGCCAACCATGACCACACGGCTGCCGCCGTCCCTCAACTGGTCGCGAAGCCTGAGGCTGTCGTCGAAGGTCCGGAAGGTCATGACGCCGTCCAGCTCGCTGCCCGGAAGGGGGATGCTGCGCGGTTTCGCCCCTGTTGCCAGCAACAGCTTCGAGTATTGGATGGTCCGGCCATCCGTGAGTTCCACCTCATGGTCCCTTGGCCGGACCCCGGCGGCCGGGGTGCCGGTGAGGAGTTCGACGTCGTTCGCGCCGTACCACTCCGCGGGAACAACGGGGACCGCATCCTCCTCCGCTTTCCCGAGGAGGAAGTCCTTGGACAGCGGTGGACGGAGGTAGGGTATCCGCTCCTCGGCTGCCAGGAGGGTGATCGGGCCCGCGAAGCCCTCGGCCCGAAGGGTCTTGGCGGCTGTAGCCCCTGCAAGGCCGCCACCTGCGATGAGCATCTGTCCGGTGTCCATGATCCGCTCGATTCCTAGCCGGGGATTCTAAAAGCAGTACTTTTGATTTTAGAACGGCGGAGCTGGGGGGTCAACGGTTTTAGGGCCCGTAGAGCACAGCGCGCTAGAATGGATGGGCGTTCCGGCTGCTCCCTGCCGGCCCGTTCTCCCACCATCCAGCAACCATGGAAGCCAGCATGCGAGTTCTTGCAGCAATGAGCGGCGGAGTCGATTCCGCCGTAGCCGCCGCCCGCGCCGTCGAGGCCGGACACGACGTCGTGGGTGTCCACCTGGCGTTGTCGCGCATGCCCGGAACACTGCGGACCGGCAGCCGGGGCTGCTGCACCATCGAGGACTCCCGTGATGCATGGCGCGCATGCGATGTCCTGGGCATCCCGTACTACGTGTGGGACTTCTCCGAGCGGTTCAAGGAAGACGTCGTCCAGGACTTCATTGATGAGTATGCCGCGGGCCGTACCCCCAACCCCTGCATGCGCTGCAATGAGCGCATCAAGTTCGCCGCCCTGCTGGAGAAGGCCATTGCCCTGGGTTTCGACGCGGTGTGCACCGGCCATTACGCCAAGGTCATCGAAGATGCCGACGGAAACCGCGAACTGCACCGTGCGGCGGACTGGGCCAAGGACCAGAGCTATGTCCTGGGTGTCCTGACGCACGAGCAACTCAAGCACTCCATGTTCCCGCTGGCCGATACCCCATCCAAGGCTGAGGTCCGCGCCGAGGCCGAGAGGCGCGGCTTGTCCGTGGCCAACAAGCCGGACAGCCACGATATCTGCTTTATCCCCGACGGCGACACTCGCGGCTGGTTGGCCGAGAAGATCGACATGACTACGGGGGACATCGTGGACGAGACCGGCACCAAGGTGGGTGAACACTCCGGCGCCAATGCTTTCACCGTGGGCCAGCGCCGGGGCTTGAAGCTCGGCACGCCCGCCGCTGATGGAAAGCCGCGCTTCGTGCTGGAGATCCGCCCCAAGGACAACAAGGTGGTGGTGGGCCCTGAATCCCTCCTGGCCATCGACGAAATCCGGGGCATCAAGGTTTCCTGGGCAGGGCTGCCCATTGCTGAGGTAACTACCGGTGAAGAATTTGATTGCCACGCCCAGGTCCGCGCCCACGGCGACCCCGTGCCTGCCCGCGCCCGCGTGGAGGCGGTCACGGGCGACGACGGCCAGGATCGGCCCGGGCTTGTGGTGACGCTGGAGGACCCCCTGCGTGGCGTGGCTCCCGGCCAGACTGTTGTCCTGTACCAAGGAAGCCGTGTGCTGGGCCAGGCGACCATTGACGCGGCCCGTTCCCTGCAGAGGGTTGTCCTCCAGTAGTCATTGCCTCCAGCCTGACCCCACCCCATACTTGCCCTAAGCAGCGCAACCGCTGCGGCTGGGGTGGTCCGCGATCGGGATGGCGATGGCTGTGGCATTTCCTAAGAAGGGCCCGGGAGACATCAAAGCCGGTCAGATGGTCTCCGTCACGGTCCTGGCGGAAGGGCCGATCGGCAGCGGTGGCCAGCCGCCGTTGACCGCACAGGTACGCATTCCTGTGGAGCGGCTGCGCAGGGGTCCGACGGGCCATCGCTACGCCATCCACATCCGCAAATGGCGCGGTACCAACGTCTCGCCGGTGACCTTGACGCGGCAGGGAGACCCCTGGCAATTGGTGTCCCTGCCGCCACCGGAGGAACTGCGGGAACTCCTGGATGACACCCGCTTCCTTGCCCAGCACGTGTACGCCGTAGCGATGAACACACTGGACATTTTTGAAACAACTCTGGGACGCCGGATGCCGTGGGTGCCCGAAGGCAGGGTTGTGCTCAAGGCCCGGGACCGTGTCACGGCGACGGACACCGGATACGAACGCGGCACCAACATCATCCGCTTCGGTTCAGTCGACAGGATGGGCTACAAGGTCCCAACCGCTCTTTACCGGGATATCGTTGCCCACGAAGTGACCCACGCAATCCTTGACGGTTTCCGCCCGGCATGGGCGGACCACCTGGCAACCATGGAACAACTGGCCATGCATGAGGCGCTGGCGGACCTGGTGGCCATCCTGTCCGTCTTCTCCTCACGGGAGGTGGTCTACCGGCAGCTTGAGGCGGCCGCCGGTACAGGCGGGGGACAACGCGGCGTCGGCGACGACGAGCTGATGCGTTCACTGTTCGACTTTGCCCGCGACCTCTTTGCCCGGGGTCCCCTGCGGGAACCGCTGCTTGGACCGGTGCCCGAAAACTGGCAGGACCTGGTGGAACCCCACGCCCGGGGGTCCGTGGTGGTGGGGGCGGTTCTCCGGGCCGTCCGGCACCTTTGGTCGGAGCGGAATGCACGCATGGGTGGGCACCCAAGCCTCCAGCAGAAAGCAGAGTCAGGATCAATCGTTGCCATGCGGGTGCTGCGCATGGTGATCCGGGGACTCTCCTATATGCCACCGGTGGATGTGGGCTGGCGCGACCTGCTGCGGGGGATCATCGCAGCCGACCTGGACATGGTGCCCGAGGACGCATACGGGTACAGGGACGCTCTGCAGAATGAATTTTCGGCGATCGGCATCCGCCGGGTTTCCCTGCATAACATCAGCGGCGTGGACAACTACCAAGGGCTGCGATATCCGATCCGCTTGTCTGCCCTCGGCTCAGATCCCCAGGAAGTGCAGCGGTTCGTGTGGGAAAACCCCAGGCTGCTGGACGCAGCCAGGCTGGAGCGGCGCACTCCCTTGAGTTCCACCCGGGTGCGGACCTCCGAACGGGTCTCCCCGGACGGGTTCATTATTTCGGAAATCGGTGCGTCGTTCATCCAAACAGTGCGCATGAGCCGGAAAGAAGCCTATGTGCGCCTTGGCCTCAAAACCCGCAGGGAGTACGTGGACGTCCGGGGCGGCGGGCTGCTCCGCTTCGACGCAGGGGGCCGCTTGGTGTACGCGGCGCTCAAACCGGTCATGGACAGGGAGCGCCAGGGACTTCTTTTCGGGTCGGACCAACATCATGACGCCGAGGAAGCCGCGTCATCGGGGGTCCGGGACAAGTTCCACGGCACGGGGGAGTAATGCCCGGCAACGGCTGCAGTTTCAAGTAATTTCAAGCAGTAGCGGCCACCGCCGCCGTCAGCTTCCCCACGCGGCCTTGCGTGCCGCCGTCGTGCCTTCCAACTGCGCTACCTGGTCAAAACCGCCGGCCTTCAAGCCCTTGCTGACCAGTTTCAGGATCTCTGCCCGGGGGGACGACCCGTCGCTCGCCAACGACTTCAACAAATGGTAGGTAAAGGCTCCGTTGTAGCGGCCATCGATGGGAGCATCGGCCGCAGTCTGGTCCGCCCGGCAGGCCGCCATGAGCACAGGCCGGGATGAAACCGATGCCTTGACCAGGTCACGGAGGGTGCGGGTGTCGCTGAACTCGCTGGCTGCCACAGCCCGGGGCGTAGGAGCCGGGAGGAAACGCGGGCGGCGGCCCGGGAGCAGATCCAATGACTTCAGTCCTGTCCCGCTGTGGCAGGTGTCCAGGACCACCTCCATGAGCACGCCTTCCGGAACGCGGGTAAAAAGCGATGCCAGTTCATCGTCCGTGATGACGGTCGCAGGATCCCAGGCGTCTCCTGCGTTGTTGATGTCATAGCAGGCAAAGGCCTCATCCAGGCGGTCGGCTTCGTCGCCGCTGGTATCCGGGACCTGCGTGCCATGGCTTGAGAAAGTAAACACCAAGTGGCGGGACCCGCCCTCGACAGCGCTGTCCACAAGCTCGTTCAACGCGGCCAGCACATTCTTCCTGGTCGCCTTGGCATCCCGGAGCACGGTGATGCCGGCTTCCGGAAAACCGTACGTGGCCTCAAGGACGGAGGCCAGGTCTTCAGCGTCATTGACGCATCCCTGCAGCCAGCTCGATGAGGGGAGGTACTTGAATTTGTTGATCCCTACACAGAGGGCTGACTTGGTCATGGGCCCGTCCTTTCGCAACCAAGATATTCCTGCACCCGCTGCCGGGCAATGGCCTTGGGGGGTGGGCAGGAAGCTACTGACAGGTAAAGTTTGTGTCTCGAATCACAAAATGAATGCTTCACGATGGTGGAAGTCTGGTTGAATCGGGAGGTCAAGAGTGTGCCGCCCATCACATTGCAGGGGCGCACCGAAACCATCGAACAGAAGGTTCACCCAGATGGCACTGAACAAGAAGGCCCTGAACAGCGTTATCGCGCTCGCGGGCATCTCCGCGCTCGCCTTGACCGCCTGCACAGGGCCCTCGGGCGGAGGATCCTCGTCCGCTCCGGCAGCCGAAGGACCCATCGCCTACGGCACCACCGACAAAGTCACTGCGCTGGACCCTGCCGGGTCCTACGACAACGGTTCATTCATGGTGATGAACCAGATCTACTCCTTCCTCCTCAACTCAAAGCCCGGCGGTGCCGAACCGGTGCCCGACCTGGCGGAATCGTCCTCCTTCACGGCGCCCACCGAGTACACCGTCAAACTCAAGCCCAACCTCAAATGGGCCAACGGCCACACCCTGGACTCCAAGGACGTCAAGTTCTCCTTCGACCGCCAGGTGGCCATTAACGATCCAGCCGGTCCCGCCACCCTGCTGACCAACATCGAGAGCGTCACTGCCCCCGATGCCAACACGGTGGTCTTCAAACTGAAGCTCGCGAACGACCAGACTTTTGCCCAGATCCTCAGCAGCCCGGCTGCTCCGATCGTGGACGACGAAGTGTTCCCGGCGGACAAGCTCCTGGCTGACGATGACATCATCAAGGCCAATGCCTTCCACGGCCAGTACACCATCGACAGCTACAAGAAGAACGAGCTCGTCAGCTTCAAGGCCTTCCCCGACTACCAGGGGGTCCTCGGCAAGCCGGCCAATGACGAAGCGACGATCAAGTACTACGCCAGCCCCACCAACCTGAAGCTGGACATCCAGCAGGGCAACATCGACGTTGCCTTCCGCAGCCTCAGCGCCACGGACGTGGACGACCTCAAGAAGGACTCCAAGGTCAAGGTCCTGACCGGTCCCGGCGGCGAAATCCGCTATATCACCTTCAACTTCGACACCATGCCCTTTGGCAACAAAGCCGAAGGGGCCGATCCTGCCAAAGCACTGGCCGTTCGCCAGGCAGTGGCCCATCTCGTGGACCGGCAGGCGATCGCCGACCAGGTCTACAAGGGCACGTACCTGCCGCTGTGGTCCAACGTTCCCAATGGCTTCCTCGGAGCCAACGAGTCCTTCAAGGACGCCTACGGCGACAGCGGCAAGCCCAGCCTGGACAAAGCCAAGAAAGTGCTGTCGGACGCGGGAGTCACCGGACCCGTGGCCCTGAACCTGCAGTACAACCCGGACCACTACGGCGGATCCTCCGGTGACGAGTACGCCATGATCAAGGAGCAGCTCGAGAAGTCCGGCCTGTTCACCGTCAACCTGCAGTCCACCGAGTGGGTCACCTACAGCAAGGCCAGCCGGGCCGACGAGTACCCGCTGTTCCAGTTCGGGTGGTTCCCGGACTTCAGCGATGCCGACAACTATCTCACCCCGTTCTTCCCGGAGGGCGGCTTCCTGAAGAACCACTACAACAACGCCACGGTGAACGAACTCATCAGCAAGCAGCTCACCGAAGCAGACAAGTCAGCCCGCGAAACCGCGATCAAGGACGTACAGAACGCCTTGGCCAAGGACATCTCTACGCTGCCGTTGCTGCAGGGGGCGCAGGTTGCCATTGCAGGCAGCGGAGTCAATGGCGTGGAAAACACGCTGGACGCCTCCTTCAAGTTCCGCCTCGGAACCATATCCAAGTAGCTGCGCCAGGGGGAGGCGGGACACTGACCAGGTGTCCCGCCTCCTGTGCTGACCACCATCGCCGGCAGCCACCAGCAACCCCGCGCAACCCACGGGCAGGAGCCATAGGCAACAATGACAACACTCGTAGACGTACCCGATGCCGAACCCGGCGTCGTGGCCCCCAAAAGCAAATCCAGGCCCGGTGGAGGACTGGGCAGATACATCGTGGTCAGGTTCTTCCTGATCATCCCCACGGTCTTCATCCTGGTGACCCTGGTCTTCTTCCTGATGAGGGTCATCGGCGACCCCATCACCGCTGCCCAGGGCGGACGGTTGCCCCCGGACGTCCTTGCACAGCGGATCCATGAGGCCGGGTACGACAGGCCCATCCTGGTCCAGTACTTCGAATACCTGGGCCAGCTGCTGACAGGCAACTTCGGCACCACCATCACGGACCGCCGTCCGGTGGTCGAAGTCCTGTTCACCTTCGGCGCTGCCACACTGGAACTGAGCATCAATGCCCTGATCGTCGCGCTCGCCGTGGGAATTCCCTTCGGGCTCATTGCCGCCCAGCACCGGGACAAGGCCTCCGACGCAGTCCTCAGGATCTTTGCCATCCTTTGCTATGCGACACCAGTGTTCTTCTCCGGGCTCCTCCTCAAACTGACCTTCTCGGTGTGGCTGGGGTGGTTTCCGGTGGCCGGGAGGGCGTCCACGCGGACTGAACTGGCCATGAGCAATCTTGCCGCGCCCTCCGGGATCTACTGGCTGGATGCCCTGCGCAGCGGCAACTTCACCGCTTTTGGTGACATCGCCTCGCACGCAGTCCTTCCCGCTGTTGCCCTGGGGCTGCTGACGGCCGGCGTCTTCCTGCGCCTGGTCCGCACCAATGTGATCGGAACGCTGGGCAAGGACTATGTGGAGGCCGGTCGCTCCCGTGGCGTCAGCGAGTACAGGCTGCTGACGAAGCATGCGTACAAGCCGGCGCTGATCCCCATCATCACCGTCATGGGCCTGCAGATCGCCCTCATGCTGGGAGGAGCCATCCTGACCGAAACCACCTTTGAGTGGAAAGGCCTGGGCTACCAGTTGGTGCAGTACCTCAACGCCAGGGACTTCGTCGCCGTGCAGGGCATCGTGGTGCTGCTTGCCGTGATCGTCGCCGTCACCAACTTCATCGTGGACATCATCGCCGCGCTGATCGACCCGCGAGTGAGGTACTGACCATGGAAACCCCACAACTCACGGCTCCCAAGCGGTCCCTTGGATCGCGGCTCCCGGTGGTGTCCCATCTCCGCAAGAGTGTGGGACTCCAACGCGGCATGCTGGTGGCAGGTGTCATCCTCACGGGACTTTTCCTCCTGACCAGCATCCTCGCCCCACTGCTTGCGCCCTACGGCTATTCCCAGCTCAGCGACAGCTCGGGATCGTTCCCCACGCAGCAGGCGCCGGGACCCAAGCACCTGCTCGGAACCACCGTTGGCGGCTACGACGTCCTGTCCCGCGTCCTGTGGGGTTCGCAGACAGCCGTCACGGTGATCGCCGTATCTGTGGCCATGTCGCTGTTCCTTGGCGTGGCCCTGGGCCTGTTCAGCGGCTACTTCGGCGGGTGGCTGGACCGGATCCTGGTGGTGGTATCGGATGCCATCTACGCCTTCCCCACACTGCTGCTGGCGATCGTCATTTCCATTGTGGTCAGCCGCGGACAGTCGAGCTTCTGGGGCGGGATCTTCTCCTGTGCCTTTTCCATCACCGTGGTGTTCGTGCCCCAGTACTTCAGGGTGATCCGGGCTGAGACCATCCGCCTCAAGGCCGAGCCGTTCGTGGAATCCGCCAAGGTTTTGGGCGCATCAAGCGTCCGGATCATCGGCCGCCACATCTTCAAGAACGCCACCCGGACCCTGCCCCTGATGTTCACCCTCAACGCTTCGGAGGCCATCCTCACGTTGGCGGGGCTTGGCTTCCTGGGCTTCGGCATCGAACCCACCTCCGCCGCCGAATGGGGCTTCGACCTGAACAAAGCGTTGGCCGACACGTCCTCGGGCATCTGGTGGACAGGAGTTTTCCCGGGCCTGGCCATAGTGCTGGCCGTGCTGGGGCTGACGCTGGTGGGCGAAAGCATCAACGATCTCAACGATCCACGGATCCGGGGACGCAAACGGGCCGGTTCCACGGCACCCACTGCACAGGAAGGCACAGCATGAGCGTCGATCCCGTCATCGTGCCGGACCGCGGGGCTGCCCCCGCCGTCCTGGACATCCAACACCTCAAGGTCACTTTTGCCACGGACGGTGGTGACGTCCACGCCGTGAAGGACGTCAGCCTGGATGTCAAAGCCGGAGAAGTCGTGGCGATCGTGGGCGAGTCCGGTTCCGGCAAGACCGTCACGGCCAAAACCATCCTCGGTCTCCTCCCCGAAACGGCCGTCAGCTCAGGCGCCGTGGTGATCAATGGGAGCAACGTCATCAGCGTCGGACCCTCCACGCTGCGGAAAATCCGTGGCCGGGATGTGGCTATGGTGTTCCAGGAACCGTCCACCGCCCTGAACCCTGTGTTTACTGTCGGGTGGCAGATCGCTGAAGGCATCCGCGCCCATGCGGCAGACGGCCACCGGGTCTCGGCAAAGGAAGCCAGGAAGCGCGCAACGGAGGCGCTGCGGAAGGTCGGCATTCCCGATCCCGAAACCCGGGTCGACTACTACCCGCACCAGTTCTCCGGCGGACAGAAGCAGCGGGTAGTCATTGCCGCGGCGCTGGCGCTCAACCCGGGATTGATTGTGGCAGACGAGCCGACCACGGCGCTGGACGTCACCGTCCAGGCCGGGATCCTGCAACTGCTGAGGGACTTGCGGGATGACTACGGGACATCCATTGTGCTGATCACCCACAACATGGGCGTGGTGGCCGACCTCGCCGACCGGGTGGTGGTCATGTACCAGGGAGACGTCGTTGAGGAAGCAACCTCCCGCGTGCTGTTTGCCGAACCCCGGCAGGAGTACACCAGGAATCTCCTGGCAGCAGTCCCGCACCTGGGCCGGAACTCGGCGTCAGAGGGAGCCCGTACCCGGCTCCATCAGGACGGAGAGGTGTTGGTCGAGGCAAAGAACCTGACCATCGAATATCCGGCCCGGTTCGGACGCCACGGCTTCAAAGCCGTGGACAACGTTGATTTCACGATCTCTGCCAATGAGGTTTACGGCCTGGTGGGGGAGTCCGGTTCGGGTAAGTCGACGCTCGGGAGGGCGATCGCCGGGCTGACCCGCGTGACAGGCGGCAGCCTGAAGGTCCTGGGCTACGAAATGTTGGATTTCCGGGAGCGTACCTTCCGGCCGCTGCGCAAGGATATCGGCTTCGTTTTCCAGGACCCCGCCGCGTCCTTCAACCCGCACCTGACCATCGGGGAATGCATTGCAGAGCCGCTGCTCATCCATACCCGGCCGCGTCCTGAGGAGGCGCGGAAGGCGGTCGGCCGGCTGCTCGAATCAGTCCAGTTGCCGGCGTCGTTCGCCCAACGCTACCCGCATGAACTGTCCGGAGGTCAGCGGCAGCGTGCGTCCCTGGCCAGGTCCCTGGCCCTGAATCCGCGCCTCCTGATCGCCGACGAGCCCACCTCCGCGCTGGACGTGTCAGTCCAGGCGAAAGTCCTGGACCTATTCAAGGACATCCAGGAGGAATTCGGGTTCGCGGCACTGTTCATCAGCCACGACCTCGCAGTGGTGGACATGCTCTCGCATTGGGTTGGCGTGCTGTACAAGGGACGTTTGGTGGAGCAGGGAATCGGAAACCACGTCATGGGGTCGCCGCAACACGACTACACCAAGCGGCTGATCGCCTCACTGCCGGTTCCGGACCCGGAACAACAAGCACGACGGCGGGAGGCCCACCGCGCGCTGTTGGGCGGCTGACACCCGGCCCGTCCGGCGGTCCGTTCCTGTCATGGGGCGGACTGCCGGCACCCGGTGGGGCTGCAGGTAACACCCGCGCCTGTGTGCGCCCAGACCCTAGACTGGGACTCATGACCGAGCAGAACAATGCCCTCCCGGATGACGTCCCTTCCTTCAACCCGGCAGCAAGCTCCCTGGCCGGCCAGGTGGACAGCGCCATCATGGATGAGCTCCTGTCCATCCGGTCCAGTATCGACAACATTGACGCCACGCTTGTTTTCCTGTTGGCCGAGCGCTTCAAAGCGACCCAGAAAGTGGGGATCCTGAAGGCTACCCACAAACTCCCGGCAGGAGACCCCGGGCGCGAAGCCGCCCAGATTGCGCGGCTGCGGCGCCTCGCCGAGGATGCGCACCTTGATCCGGCTTTCGCCGAGAAATTCCTGAACTTCATCATCAGCGAAGTGATCCGCCACCACGAGGCCATTGCCGAGGATCACCAGATTTCCAGCCAGCAGGCGTAGCCCGTGGCGGAGCAGACAAACCCGTCCAGCGGAATTCCCGTGCCCGCTCCCGAGCGCGCGTCCGCTACGGCGCTGGGCACCTGGCCCGGCACCGACCATGCCGAAGCTGTCCGGACAGTCCGGGGCGAGCTCGGCGATCCTCATCTGCCGTTCCTTCCAGAGCTTCCGGACCGCGGGGTGGGTGCCGACGCTGTCGGCCGGACGAGTGCCCTGCTGGTGGACCTTGCCGTCGATGTGCAGCCGCACGGATGGCGGCTGGTGGACCGCCCGGGAAAGGACGAACAACGTGCCCGCTCCCTCCTGGCGTCCGACATCAACGTCCTGGCCGACATCGCGGGGGCCGAGGACGCCCAGGCCACCACACTGAAGGTCCAGTTCGTTGGTCCGCTGACACTGGCGGCCAACCTTTACCTGCACAATGGCGAGCGCTCCCTCCTCGACTACGGTGCACGGCGGGACATCGCGGAGTCGCTCGCCGCCGGCGTCGGCAGCCACCTCCAGCGCCTTGCGGCGGCCGTGCCTGGTGCGCGCATCGTGGTGCAGGTGGATGAACCGGACATTGCGGCCGTCATGGCCGGCACCATCCCGACGGCGAGTGGTTACCGGACGCTGCGGTCCATTGCCGGGGAGGAAGTCACCGGAGCATGGCGGTTGGTGGTGGAGGCACTCAAGTCAGCCGGCGCCGTCGAAACCGTTATTTCCGTCCCTGAGATCGAGGCTCCGATCGAGCGGATCCTGTCGGCCGGCGCCGACGGAGTCGCCGTTCCCCTCAAGGCCCTGACCACCCGGCAGTGGGAACAGCTCGCAGCAGCCGCGGAAGCGGGAAAACGGGTGTGGGCAGGCGCAATGGCGACGGAGGGCCCCTTGCCGCGCACTGCGGATATCGTCAACACCATCTGGCGCCCGTGGCGTCAGCTCGGCCTCCCGGCATCCTTGCTCAGCGGGCTCCGCGTCACTCCAGCCACAGGGTTGGCACACCTGCCGCCGTCGACCGCCAAAGAGGTCCTCGTCCGGCTCACACAGGTCGCCGACGGCCTCGACCAGCTGGCCCAGGGCTAGACGCGCTGCTCCCATCGGTCAGGTTCTGCGTAGCGGGGAAGCGAGTTCCCTGGCGCCGACCCCGGGAGGTAGGGGACCAACCGGTAATCAAAGCGGCCGGCATAAACAAGCACCAGACCGATCTGGGGCTGGATGACCTTGACCTGGATACGGTGCTTCCCTTCTTCGCGGTCGTACCATTGCTCTGCGTAGGCCCGGGCATCAAGGAGTTCCGGAAGGGCTATCCGCAGTGGACCAAGGAACAGCCGGCTGGCCTTTGACACGCCCCGCAGCCTGCCTTCCGGAGTGACGCTGACCTCAAGGTCGGTGGCCAGGCGCCGGTAGCGGCCCAGATGGTCCACCAGCCGGGCCCGGTCGTCAGGTGGGTTTCCGGTGATGGCGCTGGTTGTATCGTGGAAGAGGCGCGTGCCGGACGGAAAATAAATCTCGCGGCGGGCAGTCAGGGCAGGCCTGCCGAAGGGATCCACATGGGCGTGGTTTTCGATCCGGAAGGGGATGTGCTCGCCGTACTCCGGAAAGAACGCTTCCTCGTGGCCGGTCAAGGCCAGCAGTGGCCGCAACCACCGTTGCCTGCATCCCACGACGTCGAAGACACCCTCACCGATGCCATAGCTTCCCGAACCTGCAGCCAACGAGAAATACTCCTGCAGCTCAGGAGCGAGGTCGTCGAACCCGCTGCCCAGGGCAAGCCGGTAAATGGGGGTACTCATATCCGTCCTTCCTACAATCGTCCGGCGGCCTTCAGCCGGATGTACGTGTCTGCCAGCAAGGGTGGAACGTCCAGCGGATCGGCGTCCACTACTTCCGCGCCAAGCTGCCGCAACTGGGCGGTGACAGCAGCCCGTTCCAGCAGGCTCCGCTCGGCAGCGGCTGCCCGGAAAACCTGGCTGGCCGTGGCGCGTTCTTCCTTCATGGCCGTCAGCAGGGGATCCCGGACCGAAGCAACCACCACTACGTGCTGCTGGACCAAGCGTGCCACCACGGGGAGGAGCCCGTCGGCAGGGTCGCCGCCGTCGAGTGCCGTCAAGAGCACCACCAGGGAGCGGTGGGCGGAAACCGCCCGGACCTGTCCCGGAATCTGCTGCCAGTCCAGTTCGATCAGTTCGGCTTCCAACGGGGCCATGGCCTGGACCAGTTGCCCCAGCAGATTGCCTTTGGCGGCCGACTCCACCCTGGCCCGAAGCATCCTGTCATAGGCCAGGAAATCCACCCGGTCCCCGCCCCGTTCAGCAAGGACTGCCAGCAGCAAGGCTGCCTCGATCCCGGTGTCCAGGCGTGGTTCGTCGTCGATCCGCGCCGCTGCGGTGCGGGAGGTATCGAGGACGATCACAACGCGCCTGTCCCGCTCCGGGCGCCAGGTGCGGACCACCACGGAGGTGCGTCGTGCCGTGGCCCGCCAGTCGATGGACCGTACGTCGTCGCCGCGGACGTAGTCGCGCAAGGAATCGAACTCGGTACCGGCACCCCGGATCTGGACGGCGGCCTTGCCGTCCAGCTCGCGCAGCTTACGCAGCTTGGAGGGCAGGTGGCGCTTGGAATGAAACGGCGGGAGGACACGGAGCCGCCCCGGCAGCGGCCGCGTACGCTGGCGTGCCGCCAGGTGCAGGGGCCCATGGGAGCGGATGGTGACGTGGGGGGACTCGAGGTCTCCCCGACGGCGGGGCACCAGAGTCACGGACATCCGGCGGCGTTCACCGGGCGGAATGACAAGGCGGTGGGTGGATGCCCGGGCCCCGGCGGAGGGCTGCCAGGCATCCCTGACGACGGCCCGCAGCGTGCGGCCCGAGGCATTGGTGATGGTCACCACGGAGTCCACCTGGTGCTCCAGGGTGACACTCCCCAAGGGTTGTCGCGTAAGGCCAACCTTGGCCGGCGATACCGCGAGCAACAGGTCAATGACCACCACCAGCAGCAGCACGCCGACGATCATCAGCACGGTGGTCCACGAAGGGAAAAGCACCAAGGGCGCCAGCCCCAACAGGGTAAGCAGGACGAATCTGCCCGTGATGGCCACTCAAATCACCTCCGTCTCCGCCTGTTCACCAAGCCTCAACGCGGGACCGGGACGGATGAGAGGATGCTGCCCAGGACGTCGTCCACCCGGATGCCGTCCATCTGGGCCTCCGGGCGAAGGCCCACCCGGTGCCGAAGGCAGGGCAGGGACAGTGCTTTGACGTCGTCGGGGGTCACGAACGTCCGCCCCGACAGCCAGGCCCAGGCCTTGGACGTGTTCAGGAGGGCCGTGGCACCGCGGGGGGAGACGCCCAACTGGAACGACGGGGCGGCCCGGGTGGCGCGAACGATATCGACGATGTAGGCCAGAACTTCGGGGGCCACTGATACGTCCGCCACTGCTGCGCGGGCCTCGGCAAGTTCGCCGGCACCGGCCACCGGCCGCACACCCGCGGCGGCAAGATCCCGCGGGTCGAAGCCGGCAGCATGGCGCCGTATCACTTCGATTTCGTCGTTTCGGCCGGGGAGGGGCATGGTCAATTTCAAAAGGAACCGGTCCAGCTGCGCTTCGGGCAAGGGGTATGTTCCCTCGTACTCCACGGGATTCTGGGTTGCGGCCACGATGAAAGGCGCTGGAAGCGGCCGGGACACGCCATCCACGGAGACCTGATGTTCCTCCATGGCCTCCAGCAGGGAGGCCTGGGTCTTGGGCGGAGTCCTGTTGATTTCATCGGCCAGCAGGATGTTGGTAAACACCGGCCCCTCCCGGAAGGAGAACTCCGACGTATGGGAGTCGTACACCAGGGAACCGGTGACATCGCCGGGCATCAGGTCCGGGGTGAACTGGACGCGTTTGGTCTCGAGGCTCAGGGCGGTGGACAAAGCCCTGACCAGCAGGGTCTTGGCGACTCCCGGGACTCCTTCCAGCAGGACATGGCCACCGCACAGGAGTGCGATCAGCAGGCCCGTGACCGTCGGATCCTGTCCTACAACGGCCTTGCCCACTTCCTCGCGGACCTTCAGGAGCGATGTCCGCGCAGGACTAACGGCTTGACTGCTTCCCTGTGGACCGGGGTTTCGCGGTTGGTCTGGCTGTGCGTCACTTGGCACCCGGGAAGAGCCCTGGTACCCGTACGTATCCTCCGTGAAGTTGCTCGGCTGGCTGCTCATCGGGCCGTCGCCTCCTGTTCGATGTGTTCGATCTGTTGTGCCCACTGGACCAGTTGTCCTTCTGTTTGCGGCCTGAAGTCGACCAGAATGGAGCGAAGTTCCGGTGCCGGCCTGCCCACGGCGACCGCCACTGCGTCCACCACCGACCCTGCGGTTGCCGCCGGCCCCAGGTTGAAGTGCTTGGCCAAGCGGGAAAGCAGGCCCGCCCGGAGATTATCGGCCGCACGGTCAAGGGCCCTCGAGTCCTGGTACAAACGGGCACGTCCCTCCGCCGTTTCGGCTGCCTTGACCACCACGGGAAGGGGCTCGAAAACCAACGGCCCCAGGCGGCGGCCACGCCACAGGATCGTCAGGACTGCCACCACTCCAAGCCACGGCCCAAGGAAAGCCAGCCAGGGCGGCGCCAACTCGCTGAGGGTCGGCGCCGATCGGTCAGTGGACATGTCCGAGGGCCCCGGCAGGTACCACACCAGCTCTGGGCCGCTGCCCAGGGTGCGCAGCGCCAGGGCCGCATTGCCTTCCAGCGCCAAGTGCCCGTTGTCAACCAGTCCGGAGCTGCCTAGCACCACGATGCTGCCGTCCGCGGATGTGGCGTACAGTCCGGCTGCGCCCGGCCGGATGGAGTAGCACACCACGGGCCCCGTATAGACAGGACCCTGGGCTGACACCGGGCCGGCCGCTGCCGGATCATCCTCGCGGCACTGCGGCTCAAGAACAGTCACCGCCTCAGGAACAACGCCGCCGGGTCCGAACGCCGGATCGAGCCCGGCCAGGGTGCGGAGCCTGGGGCCGACCACTACGATCTTTTCGGCCGCGGCACGCAACTCCTCGAGTTGGGACCGATCCAGGAATCCCCGGGGATCGGAAAGGAACAGAACCGGATCTTCCTTCTGAGACAGCTGAGCCAAGGTATCGGGCAATGTGTCCGTCGGTGTGACCCGCACACCCTGCCGGCCCAGGATCTCGGCGACCGCCATGCCGCCATCCGGCGCAGGATTACGCACTGAAAGCGGACGCGCATCATCCGGGGCAGACAACTGCCCAACGGCGAGGTACGTCACCAGGGCCAGAAAGACCAATCCGATAGCGATCCAAGCCGCCCTTTTGCGCGCCCACCCGCGGAACCCGGACGCCTCGGACGTGGCGGGTTTTTGCGCCCGGCCTGCTTGCTGTTGGTCTACTGCCGTCATCGTGGCACCGCGAATCCGTGGCGGTCCTGTTCGGAGAAGTCAGGAACCATGGCACCGAGGTCCTCGTCGAGCCGGCGGAGGGAGTCGAAGTCGCCCCGCACGGCAGGCTGGTCCCCGTACCGGACGGCGTCGAACAGGCCGGCGGCCGAGTCCAGCCTTTCCTGGACCGTGCCAAAAACCTGGCCGAGCTGCCACGCTGCCTCATCAGCCGTGCGACCCGGGCGCGGTTCGATGATGTCGCGTTCTTCCGCTGACCTGACCACAGCGCGGAACTGCTCAACGACGGCGGCCGGCCAGTCGCCGTCGTCCGCTGCAGCCAGTGCACGGCGGCGGTAGGCAGCGGCGTCAACGGCCGGATCGTCACCATACAGGCCGGTCGCCGTCGGCCTCTTCCGCGCGTTAAGGCGCGGCCTGACCGCAAGGACCGCCACCACAATCAGGACTACGGCGACGGCAATCATGATCGGCACGGCAGGATTGCCGCCGCTGCCGGTTTCAAACTCCAAGGAATTGAGCCAGTCCAGGAAGTCGCGCCACATCTGCTGCAGCCACGTGGGCTGGGCTGCTGGATACTGCGGTTTGGACAGTTCCTCTTCCGCCCAGCGGCGGGCTTCTTCACGGTCAGGAGTAACCGGCGGCTCCAGCGGAATCATTCGGAGGAGGCCGCAGGGAACTGGAACCGTCATGCCGAAGGCCGTGGCCCGAACGGGTGGCCTACGGCAGGCCCCCCCAGGGAGGACGTGGGGCTGCCCGGAATGCCGTCGGGGTCGGCGCCTGTCTCCATCAGCCGCAACAATTCAACGTCCAGACCGTCGCGGCGCATGCGGAGGTCCATGTAGATCAAGGCGGAAACGGAGGTTTGGAAGGCAAAGGTCACTGAACCCACCAACGCGCCAACGACCGTTGAGATCAGCGTGGTGATGATCATTGCCGAGGTCAGGGTCTCCATGTCCGGATGAGGAGAAACCACCGAGCCGATGCCGCCGGCGGCGAGGGACACAGGAATCTGGACGACCTGGGCAACGAGGCCCACCATCAAAGCCACCAGGAGCGTGATGCCAAAAATACGCCACCAGTTGTTCCGCGTCAGCTGCCAGGAACGGAGCAAGCCGGCATAGACGCCAAGACGCTCTACGACGATGGCCGCGGGGGCAAACATCAGCTTCAAAGCGATCCAGAGAAACAGGATGAACACCCCGAGTCCCAGGGGGAAGACAACCAGCATGCCGGCAGGACCCATGCCGGTGAACAACAGGATGGCGATTCCAACGAATGCAGCGGCCACCAGGAGACCGCCAAACACCAGGAGCGCGGCCACGCCCAGCAGCGGGCCGATGCGCTTTCCGGCCAGCTTCCACATCTGCTTGAAGCCAGTGCGCCGGTTGAGGACCGACCTGGCCACCGGAACCGCCAGAACCCCTTGCAGCGCGGCGCCCAGGAAACCGACCAGGATCGAGATGCCTGAGAAAGCGGCCATCATGGCAAGGAAGGGGCCCATGGCCTCCTCAAGATCAGCGTTGCTCTCGACGGCCTCCAGTGTTCCCACTAACTGCAGCATGCCGACAGTGACAACACCCGCCAGCACGGCTGCCAGGGCCTGGACCAGCAGGGCCGAACCGAACATTGCCGCAGCGTTGCGGCGGATGGTCTGGAAGGAACCGTCCAGGATCTCGCCCAATTGCAAAGGCCGCAAAGGGATGATGCCGGGCTTGGGCGGGGCCACATAGAGTGGCTGGCCGTAGGGGACGCCACCTTGCCAGCCTCCACCCGGCTGGCCTCCACCTTGCCAGCCTCCGCGGGGCTGGCCATATCCGAAGGGTCCCGGCTGGGGAGCGCCCGGTCCGGGCTGTCCCGGCTGCCAAGCGCCCGGCGGGGGAGTCCCGGCCTGCGGGCCCCACGGCGGAGGGGCTTGCCAGGCGGGCGGCGTCCCCCACTGCGGCTGCTGGTCCCACCCCGGCTGGCCACCGGGATGTGGCTGGCGGCCGTGCTCTGGTTCTGACACGCTTTCCTCCCCATCGGACGCGGTCCGTTGACATCCGGGGTCCCCCATACGGACCTTGGCCCCAGCCTATAGTCCCGGCGTCATCGCTCATAGTCCCGTGCGCTGGTGTCATCAAAAGCCGGCATCCAGGTCCCGGACAGGGTGCCAAACACGCCTCCACGGGCACGTGCAGTACGGTGGAAGTGCCCCGGGGAGGACGCCATGCCGTGCGCACTGCCCAACAGGACAAAGGCTTGGCGATAAGGGAACATATAACTATGAAGGCACGCATTCTGGTAGTAGACGACGACGAAGCCCTGGCAGAGATGATTGGCATCGTCCTGCGCAATGATGGCTTCGAGCCGGTGTTCTGCGCAGACGGCGGCCAGGCGTTGGAGGTCTTCCGTTCCAGCAAGCCGGACCTGGTGCTTCTTGACCTTATGCTTCCCGGATCGGACGGCATCGAAGTGTGCCGGCAGATCCGTGGCGAGTCCGATGTGCCGATCGTCATGCTCACCGCAAAGTCCGACACGTCGGATGTCGTCAGGGGCCTCGAATCGGGCGCCGACGACTACGTACCCAAGCCGTTCAAACCGGCCGAATTGGTGGCCCGCGTCCGTGCAAGGCTGAGGCCGGGAGAGCAGAAGGCTCCTGAAACGCTCCGTATCGCCGATGTCACCATCGATGTCGCAGGGCACATGGTGACGCGCGGCGGCGAACGCATCTCGCTGACGCCCCTGGAGTTCGATCTCCTGGTGGCCCTGGCCCGCAAGCCGTGGCAGGTGTTCACCCGCGAACTTCTCCTTGAACAGGTCTGGGGCTACCGCCACGCCGCGGACACCCGCCTGGTGAACGTCCATGTCCAGCGTTTGCGCTCCAAGATTGAACGCGATCCGGAAGCGCCCGAAGTCGTCTTGACGGTGCGCGGTGTCGGGTACAAAGCAGGTTCCTGAGTCTGCAGCCGGCCACTCGACCGGCGATGAAGCGGACAGCGTTTCCGGGCGTCCTGCGGGCAGCGGAACGACTCCTGCGACGCCGGAACGCCCGACGCCGGAGCACTCGCCTTCGGGAGGCGGCAACGGCAAGCACAACGTCGCATGGTTGCTGACCCGGACCAGGATCTGGACGCGCCGTGGCTTGATCCTGTTCCTGCGGGTCTCGCGCCTCGTCGGGACCGGTGTACGGCACATCAGGCCGGGCCTGCGCCTCCTGTGGCGTTCACTCCTCAAGCGCTGGCGTCGGTCGCTGGAATTCAGGACGGTCCTGACTACCCTCCTGCTCGCAGTTACCTCATTCGCGATCGTGGGTGCCTACCTTTCGAACCAGATCGCCAACAACCTCTTCCAGGAACGCCTGGCACAGGCCGAGTCGGAGTCCCGTTTTAACGTCAAGCAGGTGCAGGACACGTTCGACGGCGCCCAGGTCACCGACCAGTCCAGCGTCATCACGTTGGTGTACGACACCCTGACTGCCGTGGAGGGCCGGGGGTCGGTCATCCAGCGCCGCTACGTGTTCGAAGCAGTGCCGGAACAGACGAAGCCCCGCAACCGTTGGGTCGAATCGCGTGCTTCCGACCAGCTGACCGTGCGTGTCATCCCGCCTGAACTGCGGAAGGCCGTCCAGGAAGGCGGCAAGCAGCAGTTCTGGGCTTCGATGGAATTCCCCGTGGGCAATGAGGACCGGCCCGGCATCGCGGTGGGCAACAAGGTCACGTTCAACGGCACGATGTACGAGCTTTACCTGATCTACGACCTCAACACTGCCCAGAAAACACTGGATGAGATCCAGAACGTTTTGTGGGCCGGTGGTGCGGCGCTGGTGCTGATGATCGGGGCCATTGCCTGGTACGTCACCAGGAACGTCGTGAGTCCCGTCAGCCATGCGGCCGTGGTCTCGGAGAAACTCGCGGCCGGCCAGCTCCAGGAACGCATGGTGGTCAAGGGTGAAGATGAAGTCGCCCGGCTTGGTGCCTCCTTCAACCACATGGCCGCAAGCCTTCAGGAGCAGATTACGCAGCTGGCGACCCTGTCCCAGATGCAGCAGCGCTTTGTCTCCGACGTTTCCCATGAGCTCCGTACGCCGCTGACCACGGTACGGATGGCAGCCGAAGTGCTCTTCGACGCCAGGGAAGAGTTCGACCCGATGAACAAGAGGTCCGCCGAGCTCCTTTACCATCAGGTGGAACGATTCCAGTCGTTGCTGTCGGATCTGCTGGAAATTTCCCGGTTCGATGCCGGGGCTGCCGTATTGGACGCCGAGCCGCAGGACATTTTCCAGGTCATTTCCCATGTCATGGAAGGCGCGGCTCCAGTTGCTGCCGAGTATGGCTCGGAGGTGCGGTTGAACGCGCGGGAGAAGAGCATCGTCGTCGAAATGGACTCCCGGCGCATCGACCGCATCCTGCGTAACCTTTTGCTCAACGCGCTGGAACACGGGGAGGGCAGGCCTGTGCATATTTCCGTTGCCGCCAACCAGGAAGCCGTTGCCGTAGCGGTGCGCGACCACGGTATCGGCATGACCCCCGCTGAGGCGGCGCGGGTGTTCGACCGCTTCTGGCGCGCAGACCCGGCGCGGGCAAGGACTACCGGCGGCAGTGGCCTAGGTCTGTCGATTGCGGCCGAGGACACCAAGCTGCATAACGGCTGGTTGCAGGCGTGGGGGCGAAAGGGGGCCGGCTCCAATTTCCGGCTCACGCTGCCGCTGCGCCAGGGCGGGACCATCCAGAAGTCTCCATTGCAGCTTGAGCCGGCCGATATCGAACTGCCGGGGTCAGCCGGTGAACGGCAGATGCTGGTCCTCGGCGCCGATGTTGCACGGCCGGAGGCCAAGGTTGATCGCGGGCGTCCCGCTGCGGGCAGCGAAGAAGGTGGCGGCGCACTATGAGGACCCTTGCCCGTCCTGTCTTGGCCGCTGTGGTGGCCGTGTTGATGTTGCTGCTCGCGGCCTGCGCCCAGATACCCCGTTCCGGGCCAGTAGGCAAGAGCCAGGACGAGGGCGCCGGCAATGCCAACGCCCCCGTGTTCTTTCCTGCGGCACCGCGACCGGGTGCCAGCCCGGAATCGGTCATAGAGGACTTCTACATGGCTGGAAGCGGATACGAAGACGATTACCCCGTGGCACGCCAGTACCTGACCCAGGCCCAGTCCGTGACCTGGAAACCCGACGAGCGGGCCATCGTCTTCCGGGAAGCCCAAGTGGTCAAGACAGCCATTGAAAACGAGTACCTCTACGAATTGGACCTTGCCTACTCGGTGGACGCCGACGGTGTGGCCACGCAGTACCCGGCAGGCACCAAGGAGACCATTCCCGTCACCCTGGAACAGGTGGATGGTGAATGGCGGATATCGAAGCTTCCCAACGGAACCGCCATACCCGAGGAGACCTTCAAGGTGATCTACGGGCCGTTCCCGATCTACTTCTACGACCCGACCTTCACCTACGCTGTGCCCGACTACCGCTGGTTCATCAAGAAGAACACCGTCAAATCAATGACGAGTGCCCTGCTGGCCGGTCCGGCCCCCTATCTTCGCGGTGCCGTCGTGAGCGCCTTTCCCTCCGGCATGAAACTGACCCGTGAATCTGTCCCGGTGGTGTCAGGCTCCGCCCAGGTCGATCTGTCGGCGCGGGAACTGTTCAACGCATCCGCCGAAGACCGGCAACGGATGCAGAACCAGCTGGCCCTTACGTTCAGGAGCCAGCCGGATGTGATCAGCGTGGAACTGCGGGCCGACCAGGACCTGGTCCGGGTCGAGGACAACGGCTCCGTCCTGCCACCGGTAGTGGACAAGACGGTCCCCGCCCGGCAGGTGGCCGTGAACAACGGGGACCTCGTCCGCTATGAGAACAACCGGGTGTCGCCACTGCCGGATATCCAGTCCGTGGCCGCACTGGGTCCCCGTACCCCTGCCGAATCGCCCGTGTCCCAGACCATTGCGTTCCTCAACGGTGAGAAGAACGCGTTGTACTCCATTGAACCGGGACAACCTCCCCGCCAATTGACCACGGGAAGCACACTGACCGGTCCGTCGTTCAGCCCGCATGATTGGATCTGGACGGCTCGTCCGGCTGCCGGAGGCGGCAGCGAACTGGTGGCATTCAAGCCCACCGGGGTTGCGCCCGGGATGGCCGTACCGACTGTCACCATGGCGCCGGCTTGGTTGTCCGGACGGACGGTGAAAGACCTTCGTGTCTCCCGGGAAGGTGCCCGGGCGTTGGTCATATCCGAAGTGAACGGCAAGACACTGGTACAGGTGACCGGCATCGTGCGGAATTCAGACGGCACACCAAAGGATCTCACCGGCCCGCTGACCCTCTTCAGTTCCTCATCTCCGGATCAAGGTGTCTGGGTCAATGGTTCAACGGTCGCGGTGATGGCAGGCTCCGCCTCGGGGACGGTCGTTCCGGAACTGTTGTCGCTGGCGTCCGGAGAGCCTCAACAGCTGGCCCCCTGGGATGGGCTTACCTACCTCAGCGCAGGCAACGGGTCGGAACAAATCTACGGACAGTCGGCCGACGGTGTCTTCCAGCGCGTCGGCAACGGTTGGGAACTGCAGCTGAAGGGTCCTTCTGAACCAGCGTTCCCGGGGTAGCCTGGGTCCCGTTGTCCACATAGCGCACCTGGTGGCTTCTGCGGGGCCGGGCCACCGGCGATGCTTGGACAATGCCAACCTTGCCTGCCGGATTGCCGGCACTGCCACTCCGTCCGCCGGATCCGGACCTTACGGCGGCTGATCCGCGGGCCCCACGGCGCCGGGCCGTGGCCAGGGCCGGTCCGGGGCGGATGCTCCACGGGTTCCTCAAAGCCTGGGCCGAGGTGGCGGCACTGCTGTTTCCCGTGGACTGCATATGTTGCGGCGTTGAAGACACCGTTCTCTGTGCCGCATGTGCCCGCCGCATAAGGTTGCTGTGCAAGTCTCCGTTCAGGGCAGAACAGCAGGCTCCCGCCCTGGTGGAAACGGATGGCTCAGTCAAGCTCGGCGTCGTGGCTGCCGGTGCATACCGCGACGAATTGGCCCAGGCGATTCTTTCCTTCAAGCGCTCAGGGCAGTGGCGGCTTGCAGGCGTTCTCGCGGTGTGCCTCGGCAACGCCCTGCGTACTGCCATCGGATCCGGGCATGGACTCCTGCTGGTACCGGTTCCCAGCAGCGGCCCTGCCTTCCGGCGCCGCGGATTCAGTCCGGTCCATGTACTCCTGGGCAGCTTGCGGCGCCGGAGAATGCTGACCAACCTTGGCATTGCCGACGTCCTGGAGAAGCCGGCCGGGGCGTTGCCCGCACTTGCTATCGACTTCTTGCGAAACCGGGCGGGGGTCTTGCGCAAAGGCGGCGCACCGGCAATGCACGCGGAGGGGCAAAAAGGCCTGGCCCGGGGGGAGCGGGCGCGGAAGGTCCGTGGATCCATGCGCGTGAGGCGCCGCAGCCGGGGCAGGATCAGTGGGCGCAGATGCCTGGTGGTGGACGACGTCCTGACCACAGGGGCCACACTTGCTGAAGCTGCCCGGGCGGTCTCGGAAGCCGGAGGTATCGTCTGCGGAGCCGTGGTGTTGGCGGCCACGAGGCCACCAGCCTACGCCTCCCAGGGCAACCCGGTCGACACCGAAACGGTGGTTAAGACTCAATCAAAAAATAAGTTGCTAAAGGGTGAATAACTCGTGCCGATGAACTAACGTCGGATGTGGGTACCAAGAAAAGTTGTACCTGTCGATAGCGGCTCGGAAAGGGGCTCGACTGTCTGTCAGACCGGCCCCCAACAGCGTCGTTGTCGTGTCACCTGAGTTATTTGGAGGGCACCATGGAGTTCATGATCAGCGGACGAAATCTGACAGTTTCTGACCGCTTTCGCGAATACGCCGGCGAAAAAATCTCAAAGATTGAATCGCTGGGGGACAAAGTTCAGCGAGTAGACGCCAAGGTTTCCAAGGAGACCAATCCCCGGCAAACCCCGGGCCAGCTCACCGTTGAAGTAACTGTTCTGGGCCGCGGCCCCGTTATCCGTGCAGAGGCCACCGCCGCTGACAAATTTGCTGCCTTCGATCTCGCGTACAACAAGCTGTTGGAGAGGCTTCGCCGCGCGAAGGACCGGAAGAAGGTGCACCACGGGCGCCACACGCCCAAAGCCGTTCGGGAAGCAACGGCATCCCTTGAACCCGCAAGTACCAGTGAGCCCATTTACGCGGAATCCTCCAATCACCAGGAACCGCAGGCCCTGGCGGACGAGCGGTCCCCGTATGACATTGAAAATGACATCCCGGCGGGTGACTCGCCGGTTCTGATCCGGCGTAAGGTTTTCCCGGCTGCATCGCTGACGCTGGACGACGCCGTGGACAACATGGAATTGGTGGGCCACAACTTCTACCTCTTCCTCGATAAGGAAACCAACGCCCCCTCCGTGGTGTACCGGCGAAGCGGCTGGACCTACGGAGTGATCACTCTCGATTCAACGTGCGAGCCCGGAGTCGAAGCCGTGGAGGAGAAAATCCACGCCTACCGCTCTGACGACCAGGCAGCCAGCGCAAAATAGGAGAATGCCAACCGAGTGAAAGGACCCCCATGACCGCTTCGCTGAGCCTCCAGCAGGCACGGCGGATCGCATTGGCAGCCCAAGGACTCGCAACAGCCCGGCCCACCGGCCCCGTGACCCCGCGGGCGGTGGGCCGGACTTTTGCCCGGCTCAACCTTGTGCAGATCGACTCCGTCAATGTGTTGGCAAGAAGCCATTACCTGCCCTTCTTCTCAAGGCTGGGCAACTATGACACCGCCATTCTCCAAGCAATGGCCGGCCGCAAGCCGCGGAGGATGATCGAATACTGGGCGCACGAGGCAAGTTTTATCCTGCCGGAACACTTCCACGACCTCCTGCAGTGGCAGCGCCGCTCGTGGGTCGGTGCCCACCGGATGGACCCAGCGGTGCGCCTGGACATGGAAGAGCAGATCCTGGCAACCCTCGCGGCCAGCCGTCCCCTGACGGCCTCGGAACTGACGGCAAGGCTTGGGCATGAAGAAGTCGGGAACCGGGACAACTGGGGCTGGAACTGGAATATCGTCAAACGCGTCCTTGAGCATTTGTTCGAGGAAGGGCGCGTGTCGGCTGCGTCCCGCACTCCACAATTCGAACGCCGGTATACCCTCGCTTCGCGGGTGGTCCAGGTAGAACGTACCCGCCATTGCACGGACGACGAATCGCTTGACCGTCTCATTGAAGCGGCCGCCCGGGCCCATGGGATTGGTACTGTGCGCTGTTTCGCCGACTACTTCCGCACGCCCTTGAAAGCCTCCGCGGATTCTGTGCGGCGGCTGCTCGACGCAGGGCGCTTGGAACGCGTGGAGGTGAAGGGCTGGGATCGTGAGGTTTTCCGGCACTGCTTGTCGCGGCTCCCGCGAAAAGCGCAGGCGCGGGCCCTCCTTAGCCCCTTTGACTCCCTGGTTTTCGAGAGACGGCGGCTGGAGGAACTGTTCGGCTTCCACTTCCGGATCGAGATCTATACACCGGCAGCCAAGCGGCGCTTTGGTTACTACGTCCTGCCCTTCCTGCTGCGGGACAGCATCGTTGCCAGAGTCGATCTCAAAGCCGACCGCAGTGCAGGCCGTCTCCTGGTCCGTTCCGCCCACGGTGAGCCAACAGCCCCGGCGGATACCGCCGTCGAACTTTCCGCCGAGCTTTGGCTCATGGCCGCATGGCTGGGACTGAAAGACGTTGAGGTTTGGCCCGTGGGCGATCTCTCTGCGGCCCTCGCGGAGGAGGTGGCGTGGCGGAGCGTCAGCCCTGGGGATGATCTGGAACTCCGCAGTCCGCTGTCAGGGAAACCGGACAACGTGGCGTTGGTCTCTCCCGTAGACTGAAACAGCCAGAATTCGGCAGCATGAGACTGGGAGCAATTTCACGTGGCATCACTAATCGAAAAACTTCTCCGCACGGGTGACAAAAAAACACTCAAGCAACTGCGGAACAATGCCGATTCCATTAATGCCCTGGAAGACTCCTTCACGACGTTCTCCGACGCCGAACTCCGTGAAGAGACGGACCGGCTGCGCAGCCGCCACCAGGACGGTGAAAGCCTGGACAGTTTGCTGCCGGAAGCTTTTGCCGCCGTCCGTGAGGCATCGTCGCGAACACTCGGCATGCGCCACTTCGACGTCCAGCTCATGGGTGGTGCGGCACTGCATCTGGGCAACATCGCCGAAATGAAGACCGGTGAAGGCAAGACCCTGGTGGCCACGGCCCCCGCATACCTTAACGCCCTCACAGGCAAGGGTGTGCACGTGGTCACGGTGAACGACTACCTCGCCGAATACCAGTCCGAGCTGATGGGTCGCGTCTACCGGTTCCTGGGCCTCACGAGTGGCTGCATCCTCGCAAACCAGGACCCCGCAGTCCGGCGCCAGCAGTATGCCGCTGATATCACTTATGGCACCAACAACGAGTTCGGCTTCGATTACCTCCGCGACAACATGGCATGGGATGCCAGCGAACTTGTGCAGCGCGGCCACCACTTCGCCATCGTGGACGAAGTCGACTCCATCCTGATCGACGAAGCCCGTACGCCGCTCATCATCTCCGGCCCTGCCCAGGGAGACACCAACCGGTGGTACAGCGAATTCGCCAAGGTGGTTCAGCGGCTGGAACCCAAGGTCGATTACGAGGTCGACGAAAAGAAGCGCACGGTCGGTGTCCTCGAAGCCGGCATCGAAAAGGTGGAGGACTACCTCGGCATCCAGAACCTCTACGAGTCCGCCAATACGCCCCTGATCGGCTTCCTTAACAACGCCATCAAGGCCAAGGAACTCTTCAAACGGGACAAGGACTACGTGATCCTTGACGGTGAAGTCCTGATTGTCGACGAACACACCGGCCGTATCCTTGCCGGTCGCCGGTACAACGAAGGCATGCACCAGGCCATTGAGGCCAAGGAAAACGTCGAAATCAAGCCTGAGAACCAAACACTGGCCACCGTGACGCTGCAGAACTACTTCCGCATGTACAGCAAGCTGTCCGGAATGACCGGTACGGCGGAAACCGAAGCCGCCGAGTTCATGAGTACGTACAAACTTGGCGTTGTTCCGATCCCGACCAACCGCGACATGCAGCGCATCGACCAGCCGGACCTTGTGTACAAGAACGAGGTCGTGAAGTTCGACGCCGTGGTCCAGGACATTGCCGAACGGCACGAAAAGGGACAGCCGGTCCTGGTGGGCACTACCAGTGTCGAGAAGAGCGAGTATCTTTCCAAGCTTCTTGCCAAGGAAGGGATCCGCCACGAGGTACTCAACGCCAAGAACCACGCGCGTGAAGCATCGATCGTGGCGCAGGCTGGCCGAAAGGGCGCCGTCACCGTGGCCACCAACATGGCAGGCCGCGGTACCGACATCATGCTCGGCGGCAACGCGGAGTTCACGGCCATCGCCGAACTGGCCAAACGCGGTCTGGACCCCGAGGAAAACTCCGAGGAATACGAGGCCGCCTGGCCTGGTGCGCTGGCCGAGGCCAAGCAAGCGGTCAAGGACGAGCACGAGGAAGTCCTCAACCTTGGCGGTCTCTACGTCCTCGGAACCGAACGCCACGAGTCCCGGCGGATCGACAACCAGTTGCGTGGCCGCTCCGGCCGTCAGGGCGACCCAGGCGAATCCCGGTTCTACCTGTCGTTGACGGATGACCTCATGCGCCTGTTCAACTCGGGCGCGGCAGAACGGCTGATGAATAGCTCCGTTCCGGACGATGTCGCACTTGAATCGAAGCTTGTTTCGCGTGCGATTGCCTCCGCACAGGGCCAGGTGGAGGGCCGCAACGCGGAGCAACGGAAGAACGTCCTCAAGTACGATGACGTCCTTAACCGCCAGCGTGAAGCCATCTACGGCGACCGTCGGCGGATCCTCGAAGGTGATGACCTCCATGAGAAGGTCCAGTACTTCCTGGAAGACACCATCAACTCCCTGATCGACGCCGCTACGGCCGAGGGTACCGGCGACGACTGGGACTTCAACCAGTTGTGGGCCAACCTGAAGACTCTCTACCCGGCCACCATCACGGCCCAGGACATCATTGACGAAGCCGGCGGCAGGTCCAAGGTCACCGCCGAATTCCTCAGGGACGAAATCCTCTCCGACGCGAAGCTTGTCTACCAGGCACGCGAGGAGGCGATCGGTTCTGAAAGTATGCGCGAGCTTGAGCGCCGGGTCGTCCTGTCCGTGCTCGGCCGGAAGTGGCAGGAACATCTCTATGAGATGGATTACCTCAAGGAAGGCATCGGCCTGCGGGCCATGGCACAACGTGATCCACTGGTGGAGTACCAGCGCGAAGGCTTTGTGATGTTCCAGAGCATGATGGAAGCCATCCGTGAGGAAAGCATCGGCTTCCTGTACAACCTTGAGGTCGAGGTGACCCCGGCCGAAGACGTGGTTGTGACGGACGACAGTCCTGCCGGCATCCATACCGAACACCACGACCCGCAGATCCGGGCAGCAGGACTGGAAGCCCCCGAGAGGCCCGCGCAATTGCAGTACACCGCGCCCGGGGAAGATGGAGCAACGCAAACGCGCATTGAAGGCCGGAGCGCAGGCCGATCAGGCAATCCTGCCAAGGCAGCGGCCCAGGACCAACGGAAACAAACAAAGAAGAAGCGCCGCTGACCTGAACCATGGAGCAGGCCCGGCACCGAACACTCGGTGCCGGGCCTGTTCTGTTCCTAGCCAATTTCCAGGGCAGTGACCTGCCACATGCCTTCCTGATGCTCCAACCTCATGGCAATCGCCCTGGACCGTTGTTCTTCTGACACGACGACTGCGGCCTCGTGGATGGTCTCCGAGATGCTGCAGACGCGCACAGAGCGAACCATCGGGCTCTGGTGAATTTGGCAGGAAGTGCGGTTGCGGGCCATGTGTTCCCGTGTGAGCGCTGCCCGCTGCTGCAACGACAGAAAACATTCCGCATTCATGGATCTGGCCAACTGCTGAATCGGGCGGGTCCCTGCCAAAACCTCCACCGCCGCCTGGGCAATGCTCCTGGCCACCAGCCTGATATCTATCCCGGGGGCGGGCGAACCGTGATGAGTAGGAGGCCTTTTGGGCCTCGTGCGGCTGGTAGTGCGGCTGGCTGTTCCAACGGTCATGGTCGATCCTCATGCGTTCGCAGTGTGAACCGTGGCGTGGGCGACGCCGGTTCTGATGGCTACGTCTGGGATGACTCTGGTTGGTTTTGTGGGGGCAAGACACTGCCCCTGAGTGGGCGGTGTCCGGTACGGAACGGAGTCTGGAGGGTCGCCTAGGAGAGCGACGGAGGCTGCAGAACCTGGCCCGGCAGAAGCTTCGTGGGATCGTCTCCGATGATTGACCGGTTGGCCGCAAACCACTTGGGCCAGTGAAGGGCAACTTCTGCATCGGTGGCCAGGGGCCCGAGATGCGCAGAGGCCAGGGTCCACAGCGAATCGCCCTCCCGGACTACAACTCCGGACCGGCCGACGGTACCCGGTTCTGCAGCCCGTGAACCCGTACGGCTGAGCAGACCTGTTTCTTCGACGATCCGATCCGGTTTCCATCCCGGCAACGGCACCGTGGGTAAGGACTGCCGGGCATCGTCCTGATTCAACGGGGACGCGGAGGTTGCCTCTGGGCCGATGCCGGGTTGCCATGCCACGGATGCCGAGGTGTGGGGCTGCGGATGCCATGCAGGTTCCGGTGCTGTCGCAGCGATGGCCGCCGCCGCGGGACCCGCCAGGTTCAAACCAACCAAGGCCACAGCCAGCCGGAGCATGAACGCGGGGCTGAATTTCGCCGCGGCTGTGCCTGCACGGCCCTTTCGATGCAGCAGTGCCGCGACCAAGGCAAGGGTGAACGACAGCAGCCACCACACCACGATGATGACTCCCGTCAGGCTGGCGACCACGCCCAGAAGTTGATCAAAGGGAATGTCGTTGCGGTGTTCCATCATTCCCGACCGGCCCAGGAGCATCCGGCCGGCAGCAGCGAGCAGTATGCCCAACAGGAGGACTGTCCCGGCCATGGCAGCATCGCGGTGGACGGGCATTGCTCGGCGCATACGGGAGCCTCTCTGTGGTCATTTGATGTCATTTAGTACTCTTGGCTCATTCTGACCACAGATGTTTGGAATTGTCCAATCATGACAAGTCTTGTGTGCAATGAGTTGGTTTTGGTGTTGACGGCACTTAGGCTATCAAGATGAGATGGGACTCTCTCTTTGAGGATTTTGAATCCCAGATGGCCGCGCTGCAGATGCGCGGGCTCGAGTCCGAGATATCCGGGCGCGCGCACGTGGAGATTGCGGCTGTTGGGTTGACGGACCGGCTTCGCGCAGCCACCCATAACGTGATGGGGCTGGTGCTTGAGGGCGGCCTGCGGCTGCACGGCGAACTTCGGTACGTGGGACGTGAGTCGCTGGTGCTCGCCGATGGTCCCCGTCAATGGCTGGTGCCACACGCGGCCGTCACGTACGTGATGGATCTGGGGCGGAGAGTGGAACAGTCCACCCGCCCGGGAAATCTGGGGTTGGCAAGCGGCCTGCGGGCACTGGCCCGTGACAGGGTACATGTCAATGCCCACCTCAGCGGGAGCGGCAGCGAAGGACGCGTTGTAACCGGTGTGATTGACCGGGTCGGCAGGGACCATTTCGATCTCACCGTGAGTCGCGGCGAGGTCCGGCGGGAACACGATGTGAGGGCCGTCGTAACGATTCCCTTCGGTTCGCTGCTTGCCCTTTCATCGAGAGAGCTTCATGCCTGATGGGCGAGGTCTATCGGGAAGGCTGGTGCGACTTGGCCTTGGCTTCCTCGATCATGCGGCTCGCCTCCGCATAGCGGTCCTCGATGTACTGTTCCAGCATTTTTTCTTCGATGCGCCACTGGCCGCGCCCACCGACCTGGATGGCCTTGAGTTCGCCACTGCGAACCAGGGCGTAGGCCTGGGGGGAATTGATTTGTAGCTGTTCGGCGACGTCCGCCAGAGTCAAAAAACGGGGCATGGAACTATTTTGCCACCGGTTGTCCCTGTTTGGTGCAGTTATCCACATTTGCGCGTCCTTTGCTTTGGTTTGCATCATCTCGCCGAGCAGAATGGGACGCGGTGCAGGGGTTGTGCTGTAAACCTACCGGGGGAGTGGATCATGAAACAGGGAGCGGCTGTCGAGGCAGTAAGGCTCAGGAAGCCGTCCTGGAAAGACCCCCGCCTATTAATCGGGGTGCTGCTGGTTCTTCTCTCCGTTTCCGGCGTGGTTGCGGTTACATCTTCTGCTGACAAGACCATCCCGGTCTACGCTGCGCGGGAGGACATCGCCGTCGGCCAAACCGTCACGGCTGAAGACCTGGCAGTGGTCAATGTCCGGCTCGATGACGTGGAGCCCGCCTATGTCACGGTCGGCGGTGGACTTGCCGACGGCCAGGTAGCCCTGCAGCGGGTGGCCAGGAGTGAACTGCTACCCCGGCAGAGCCTGGGGCGGCCCGACGACCTGAACCGAAAGCCGGTCGCGGTTTCCGTCAAGGAAATGCTGCCGCCACAGGCTGTTCCCGGCGCAAGGCTGGACGTATGGGTCGCCATGCCTGGCCCGGGGGGTTCTTTTGGCGATCCCCAATTGCTGCTCCCCGGCGCGGAGATCGCCCACATCACGCCCGGATCCACTGGCCTGGGCTCGGCAAAGGAGACGGTGGTCCTCGTGCTGGTCACCGATGAGCAGATGCCGAAGTTGCTGGCCGCCCTGGCCAATGAAGCTGCCGTTTCTGTGGTCTGGAACCCTGCCGGGGTGGCCAAGTGAGCATTCCCGTCGTCACTGTCGGGCCAGGGCAGGAAGATATCGTCAGCGGGTTGGAGCGGCTGCGTGGCCCCGTCACGGTTGTCCGCCGCTGCTCGGAGCTCGCGGAGTTGCTCGCCGCCTGTCAAAGCGGACTTGCTGCCGCAGCAGTTGTTGCCGAAGGCAGCGGCGAGTTGACGGGTACTCTCGTGGAGCGGATGCAGGCTGCCGGTGTCTCGATAGTTGCCCTGACGGATGATCCGCTGGAGGCCTCCCGTCTCCGCTCCATTGGCGTCGTGCCGGCTCCGCTGGCGATTGATGCCCGCTCGCTGGCCTCCAGCATCACTGACGCCGTTGACAGCGTGCAGGACCGATTTTCTGTGCAGACGGTCCTCCATGCGGGATTCTCTGATGCGGTGTCACGGGCGCCTGTGCGGGCAGCCGCGACCGCCTCGGTGACCACGGCAGCAGCATCCGGGGCAGGGCGCATACTTGCCGTGTGGGGGCCGGCGGGCTCGCCGGGCCGCACCTTGCTGGCCGTGAACATTGCCGCTGAGCTTGCGGCCACGGGGAAATCTGTCGTCCTGGTTGACGCGGATACCTACGGTGCCAGTGTGTCGGTCCTGCTGGGGCTCCTGGATGAGTCGGCCGGACTCGCACAAGCGTGCAGGATGGCCGACCAAGGGGTCCTGGACGATGCCGCCCTGGATAGGGCGAGTCTTGAGGTGTTCACAAAGAGCGGTTCTTTCCGTGTGCTCACAGGTACCGCAAGGGCGGACCGCTGGATTGAGCTTCGGGCTTCGGCGTTGTCGAAGGTTCTCGAACGGGCAAGGGAGAAGGCTGACATGGTCGTGGTCGATACGGGCTTCTGCCTCGAAGCGGACGAGGAACTCAGTTTTGATTCCATGGCCCCGCGGCGCAACGCGGCAACCCTCAGGAGCCTTGAGGTCGCAGATGAGGTCATTGCGGTCGGGGCGGCCGACGCAATCGGTATGCCGCGCCTCGTCAGGGGTTTGGCCGAGCTGGCTCAAGCCGTTCCGGACGCCGCCCCACGGGTAGTGCTGAACAAGGTCCGGCGTTCATCGGTGGGGCGCTCGCCCCGAACGCAACTGGGGGAGGCCTGGCAGCGTTTTGGTCCGACGGGGGATATCGAGGCCTTCCTGCCTGCCGACTCCGAGGCCTGTGATGCCGCGCTGCTGAGCGGGTCAGTCCTTCTGGAATGCGCCCCGGACTCAGCCCTCCGTCTCGCCATCGCCCGGCTCGTCTGTGCAGACTTCCAGCAGAATCGCGCATCTGCTGGACGATCTACCAGAGCCATGCGCCTCCTAACGCGCTAGGCTCACGGTGTGGGCTGCAGAGTCGCAGCAATCAACATGTGATGGAGGCGTTTACAACATGTCGTCAGGATCCAGCGTGGAGGATCGGTCGGGTACAGCAGTAGTCCGGGAGGGGTTTTTCGGCGACTACTACGAGCACCTGGCTGAAGAGGATTCCCGAAGCTACTCACCGGAGACGCTCACTTCACGGGCAACCAGGCACAGGGAAATCGCTCAGTCCCGGCGCCCGGGCAATGCCCTTGTGGAGATCGTTAGCGAGCCCGAACGTAACGTCGTCTATATCGTCACAGACGACATGCCTTTCCTGGTGGACTCCGTCAATGCCGAACTCGTCCGGCAGAACTGTGCCATCCGCCTCGTGATGCACCCGTTGTTCGTCGTTACGCGCAACCGTGTGACAGGCGAACTCAGCCAGGTCTCGAGGGTCCCTTCCAATATCGGGATCTCCAGCGGTGACACTGCCGCGTTGCCCAGCGTCGCCCATCTGCTCGGCGATGGCGACAACGCCTCCCACATGGAGTCGTGGATCGCCGTCGAAATCGACCGTGTCAGCGAAGAAGCCCGTGCTGAATTGGTAGCCGGGCTGCAGAGAGTCCTCGGCGACGTTCGTGCCGCCGTTGAGGACTGGCCCAAGATGCGGAGCAAGGCCTTGGAGCTTGCCGAGGCGCTCGGGAGCGTAACCCATCCCGAACAAATCGCGGAACTGCGCCAGGCCCAGGACTTGCTGCGTTGGCTGGATAACGGCAATTTCACGTTCCTCGGATACCGCGAGTATGACCTCGTGAACGAAGACGGGGAAGATGTCCTGCAGCTTCGTGAAGACAGCGGGCTGGGTTTGCTCCGTGCCGGCGACCACACCCGCCAGGTTCAACATCTGACGGACGCAGGCAGAAAACGTGCCCGCGAGAAGCGCGCACTGGTCATCACCAAGGCAAACTCCCGCTCCACGGTTCACCGCCCGGCCTACCTTGATTACATCGGCGTCAAGAGCTTTGATGCCGCAGGCAATGTCAATGGGGAGCGGCGCTTCATTGGCCTGTTCGCCACCAGCGCCTACACAGGTTCCGTGCGCAGCATTCCGATCGTGCGGGACAAAGTCGATGCTGTCCTCCGTAACGCCGGGTTCCCCATTGACTCCCACTCGGGCAAGGACCTGTTGGGTATCCTCGAAACCTACCCTCGTGATGAGCTGTTCCAGATTGAAGTGCCGGACCTTGCCGCCACAGCCACCGGGATCCAGAGGCTCCAGGAACGGCGCCGCACCAAGCTGTTCCTGCGCCCGGACATCTACGGCCGGTTCATGTCGGCCGTGGTGTATCTCCCGCGCGACCGCTACACCACCAGTGTGCGGCTCCGCATTGAACAGGAACTGCGGGAAACGTTCCAGGCCGAAAGCATCGATTACGAGGCACGCATCACGGAATCGGCCCTCGCCCGCGTCTTCTTCCGGATCAGGTTGCCCCGCAACGTTGAACTGGCTGAGGTGGATGCCGCAGACCTCGAACATCGCCTCATGCGAGCTTCCCGGTCGTGGAGTGAAGGGATCGCGGAAGTCCTCCGCGACAACCGTCCGTCTGAGGACGCCGACATGCTCTCAGCACTGTGGGCCGAGGCTTTTCCTGCCGGTTACCGGGTGGACTATGAAGTAGAGGACGCCCTCGAGGACATCGAACGCTTCGAGAAGTACGGCGCCGAGGCGGAACGAACGGGTGGTGTCCCCAAGGACCTGCGACCCGGTGTCCACGTATACCTGCCCGAAGGTGCGGGGGAGTCCCTTGAGGAAGACGCCCGCGTCAAGCTGTACTTGATGGAGCCTAAGAGCCTCAGCCAAATTTTGCCCTACTTCCACAACCTGGGCCTGGAAGTACTGGATGAGCGTCCCTTCGAGATTGAAACGGCTGACCACCGGGACTTCTTCCTCTATGATCTGGGTCTCAAGTACCCCGCCGGCATCGATCCCCTCACCACAGGTGAACTCCTGGCTGATTCCTTCGGTGCTGCCGTCACGGGTGCGGTGGAATCTGACAACTTTGATCGCCTGGTCCTGCGCGAAGGGATGCACTGGCGCCAGGTAACGGTCCTGCGGGCCTACGCGAAGTACATGCGGCAGATGGGCAACACGAATTCCTTCGGTTTCATTGCCGATACCTTGCTGTCCAATCCTGACGTTGTCCGCGGCCTCATCGTCCTCTTCAATGCGCGGTTCGATCCCGCCGTGGATGCGGACCAGCGCCCGCAACGGCAGGCGGTGGCGCGTACAGCGCTTGCCGAAGCCATCGAACAGGTGGCCACGCTCGATGCGGACCGTGTGCTGCGCACCTTCGTGAACCTCATCGAATCCACACTCCGCACCAACTACTTCCAGAACAAGGGCTACTTGAGCTTCAAGCTCGACCCGACGTCCATTGACGGCCTGCCTTTCCCGCGGCCCATGTACGAAATCTGGGTTTACTCGCCCCGGGTCGAAGGCGTGCACCTGCGCTTTGGCAAGGTGGCCCGCGGTGGCCTGCGCTGGTCCGACCGCCGTGAAGATTTCCGCACGGAGATCCTTGGCCTGGTCAAGGCGCAGACGGTGAAGAACGCCGTCATTGTTCCCACCGGGGCCAAAGGTGGGTTCTTTGCCAAGAAGCTGCCAAACCCTGCAGAGGACAGGGCCGCCTGGATGGCTGAGGGTATCGAGAGCTACAAGACGTTCATCCGGGGCCTGTTGGACATCACGGACAACCTTGTCACCAGTGCCGACGGCGAAAGCCTGGTGCCGCCGTCGGACGTTGTCCGCCACGACGGCGACGACTCCTACCTGGTGGTGGCCGCGGACAAGGGCACCGCGACGTTCTCCGACACCGCGAACGGTCTCGCCGCGGACTATGGTTTCTGGCTGGGAGACGCCTTCGCCTCCGGAGGCTCCGTTGGGTATGACCACAAAGCGATGGGCATCACTGCGCGTGGAGCGTGGGAGTCTGTCAAACGGCACTTCAGCGAGCTTGACCTCGACACCCAGACGGAAGAATTTACCGTGGTGGGCGTGGGTGACATGTCCGGTGATGTCTTCGGCAACGGCATGCTCCTGTCACGCCACATCCGTTTGGTGGCCGCGTTCGACCACCGGCACATTTTCCTCGATCCCGAGCCTGACGCAGCGACGTCCTTCGAAGAAAGGAAGCGGCTTTTCGAACTGCCACGCTCCTCGTGGGACGACTACGACCGGAACTTGATCAGCGAAGGCGGGGGCGTCTACCCGCGCCAGGCGAAGACCATCCCGGTTTCCGAACAGTCACGCAAGGCACTCGGGCTTCCGGAAGGGACAACCCAGTTGAGCCCGCCCGAGCTCCTGAAAGCCATCCTCCTCGCTCCTGCCGACCTCCTTTATAACGGCGGCATCGGCACCTACGTCAAAGCGAGCACGGAGAGCAACGCCGCTGTTGGAGACAAAGCCAACGATCCGATCAGGGTCGACGGCCGGGATCTTCGCGTGAAGGTTGTCGGGGAGGGTGGAAACCTGGGTCTTACGCAGCGTGGCCGGATTGAAGCGGCACTCCAGGGAGTCATCCTCAACACCGACGCCATCGACAACTCCGCCGGCGTGGACTGCTCCGACCACGAGGTCAACATCAAGATCTTCGTCGACAGGATGGTCGCCGCCGGGAAGCTGGAGGCCGCAGAGCGCTCGGCCTTCCTCGCCGACATGACCGAGGAAGTGGGACGCCTGGTCCTCCAGGACAACATCGACCAGAACATCCTGCTCCTGAATGACCGCACGCGCGTTGCCGACTGGAGCCCGAGCTACGAACGGCTCATGGATTGGCTGGAAAAGTCTGCCGACCTGAAGCGCGACCTCGAGGCGCTGCCGACAACTGACTCCTTGCGGCAGCGGCTGGAGCAGGGGCAGGGCCTGACATCGCCCGAACTGTCGGTCCTGGCCGCCTACGCCAAGATCGAACTCACCGCTGCGCTCCGGGACAGCAACCTCGCGGACGATCCTTGGTTCAAGGAGACGATCCGTTCCTACTTCCCGCAGCAGTTGCGGGAACGGTTCGACGCGGAACTGGATACCCATCCGCTGCGGCGTGAGATTGTTGCAACGGTGGTGGCCAACGACATCATCAACCTGGGAGGCATCACCTTTGCCTTCCGCGCCATCGAGGAAACCTCGGCCTCCGAGGTTGCAGTCGCCAAGGCATTCGTAGCCCTGCGTGAAATCTACGACCTCGACCCCATGATCGCTGAGCTGAACGCCCTCCCGGCGTCCTTCCCCACGGAGCATTGGAGTGAAGTCCACCTGGACATCCGGCGACTTCTCGACCGCGCAGTCCGCTGGATTCTTGGCCAGGGCATCGCTTCGCAGCCGATCGCCGACGTCGTGGATTCCTTCAAGCCAATGATGGCGCCCCTGCGGGCCAGGCTCCTGGATTACTTGCGCGGTGATGACAAGGAGCGCGTCACCGAATGGCTGGACAAGGCCCGGGGATGGCAGTTGCCTGACCATCTGGCCCACCGCTGGGCGGAACTCTTTGAGAGCTACGCTTTACTGGACATCGCCAGGATCGCCCAGGCCGGCAGCATCAGCGTCGAGGACGTTGCCCACGTTTACTACACCGTCTTTAACCGGTTCCACGTCGACTCACTGCTGGAGCGGATCAGTTCCCTGCCACGCGATGACCGCTGGCAGGCGCTTGCCCGCGCAGCGCTGCGGGATGACCTGTACTCAACGGTGGCGGATATTACGACGTCGGTCCTTGAGGCGAGCGAGCCAGGTACCCCTGCCGCGGATCGCCTCAAGGGTTGGGAAACGCTGAATGCCGAGCAATTGGGTCGCGCGAAGACGATGTTCGATGAGGTCAATGCCCTCGAGGCCGACGACATGGCCTCCCTGTCGGTAGCATTAAGGCTCTTGAGGTCAATCGTCCGACGCTAGGGCAGGTCCCGCGTCGAAACTGGAGGTGCAGTGGCAATCTTTACGGACCCCATCAGGGAACACGCTGATTTCGGGCCTGGAGATGCCGAATGGCTGCACCTCCTGGTCGGCGACTGGCAAATGGTCGCCGACCTCGCGTTTGCCGACCTTGCCCTGTGGTTCCCGCACCCGGAGCTTGGATACATCGCCCTCGCCCACGTCCGTCCCTCGACATCGCATACGGTGTTTCATGCGGACTTCGTGGGCGAGGGAATCCGTTCCGATCTGCGGCCACTGGTTGAGAAAGCCTGGAACAGCCGTTCCATAGAGCGTTCCAGCGAGACAAGCTGGAGCAGCGATATGGCACTGCGCGTCGAGGCGGTGCCCATGGTGCGCAACGGCAGGACGCTGGCAGTGGTCACCTCGCACATGGACCTCTCCAGTTCCCGCATGCCCTCACGTCTCGAGCTGACTTACAGGCAGTGCGCCTACGACCTTCTCCGCATGGGGACCTTGGGCCTGTGGCCGGACTTCGCATCACCCACTGGGTCGCGTCGTGGCGCACCGCGCGTGGGCGACGGCCTGATACGGCTTGATGCCGATGGCGTAGTCCAGTACGCCAGTCCGAACGGAGTGTCAGCCTTCCGCCGGCTTGGCGAGGTGGAATCACTGGAAGGCAGGTCCCTGGCTGAGGTGACAGCAGGCCTGCTCAAGGACCGCCGGATGGTTGATGAAACACTGCCGTTGGTGGTCACAGGCCGTATGCCGTGGCGCAGCGAAATTGAATCCAGGGGAGTCAGTCTTTCCTTGCGGGCCATTCCCTTGCGCGATGAACAGCATCGGTTCGGGGCGCTCGTCCTGTGCCGTGATGTTTCGGAGCTGCGGCGGCGCGAAATGGAACTGGTCACCAAGGATGCCACCATCCGCGAGATCCATCACCGGGTCAAGAACAACCTGCAGACAGTGGCAGCACTCCTCCGGATGCAGTCGCGCCGCATGGTGAGCGACGAGGCAAAGCAAGGTCTGGAGCAGGCCATGCGGCGGGTGGCGACCATCGCCCTGGTCCACGAGACCCTGTCCCAGGGACTGACGCAGAGTGTCGACTTCGATGAACTCATTGGTCGGCAGTTCCGGTTGTCGGCCGAGGTAGCGTCGCCGTCGCAGCATGTTCGCACCGAGCGATCAGGCTTGTTCGGCGAACTGCCGAGCGATTTCGCAACACCTCTGGCCTTGGTCATCAATGAGTTGGTTACCAATGCCGTTGAGCACGGGCTTGAGGGCCGGACCGGTACTGTCTGGCTGCTGGCCGACCGTGCGCCAGGAGATGGGAACGATGAATTCCTCACAGTCACCGTGGCCGATGACGGCGTGGGGCTGCCTGACGGGCAGTATGCCGAGGGCCTCGGGTTGCAGATTGTGCGCACACTGGTCACCAGTGAGCTGGGCGGAACCATCCAGTGGCGTGCCCGCGAAGGCGGGGGAACCGCCGTCGATATCGTTCTGAACCTTGCGCGGGCTTAAGGCCGGCAAGACGCAGGATGCCGTTATTAAATGACTAAGGCTGCGGACCATGGTCCGCAGCCTTAGTTTCTGGTGTGCCTGCCTAGGAAGCGCGACGGGCGCGTGCTGCACGCCGCTTGAGGGCGCGCCGTTCGTCTTCGCTCATGCCACCCCAGACGCCTGCGTCCTGACCGGACTCAAGGGCCCACTGCAGGCAGGTGTCAACGACGGGGCAGCGGCGGCAAACGCTCTTGGCTTCCTCAATCTGCAGAAGTGCTGGTCCCGTGTTACCGACTGGGAAGAAGAGCTCCGGGTCCTTGTCGAGGCAGGCTGCGCGGTTACGCCAATCCATGCTGATCAGTCACTCCATTCGTGAGAACTAGGGGGCCGTCTTGTGAAAACATTCACGAGAGGCTTCAAAGGAAAGGGGCCCGCATGGGCCCCCTTGGTCGTCTGAGTCAAGCGTTTCATGTTAACGCCTTGTAAACAAGGGGTATTAGTCGTTGAAATGCCCGGAATCCGTGAGCGATGCATCACATCAGCCGCCACTGCCCTCACCGCTAGATGACTATGTCCGGTAGTGTGCCAGTGTGTCAAGACCTCCTGAAAACCCTGCTCAACCGGACCATGGACCGGATCCAAGCGATGGCGCCATCGGGCGCTCCGACAGGGGCGGTTCGTCCGGTGCAGCGGTCAGCGCCCGACCTCCCGGAGTTGTTGTCATCTCGGTTGTTGTCTTGCTGGAGGCCCTGGCGTTGCTCGGTGCTGCGGCATGGTACGCGTTCGAACTTATCTCCGGGGCCCCGGTGCTCACCTTCTGGGGTGCCGTCTTCACACTGGGTCTCTTGTTGGTTTTCGCGGCCTGGTTGTTCGCTGTTGGACACTTCCTGTTCAGGGGGTACCGATGGACCCGCGCGGCAGCTTTGGTGGCCCAGCTTTTTGTCCTGACCATCGGTTTTCCGACGATGACCGGCGGACTGGTCCTTCCCGGGTTGGCCATGATCGTTCCCGCCCTTGCAGCGCTCGTTTTCCTGTTCACCAAGGACGTCATTGCCTATGCTTCCAAGGTGGGGGGAAGCACCGCTGCCTTGTAGGCCACCCCCGTGGACCAGGTTCTGCAGCCCGTGGGTGGTGCCGGGTCAAACGGTATACGCCGCTTGGAATGGCTGCAGCCGTCCGTGCTGCACGATGTATCCCCTTCCCGCGCCAGCTCCGGGGTCGGCTTCCAGCCGGATGTTGAAAAAGTCGCCGTCCAGGGGCGAACGCGGCATAAGGACCGCACCTGCACCCGATGATTGCGCCTCAACTGCCAGGGGGAGCCGCTGGACGAGCGTTGGCCCGGATGTTGCGGTCAGCACTAGCCCACGCACCTTGTCTTTGAGAAAGGCCAAAATACGGCGTCCGTCTGCACCCAGCTGATCAGCGTCGTCCAGTTGAAGAACGCTGGAGCTATCCAGGGTTCCGGCCTCGGCCGCGGCGGCCGCGGCCGCAAGGAAGGCTTCGGGGGAGCGGGGGTCGTTGGAGGCGATCCATGGAACGCCGGGATTCAGCTCCCGGAGGGCCGCCAGCAGGGAGCTCTTGCCGGAAAGCCGGCCGCCGAGCACGGTACATATACCGCCGGGCGGTAGGGGCAACGCAATGGGCACGGCGTCGTCACCTCCCAACCCAACCCATAGATCCAGTGGGCCTGCCGAGGTTCCTGAGGGGGTGACCATCCGGGGGACGGGGGCCACATCAGGGTTCTGTAGTGCTCCGAAGGTGTTGGCCATGGCGGCGTGGAACTGTTGACGGGTCACCGTGCCGGGCAGGGGCCGGACCCGGAAGGGCGGACTGGTTGCGGGTGCGAGGCGCCTGAAAGGCCAGGTTCCCAAGACAGGTGGAGAACGGAACTGGGCGGCCGCAGCGGAGCCCCCCACGAAGCTACCCATGGTCCATGCCCTGCCGGGAACGGGATCTAGGTCCGGAATGCGTGGCCAATGGAACCGTGATTCTTCCGTGGAATCTGCTGGGAAAAAGGCGCGGTTGGGTATCGACCCGAAAAAGCGGGCGCTCACAAGTTCCCTTTCTCCGGACACGAGCACCGTGACGCCCACTGCGGCACCGTCGCGGACGATATCCCTGAAGAGGTCTTCGGCCCAGGCCGACCGGCACTCGCGGAATGCTGACGCCCAGGAACACCAACCGGTGACTACCAGAAGCAGCGCCGGGGGTTTCTGGTGCGAACCCGCGGCAGCCCGGCGACGGGCCATTTCGTCCGCAAGGCGTTGGAGTACCTTAAGCGCGAGGGAAACCTGGTGAAGTCCCACCAGGGCCCCGATGGAGTCAGGAATCCCCGCGGTTGTCGAGGTGGCGTTCACTGTGTCCGGATTCTCAGTGCCCGAATGCTCGCTGTCCGGATGCTGGGTGCCGGGATGGAAAACGTCGGGGAACATTCCGTGCGCGTCCAGGATGTAAAGGTGGGGTTCTGTCCCTTGTGCTGCTGCCAGTGCAGCGGCTGCCCTGAAGGCCTCAGGCATTCCGCTGGAGATGCTCCCGATCATGGCGAGATGCCCCTGGTGGCAACACCAGGCCAAGACCTCCAGTGCCTGTTGTTCGGGCCGGTCCAGGACACCCAGTACGCATCCCCGCCGGGGATCCCGTGCCTCGCCGAGGACGGCCTGAATGTCCTGGTCCCAGGGAACAGAAGAAGGAAGCGGTTCTGCCATGGGTGGAGGGGGGAGTTCCCTTTCCAGGCCACGCCAGGCAATCGTTGTTCCGGCGATGATCGTGTCTGCCCCTGCCCGGGTTGCAGTTGGATCCTGGCTGGCCGTTGCAGGCCGGGTGCCCCCTGCCACCTGGAGCAATGCCTCCGCGGCCGATCGAACAACCACGGTTCGTTGCGTCCGGCCCGGAACCCCCGGGGATGCAAAGGGTGACCGGCATCCGCTCCCACTGCGATCCGTCGTGTCCAAGGTGGCTGCTTGGAATTCCTCCGGCTGACCCGCAGCTCTTGCGAGGAATGATCGCCCTGGAAGAGTAATCGGGATCGATGCTGCAGATTTTGACCTGATGATGTCCATCGATTCAGCGTCGGACTGGACACGGAGTGCGATGCTGGACGTCACGTTGGCGCGGATGTCCGCCGTCACTGCGCCCTGGGGCCGCTGGGTAGCCATGACCAGATGAATGCCCAGCGACCGCCCGATCGTGGCGATCCGCATAAGCTCAGCCAGGACCGCTGGCGCGTCATCAACAAGCATCCTGAATTCGTCGATAACGATCACCAAGGAGGCGATGACCGGGTCAGAGGGAACCCTTCCTTGCCGGTATTCCACCAGCGCGGATACGCGGGCTTCAGCAAAGATTGTCTCGCGCCGACGGATCTCACCACGCAGCGACGCCAGGACACGGCCCAACGCCTGCCCGCCAATATCGGTCACCATTCCCACGCAGTGTGGAAGACCACCCAGGAGTCCCAGCCCGGAGCCTCCCTTGAAATCAAAGAACAGGAACTGCAGGACATCCGGTGGATATCTCAGGGCCATGGATGCAACCAGGGTTCTCAGCAGTTCAGACTTGCCCGAACCCGTGGTTCCCCCGATGAGGAGGTGCGGGCCGTCCGTGTGGAAATCGAATTCCACCTCACCTTGGGCATCCACACCCAGAACAGCGCGGAGGCCGATGTCCGCGTCCGATTTGGTCCAGCGCCGCTGGATACTGCGGGCACCCGCTGGCAGGAGGGTTGGCAAGGGGCAATACGTGGGGACGCCCGCGACGGGCAGCTTTCCATCGGAACCTGCCCGGCCGATACCGCGGGCAAACCGATTAAAGGCCTGTGCCGGCACCAGGTCGGGAACAAACTCATGCCGTGTCGTGCCGTCAACCATCAGAGCCGAAGTCCCGGCCGTTCCCAGTTCCAGGACGACGTCGGCTTTCCAGGGGTATTCGGATTCCATCGGGGCGTGAAGTACGACGCGCCAGGACATCGCCACGGCGGTTTCGACGAGCGACCCCGGCTCTCCCGGTTCCCCGAGAATCGATGGGTCTAGGATGACCAGCATCCCGCTGCCCTTTCCCCGGCAGGAGTTCAGCGCGGACAGGGCGGCGGATCCATTCGCCGCCAGACTCCCCGCGGGCAGGAACCTGGCTGCGGAGGGCAGTCTTTCGTGGTGCCCGGCCACAATCAACGGAGACCCGGGCGCGTAGAAGGCCATCTGCATCAGGATGAATCTCACCAAGGCGTCGACGTGTCCATTGCTCCCGCGGAGAGCCACTGCCTTGTGGCGAGGGTCCAGCGTGACTGGAACAGTCCCGATGGAAGGTGGCACGAACCGGGGATCGTCGGGAACGACCGCGATATTGGCCCGGGCATCCGAGAGGCCGAGCCGCAACCACACATCGCGCGGTCCCGCACGGTGATCCTGACGGTCTTCCTCCGGCTGAAGGGCGGCAAGGGGCCTTATGGCAGCGCCCGGGCGGCTGTTGCCGCCCGGGCTTGAGTGGAAGGATGCAGCCAGCACAAGATCGGCCGCCGACGGCGAGCCGCGCTCCCGGCGTCGTTTGTCCCGGGCAGCAGCTTCGGCCACGTCCTGCGCGAACTCCCGGCGTGCCCTGCGGGTAGCCAGTGCCGGCACAAGAAGGCTGACGGCTGACATCACCGTGAAACCCAGGAACATCCACATGCCCGTAGCCATGGCAAGCCCGACACCTGCCAGCAGCGGCAAGCCGGCAGTTGCTGCCAAAGCCCATCGGTTTCCGGCGGGGCGGACCCTGCGGACTTCCACAGCGGATGCCACCGAGCGTCCCGCTTCAGCAGCTATGTCCGGGCCACAAGGAGTACAGGTGTAGGCGGTAAAGGTGGAGTGGCCTGCCTTGATGAGTGATTGCGAAGTGACGGTGGTGGCCTCGGTCATGACGCCATCCACGAAGACCGGGTTACGGCGTCCTGTGGCTGCTAGCTCGAGGGCAGTGCCGGACATGCGGAGTACCGCGTGGTGCCGGGACATTCCAGGGTCGGAGACAGCGATGTCTGCGTCACCGCGTCCGATGCGGTAGGTCCCGCGGACAAGGGGAAAAACGGAACCCGCAGCCGGCCCCGAGTGCGCGAGCAACAGAAGCCGTGCCGTGCTGGTCTGTTCTGCCCGCGGTTCTGCCCCGTTGACCAGGACCGCGCCTGCCACCAACGGAGGATTCCCCACCGTGAGCCGGGAAAGCTCCTGGCCGTCGACAAACAGGGTGCCCACTCCGCGGGCATCCTCAAGGGCAACCTGCAGCGCTTCCCCGGAGGTGCCCGGGGCAACTTCAAGGGACAGTTCCTCCACTGCTCCGGGGTTTGCGGCGGCAGGGCCGTGTACGAGCGTGCACTCCAGCGTCACGGGTGTCCCTTCAGGTAGGTGGATTGTTCCATCAGGCTATGAATGACGGCAGCGGGGTGCTGTTAGGCTGTTGCGCTATGTGGAAAACTTCCGCAACTCCGTGCCCCGCGGCCTTGACGCGAGGGCATTGCGTCTCGGCTAAGATGAGACTCGTTGTCGCGTGTGCTCAATGAGGAAGGACCTTCACCGGTGATAGTGGTTGCAGAGAGCGCCGATGTTTCGGACGAGGCGCAAATTGGTGAGGGATCCAAGATCTGGCATCTGGCCCAAGTCCGTGAGAAGGCGGAGTTGGGAGCCAACTGCATCGTAGGGCGGGGTGCCTACATCGGTACCGGCGTCAAGATGGGTGATAACTGCAAGGTCCAGAATTACGCGCTGGTCTACGAACCTGCGGAACTGGAAGCAGGGGTCTTTATCGGACCTGCGGTGGTCCTTACCAACGATACTTATCCGCGGGCGGTCGGCCCCGACGGCAGCCTGAAAAGCGCCCATGACTGGGAACCCGTCGGCGTTACCATCCGCGAGGGTGCCTCCATCGGAGCCCGCGCTGTCTGTGTTGCACCCGTAACGATCGGCCGTTGGGCCACGGTTGCCGCAGGAGCGGTCGTCGCAAAAGACGTACCTGACTTCGCCTTGATGGTTGGTGTCCCCGCCAAGCGGCACGGATGGGTCGGAAAAGCGGGATTCCCGCTGCAGCGCAGCGGTGATGCCTGGGTTTGCCCTGAGACCGGCGCCAAATATGTTGAAGAAAACGAAACCCTTCGAGAGGTAGAGGCATGAGCCCCGAATTCATTCCCCCGGCCAAACCCATCATTGGCGACGAAGAGCGTAAAGCCGTGGAGGTTGTCCTTGCCTCGGGACAGCTCGCGCAGGGCTCGGAGGTTGCGTCCTTCGAGCAGGAGTTCTCCCAGGTCCTCCTGGATGGCCGGGCGGCCGTCGCCGTTAACTCCGGTACCTCGGGCCTCCACCTCGGCCTCCTCGCCGCAGGCATTGGTGCGGGCGACGAAGTCATCGTTCCGTCCTTCACTTTCGCAGCAACCGCCAACTCCGTGGCATTGACAGGCGCTACTCCCGTATTTGCCGACGTCGATCCGGTCCACTACACGCTTGACCCGGCCTCCGTGGAGTCGAAGATCACCGACCGCACGGCGGCGATCATGCCGGTGCACCTCTACGGCCACCCTTTTAACGTAGACGCCATTGGGGCCCTCGCCGCCAAGCATGGAGTCAAGGTGTTTGAGGACGCAGCACAGGCGCATGGTGCTTCGGTCAACGGGCGCAAGGTGGGTACCTTCGGTGACTTTGCCATGTTCAGCCTCTATCCCACCAAGAACATGACATCGGGGGAGGGCGGCATGGTCAGCACCGGGCTGGCTGACGTCGAGCGCCGCCTCCGCCTTCTGCGCAACCAGGGCATGGAGCGCCAGTACGAAAACGAGCTGGTGGGCTTCAACGCCCGCATGACCAACATCCATGCAGCGATCGGCCGCGTTCAGCTGACCAAGGTTGAAGCCTGGACCAAGACCCGCCAGGCAAACGCTGCTTTCTTCGACGCCAACATCGAAGGCGTTGTCACGCCCAAGGTCGCCGAGGGCTACGAACACGTCTACCACCAGTACACCGTCCGGGTCGAAGAGGACCGCGACGGTTTCGCCAAAGCCCTCCGCGAGGAATACAACGTCGGATCGGGTGTTTACTACCCCATTCCAAACCATCGGCTGGCCCCCTTCCAGACTTCCGACGACCTTCCTGCCACGGAGGAAGCAGCAGCCAGCGTGTTGTCGCTGCCGGTACACCCGTCCCTCAGCCAGGACGACCTGGAGCGTATTGTCGAGGCCGTTAACGCCGTCGCAAAGGCAGGCAGCTAGTGGCGAACCTCCGCGCAGGGCTCATCGGGTTGGGCATGATGGGACGCCACCATGCCCGGGTCATTCGTGAACTTGACGGCGTTGACTTGGTCGCCGTCGCGGATTCGTATGGCGACCCGCACAATGTAGCCGACGGTTTGACGGTTTACGGCTCGGTCGAAGAGCTCATCGCCCAAGGGATCGATATGGCGGTTGCCGCCGTGCCCACGATCCTGCACGAGGAAGTAGCCCTTCAGCTCGCTGAAGCCGGTGTCCACTGCCTGGTGGAAAAGCCCATTGCGAACGACTCCGAGTCCGGACGCCGCATCGCCGAGGCCTTCGAAGCCAAGGGCCTCGTGGGCGCGGTAGGGCACATCGAGCGCTTCAACCCCTCATTGCAGAGCCTGCGGGACCGTCTTGGCAATGGCGACCTCGGTGAGGTCTACCAGATCAGCACACGGCGACAGGGGCCGTTCCCGGCCCGCATCGCGGACGTCGGAGTGGTCAAGGACCTGGCCACGCACGACATCGACCTCACGGCATGGCTGGCCCAGAGCAACTTCGTCAACGTTGTTGCCCACACGACCTCCCGCAGCGGCCGTGAGCACGAGGACATGGTCACGGCAATCGGCCACCTCAAGAGCGGTGTGGTCACCAACCACATCGTCAACTGGTTGTCACCCATGAAGGAACGCACCACGGTGGTCCTTGGCGAACGTGGTGCCTTCATCGCCGACACGATTTCGGCCGATCTGACGTTCGTTGAAAATGGCACCTTCCAGACCGACTGGGACTCCGTGGCAGCTTTCCGTGGCGTTTCAGAGGGCTCTTCCACCCGGTTTGCCCTTGCCAAGCGCGAACCGTTGAAGATGGAGCATGAGGCGTTCCGGGACGCTGTCCTTGGCAAGTCCATGAACATTGTCACCATGGCCGAAGGCCTGGAGACCCTGCGCGTTGCTGAAGCCGTCCTGGATTCGGCCAAGTCAGGTGCTGTGATAGCACTCTGAAACGGCAGGCCAGCCATGGTTTGCGATGGGGGAGGTTGGCTGTGGGCCAGCCTCCCCTCGCCGTTTCCGGGGGCTGATGACCAGTGCCCGGCACTGGTGCCGAATCGGGGAACCCGCGGGACGTCGGGTAGCCTTGACCAGTAGACGTGGGCACTTCTGTGCCCGCACGCCAATACACAGGAGAGTTTGTGAACGCTGATCTCGTCGTCGTCGGCTCGGGTTTCTTTGGCCTGACCATTGCAGAACGCGCCGCTACCGAGTTGGGGCTGAAGGTTGCGGTTCTGGATCGCCGCCACCATATTGGAGGAAACGCCTACAGCGAGAATGAGGAGAAGACCGGAATCGAGGTGCACCGTTACGGGGCACACCTCTTCCACACCTCCAATGAGCGTGTCTGGGATTACGTGAACAACTTCACCAAGTTCACCAACTACCAGCACAAGGTCTACACCAGCCACAAGGGCGAGGTGTACCCGATGCCCATCAACCTGGGCACCATCAACCAGTTCTTCCGTTCGGCCATGAGTCCGTCCGAAGCCCGCGCACTGATCGCGGAGCAGGCGGGCGAGCTGGCGGGCACGGATCCGCAGAACCTGAATGACAAGGGCATCCAGCTGATTGGCCGCCCGCTCTACGAAGCATTCATCAAGCACTACACCGGCAAGCAGTGGCAGACTGATCCCAAGGATCTGCCGGCGGAGATCATTTCCCGCCTCCCTGTCCGGTACAACTACGACAACCGCTACTTCAACGACACGTACGAAGGCCTTCCGGTTGACGGCTATACCGCGTGGATCGAACGCATGGCGGATCACCCGAACATCGAGGTCATCCTCAACACCGACTTTTTCGAGGACGGCGAATTTGGCCGGTCCTCGGTCCTTGGCCAGGTCCCCGTCATCTACACGGGCCCGGTGGACCGGTACTTCGACTATGCCGAGGGCGACCTGTCATGGCGCACCATCGATCTTGAAGAAGAAGTCCTTCCCATCGAGGACTTCCAAGGCTGCGCTGTCATGAACTATCCCGACGCTGAAGCGGCATATACCCGCATCCACGAGTTCCGGCACTTCCACCCCGAGCGCGACTACACCAAGGACGCGACCGTCATCATGCGTGAGTTCTCGCGTTTCGCGGAGAAGGGCGATGAGCCTTACTACCCCGTGAACACCGCCGAAGACCGCACCAAGCTGCTGGCCTACCGCGATCTTGCGCGGGGGGAAAAGTCGGTACTGTTCGGCGGCCGCCTTGGCACCTACAAGTACCTTGACATGCACATGGCCATTGGATCCGCCCTGTCCATGTTCGACAACAAGATCAAGCCGCATTTTACCGGCGGCGCCAAGCTTGAAAGCGGCGGAGTCGACGCATGACCGCCACGAAGAACGAAAGCCAGGAGACTGCCATGACGGCCACCACTGCTGCTGAAGCTCCGGCCTCCACCAAGGATGGCCTGAGGATTGTCCAGCGGGTTGTCTTCCCGGCCAACCGGGACCTCGACACCCTTCCCCTGTATGTCGATCCGGACACCAACAAGGTCCGCAAGCAGGACGACAACGGCGGCACAGTGGTCCAGGCCGTGGGAATGGCCCGGAAGCTGCATCCCGAGGACATCCTGGACCGCGGGTCCGTCCAGGTCCGGCGCGGCGAGCGTCTTTCCTTCGGCTCCTATTTCAACGCGTTCCCGGCCAGCTACTGGCGCAAGTGGACCATCGCCACCAAGACCGTTCTCCACATCGAGACCGAAGGTGAAGGCACGGTCATCGTGTACAGGTCGAACGCACGCGGTGCTGCCCAGCGCGTCGACTCCATCCTCGTCGAAGGCAACGCTTCCAATGATTTCGAACTGACGCTCGCGCCATTCGGCGACGGCGGCTGGTACTGGTTCGACCTCATCGCAGGCGGCGAGGGCATGACGCTGCGCAGTGCGCATTGGGCCGTACCGGATGAGGGCCGTCCGCAGGGCAAAGTGACGCTTGGCGTCACCACGTTCAACCGCGCTGACTACTGCCTGGAGACGATCAAATCGATCGACGCCGATGCCGGCCTGCGCGGGATCCTCGCCGAACTGATCATCGTGGACCAGGGCAACAAGAAGGTGGCAGACGAGGACGGATTCGACGCCGTAGCCGCCTCCATGGGGGACCAGCTCCGCATCATCAACCAAGGCAACCTTGGCGGCTCTGGCGGTTTCGCCCGGAACATGTATGAAATGGTCGTCTCGGACAAGAGCGACTACGTCATGCTGCTGGACGATGACATCGAACTGGAAACCGAAGGCGTCCGGCGTGCGGTGGCATTCGCGGACCTCTGCCGCAAACCCACCATCGTGGGCGGTCACATGTTCGACATGTACAACAAGTCAGTCCTGCACGCCTACGCCGAGGTAGTGAACTTCTACCGCTTCCTGTGGGGCCCCGTTGAAGGCCTGGGCAACCACGATTTCTCCGCGGAGGGCCTGCGGTCCACCCCGTTGCTCCACCGCCGCTGGGATGCCGACTACAACGGCTGGTGGATGTGCCTGATTCCCAAGACGGTGGTCGAGACGATTGGTTTGTCCCTCCCCGTTTTCATCAAGTGGGATGACGCGGAGTACTCGCTTCGTGGACGTGCAAACGGATTCCCGACCGTGACGCTTCCCGGTGCGGCCGTATGGCACGTCTCCTGGGCGGACAAGGACGACTCCGTGGACTGGCAGGCGTACTACCATGAGCGGAACCGGTTGATCGCCACCTTGCTTCATTCGCCGTTCCCCAAGGGCGGCCGCATCTTCCGTGAAAGCCTGAACACCGACATCAAGCACCTTGTTTCCATGCAGTATTACCCTGAGCAGGCCCGCATCATGGCGCTGCGGGACGTGCTGGAAGGGCCGGGCAAGCTTCACGAGCAGCTTCCGAGCACCATGCCGAAGCTCCGCGCCATGCGCGATGATTTTGTCGATTCGCAAGTGAAGACCGATCCCGGGGCATTCCCGGAGGTTTTCCGGAAGCGTCCGCCGAAGAAGCCGCAGACCTACAAGCAGCCGGGCGCACTGGGCCTGCTTCCCTGGGCTGTCAAAACTGTACTCAAGCAAACACTGGCACCGGTCCGCGATGCTGCCAGGACCAACCCGGAAGCCCATGTGGCACACCAGGATGGCAAGTGGTGGAGCCTTGCGCACTTGGACAGTGCGGTGGTCTCCAACGCCGATGGCACGGGCGCTTCGTGGTACCAGCGTGATCCCAAGCTGGCCCGCCGCCTGCTCGCCGAGACCGCCCAGTTGCATGCTCAGCTCTTCTCCAACTGGGAAACTCTGCGTGCCCAGTACCGCGCTGCCCTTCCCGAGATCACCTCCATGGATTCCTGGCGGGAGACGTTTGACGCTTCGGAGCCCACAGACTAGCGATGTCTAATTCCACTGATACATACGCAGTGCCCGGGGTTGGCGCCGGACTGCTGGACGTCTTCCGGCGTCGGTACCTGCTCAAGCTGATCGTCCGCAAGGAGCTCAGGGTCCGTTACCGGGGATCGGTCCTGGGCCTGGCATGGTCATATGTAAAGCCGCTGGTCCAGTACATCGTGCTGTTCCTTGCCCTCGGCATTGTCCTGCGGGTGGGCGACCAGATCCCCAACTATGCGTTGTACATGTTCTCCGGCGTCATCGTGGTCAACTTCTTCACGGAAGCCTTTTCCAATGCCACGCGCTCGATCGTGTGGAATGCCGCCCTGGTCAAGAAGATCTACCTGCCGCGCGAGCTTTTCCCGGTCGCTTCGGTGTGGGTGGCGGCGGTCCATTTCCTGCCCCAACTGGTGGTGCTGCTGGCTGCGGCCCTCCTGAACGGATGGCGTCCTGATGCCATGCAGTTGCTGGGAGCGGCCCTTGGCTTCGTGATAGTAGCCATAACTGCCACAGGCCTGGGCTTGCTGGCAGGCGCGATCAACGTCTTCTTCCGGGACGCCGAAAACATCGTGGACATGCTGATGATGGTGGTCACGTGGACATCGCCGGTGCTTTACGACTGGACCATGATCCGTCGTCTCGCCCCGGACTGGGCGTTGACGATCTATCAGTTGAACCCGGTCACAGTGGCTGTGGAGCTTTTCCACTGGGCCTTTTGGTATCCCACGGTGGACCGGCCCGTTGAACTGCCGCCGCACTTGCTGATGACCGGTTTCGCCGGCCTGGGCATGGCTGTCCTGTTCCTCATCATCGGCCAGCTGGTGTTCCGCCGGCTCGAAGGCCACTTCGCGCAGGAGGTCTGAATGGGCGCCGCAATTATCGTCAAGAACCTCAAGAAGACCTTCAACCTTCGGCACTCGCACTCCCTCAAGGAGACGCTGGTGTGGCTGGCCAAGGGACGCAAAGGCGACCTTTCCAGGAAGTTCGACGCCCTCCATGATGTGAGCTTCGAAATCCAGCCGGGTGAAACGGTGGCCTTGCTCGGATTCAACGGTTCGGGAAAGTCCACGCTGTTGAAGCTTATTTCCGGGGTGATTCTTCCCGACAAGGGAACGGTCCGCACCAAGGGAAGGGTTGCCGGCCTTATTGAGGTAGGTGCAGGCTTCCACCCGGACCTCTCCGGCCGCGAGAACGTCTTCCTGAACGCCGCCATCCTGGGCATGACGGAAGACGAGATCAATGAGAAATTCGACGAAATCGTCGCCTTCTCGGAGATTGAACAGTTCATCGATACTGAAGTGAAGTTCTATTCTTCCGGCATGTTCCTGCGCCTGGCATTTGCCGTGGCCGTTCATACCCAGCCGGATATCTTCCTGGTCGATGAGATCCTTGCTGTGGGCGACGAACCTTTCCAGCGCAAATGTCTGGCCAAGATCAAGCAGCTTTCCGACGAGGGGCGGACGTTGGTTGTTGTCAGCCACGATCTCGACATGATTTCGCGCATTTGCGACAGGGGAGTTGTGCTGTCCTCGGGGACTGTCCAGTTCGAAGGGCCCGCAGACCAAGCTGTGGCCTGGTTGCGGGAACGCAACTAGCAGGCATCAATGCCCACGTCGTCTATCTGAGGATGGCCGGCAAGAGCATCTAAGAAAGGCGATCGTAGGAATGGGTATCGGCCCACTGCTGTTGTGTGTACTCCTGATCGTAGTGTTGTGGTGGGGACCCGGTTGGCTCCTCGGCGAGGCGCTTGGGGTAAACAGGACTCTCCTGCCTGTTGTGGCACCCTTGCTCGGCATGGGGGTCCTGACGGTCATCGGCGTCACTGGAAACTCCCTGGGCATGAGCTGGGATCTGCTTCCGGTAACGGCGGTCCTGCTGGTTTTGGCAGGCCTCCTCTTCGCGGTCCGTCTGGTGCTGCGGCGCCGGTTTCCCGACAAGTTCGGCCACGGAGTCCGCGAAACGCCAAGCATTTTTGGCAAGCACCGGTTTGCAGGTTCGTGGTGGATCCTGCTCGCCGGCCTGGTCGCCGGTGGAGCAGTCGCAGCGGTCTCGTGGATAGTCGGCACTGAAGGCCTCCTGGGCATCAACCAGGACTGGGACATCCCGTGGCACGCCAACATGATCCGGCTGATCTCCGTGAACCATGAATGGGATCCTTCCATTGCGGGCAACTTTGCCTACTACGACACCACCATTCCGGAGGCTCCGATCCGGAGCTATCCAATTGCGTTCCATGCGGTTCTTTCCCTTTTCTGGCCGCTGAGCAATGTCAGCATTCCGGTGTTTTTGAACGTTTTTGTCCTGGTGATGATGGCCATCCAGTTGCCGCTCAGCACCATGGCCCTGACGATGCTGGTGACCCGCCGTCCCATCGCCGTTGCTGCAGCGGCGGCCGTTTCCGGCTGGTTCACGGTGTATCCCTACGACCTCCTGTGGCGCGGACCGTTGATTCCGTTTTTTGCAGGGATGCTGCTGGTGGGCCCGTTCGCATTCCTGGCGGTGAAAGGTGCGCTGGAGCGGCAGAAGTTCTGGATCATCGGGATCGCTTTTGGTGCCGTCGGCGTCATTGCGGTCCACCCCTCGCTTGCTTTCGTTGTCCTTCCCATCCTGGTCTTCTGGTTCCTCTCCGCGCTGATCCGCCGCAAGGGCAGGGTACTGGGCATCACTGTCTACCTCGCTGTGTCAGGTGTCCTTGCCGCAATCCTGGGACTGCCGATCATTGCGCAGATGCTCAAGGAATCGGCACGTGTCTCAAAGCAGGTCTGGGCTGCGGATACCGACCGGAACGGTGCAATCCAGAACATCATTTTCCTCAATCACGGTTCCATGGCCATGCCCATCCTTACCGCACTGGTGGCCCTGGGATGCCTCGCAGTGGTTCTGCGGATCCGCATGTGGTGGTACTTCGGTCCTGTGTTGGCCTTTGCCTTCCTTTCCGTCTACACCATGGGTACCGACAATCCCCGTTTCATGACTCTGACGGCCCCCTTCTACGATGACCAGTGGCGGATTTTCGGCATCCTGGTGATGCTTCTTGTCCCGCTTGCAGGACTGGGCGTCGCCCAAGCCGGGGAGGCCGTTGAGTGGCTGGTCAGGAAGCTTCGTCGTTCCCCGGCTGCTGAAACCGGCACCCGAACGAAGCGCCGACCCAACCACATCATCACGGCGGCTGCGTCCGCCGTCGTACTGTTGGCCTGTGGTGTGGCAGCCATCCCGTACTTCAAGCAGAATGCCCAGAGGATCAACATCAACACCAAGGTGGATGGTGCCACACTGAGTGCGTCAGAGGTAGGCCTGCTCAGCAAGATCGACCAGTACGTGCCGCAGGATGCAACTGTGCTCAACGACTCCTGCGACGGATCAGTATGGATGTACGCCTTGGGCGACAGAATGCCCATGATCCGGCACTTTGAAATTCTTCCGACCAACCGCCAGTTGCTGGTCCTGCAGAAGTTGCCGGAGCTCGCCACCGATTCCGAGGCCCGGGCCGCCGCAGCAGAACTCGGCATCGAGTGGGTCTACGTGGCAGATGGCCGGATCCGGGCCTGGGATGAGCCGAAGCCTGGCCTGACCCAGCCGGACTCCATCCCGTTCCTGGAGCTCGTGGTGCGCGAGGGCAACGCTGCCCTGTACCGGCTCGACTGGTCGCAGCTCCCGGGTGGAAAAGCGGAGTTCGACGCCGCAGCGAAGGACCGCGTGCAGCTCGACGGCGTTTCCGGAATCCTTGAGAACAAGAACCCCGATGGCATCGCCCCGCTTGGAAGGATCTGCTGACCATGAAGGCACTCATCGCCAAGGTACTGGCTTCCAGCCTGTTCCGTTTCCTGGTTGTCGGCGGACTGAGCTTCCTGGTGGACCTCGGCCTCCTGGCTCTGTGTTTCCAGGTCTTTGGCTGGCCCTTGTGGCTGGCAGCAGGAGCCGGATTCTGGGGCAGCTTTTTCTTCAACTACTTCCTCCAGCGCCATTTTGCCTTTGGCGGGGGAGGAACGGCTCTTGGCGGCGTGCTGAGGTACTCCGGTCTGCTCGCCTTCAACACGGTAGCCGTGATGGGCATTGTTGAGTTCTTTGAATTCATCGGCGCCGGATATGTCGTCGGTAAAGTGGTGTCGACGATCGTGACCATGGGATGGAACTACTTCATCTACAAGCACTGGATCTTCCCGCAGAAAAAGCACCCGGAGAACACCAGCCCCATTCCAGAAGGCGGGCCGGACACCGGCGCGCCTGCCCAAAAACTCACCCCTAACAGCAGCGAAGGATAATCGATGTATCGAGGCGTGCGAATAGCCGCGGTAGTGCCGGCGTACAAGGAAGAAAACCACATCGCGACGGTTATCAAGACGATGCCCGACTTTGTGGACCACATCGTGATTGTCGATGACTGCAGCCCCGACGACACGTCGGGCGCTGCGCGCCGCGCCGACGACGGCAGGGTCACCCTCATCCGCCATGAGGTGAACCAGGGCGTGGGCGGTGCGGTCCTGACCGCGCACAAGGCAGCCATGGAACTCGGCTCCGACATCAACGTGGTCATGGCCGGTGACGCCCAGATGGATCCGGAGTACCTGCCGCAACTGCTGGACCCCGTGGTCGAAGGGTATGGCTTTGCTAAGGCAAACCGGTTCTTCTCCGGCGAGTCCTTTGCAGGCATGCCCGGCTACCGTATTTTCGGCAACATCGTATTGTCCTTCATGACCAAGCTGGCGTCCGGCTACTGGCACATCTTCGATCCGCAGAACGGCTACACGGCCATCCGCACGGAGGTCCTGCGTCGACTTCCGCTGAACAAGGTCGCTGCACGTTACAGCTTCGAGAATGACCTCCTGATCCACCTGAACATCCTGGATGTGCCGATTGTGGACGTGCCGATTCCGGCGGTCTATGGCAACGAGGTGTCCAGCATCAAGCTGCGTAAGGTCATCCCTGAACTTTTGGCGATGCTCTTTGGAGGCTTCTGGCGCCGCGTGTGGTGGAAGTACATGGTGTGGTCGTTCTCCGCGGTGGCTCTGCTCCTGATTGCCGGACTGGCCCTGATCGTCATGGGCCTCGGTGTGGGTGCCTGGGTCCTCGCCGCAAGTGTGGGGTCCCCGACGGCAGGCTCGGTGATGCTGGCCGTTGTGCCCTTTGTCCTGGGTGTCCAGATGCTGCTGGTTTCGCTGCAATTGGACATACAGGCAAGCCCGGACAGACCCACAATGCACCCCATGAAAGAACGCGCCTAGCGTTCTTCATCAAGGGGCACGTTCTTCACCAAGGCGCAGGGCCCGGACGCGACGCGTCCGGGCCCTGCGCCTTTAATGCAGGCTCTCCCTAGGGGAGGGACGTAAAGCCACCCCAGCCCCAACCGACCTGGCTGCGTGAGAGCCATCCGGAGGTGCCGTTGCCCGGGTAGAGGAACAGGTTGCCTCCCGAGTCACGGGCCAGGACGTCATTTTTGCCGTCCCCGTTGAAGTCGCCCGGCCCGACGATGGCAGTCATTCCGCTCCAGCCGCTGCCTACCTGGACGCGGGCAAGCCAACCACCGGTTCCATTGCCCGGGTACAGCCAGAGGATTCCGTTGGTATCCCGGGCCAGTACGTCCGTCCGGGTATCCCCGTTGAAGTCGCCAGTGCTGAGGATGGCTGTCATGGTGTTCCATCCCGTACCGACCTGGGCACTTGAGGCGAATCCGCCGGTTCCGTTGCCAACGTACAGGATCAAAGCTCCGGTGGAGTTCCTGGCGAGGACATCTGCTTTTCCGTCACCGTTGAAGTCACCCGGTGCCAGTATCAGGGTCATCCCGGACCATGCGGTTCCTGCCTGAGTGCGCGTTCCCAGGCCACCTGCACCATTGCCCGGGTAGAGCCACAGGACGCCGTTGGTGTCGCGGGCCAGGATATCGCTGCGGCCGTCTCCGTTGAAGTCCTTGGTAGGCACGATGGCGTTGAGTGAGTTCCAGCCTGTTCCGATTGACCGTTGCGTCAGCCAACCGCCGGTGCCGTTGCCCGGGTACAACCACAGCGTGCCGCCATTGTCGCGGGCCACGACGTCGTTCTTCGCATCGCCCGTGTAGTCCTTCCAGGTATTAACCGGCGGTGCCGTGACGGTGTAGGTCTGGGTGACGATTGCGGAACTGTTGTTGGCCGTGTCCACAGCGAAGTATTTCAGCGTCATCGCCGTGGTGAGCGTGATGGGAGCAGCGTACTTGTTGGCCGCAGTGGCCGTCGGGTTGGTGCCGTTGGTGGTGAAGTAGATGCTCGCACCGGTTTCGTTGACGGAGAGGGTGATCTGCTGGTTGGCAGGGTAGCTGCCGCCGGCAGGCGATACGGAAACCACAGGAGCAGTGGTGTCCAGGACGGTGTATGCCCTGGTGGCCACGGCCGAGGCGTTTCCGTAGGCATCGACTGCGACCGCTTTCACCGTGGTGTTTGCAGTGAGGGCGAACGGTGCCGTGTATGCCTTGGTGGATCCGGTGGCAGAGGTCGCGGGCGTGGTTCCGTCGACCGTGTAGAAAACGGCACCGGGTTCACTGGATGACAAGGTGACCAACTGACCGGACGGATAAGCGCCGGCTGCAGGGGAAACCGTCAGCACGGGTGGCGTGGCGTCCACGATGTACGTCTGGCTACCTCCTGTTGATGCGTTGCCTGCCGTGTCCCGGGCGAAGTATTTCAGGGTCATGGACGCCATGGGGATCGGGCCGGAATACACCGTGCTGCTCGCGGTGGGAGTGCTGCCGTCCGTTGTGTAGTAGATGGTGGCTGCCTCATTGACCGATAGCGTCACCGTCCTGTTTGGGCCATAGGTACCGCCTGCGGGATCGACCGATACTACGGGAGCCGCGGTGTCGGGGGCGAAGACCGTCACGGTCCTGCTGGCGGTGGCGGTGTTGCCGGCGTTGTCAGTGGCCTCCACCGTGAAGGTTACGGGGCCGCTGGGCAGGTTGGTGTAGGACTTGGGCGAGGTGCAGGCCGTGAAGGCGTTCGACCCGGTCCTGCACCTGAAGCCTGCGACATCGGTTGAGGTCGATGCGAAAGCGAACGACGGCGAGATGCCCACTGTAGCGCCTTCTGCCGGTGAGCTGATGGCCACCTGGGGTGGGGTCAGGTCAGCGGTGACTGTCACCGACGCCACGGCACTGATGTTGCCGGCCTTGTCCGAAGCCCTGACCCGGAGGATGTGCTGCCCGGAGGTACCGAGGTTGAAGACGTGCCCATTGCTGCATGCCGTGAAGGTTGTCGTGGAGTCGACGGAGCAGGAAAGCGTGGTGTCAGGTTCGGAGGTCACGCCCAGTACCGGCGACCCGCTGACAGTCGCACCGGAAGCCGGTGAGGTGATCACCGGTGCCGCAGGTACCGTCAGGTCCACGGTGAATGACCGTGAGACGGGCAGTCCGGAAGGTGCGGCCCTGACCGAGAAGGTGTAGGCCCCGTTGGCCAGGGAGTTGGCCGGAGTGAAGGATCCACCGGAGCAAACCTGCCATACAGGTGTGGCCGTGCTCAGCTGGAGGCTGCATTCAAGGGCTCCGCCAGGAGGGGTCGAGGCCACCGTAAACGTCGGCGTTGGGTCATTGGTGAAAGCGGGGTCGGGAGCCTGCGCTCCGTTGGCCGCCGTCGGGCCGCTGACAATCGAAGGAACCACGCCGCCCAGGGTGAGCAGCCTGCCCTGTTGCGTCGGCTTGGCCGGATCCAACTGGCCCGGATCTTCCAGGACCAGCAGCTTGCCGTCGCGCATGGAGAGCCCGCCGATCTTGCTGAACCCAAGGGCCCACTGGTTATCAACAGTGTCCGTGCTCAGATCGATACGGGAAATGGTGTCCTTGCCGGCATCTGCAGTGGTTGTGCCGCCGCCTGTTCCCGTGTAGAGCACCAGCGGAGAGTGCCAGTCATAGTAGATGGCGGTGGGCTTCCCCACGTTGTACAGGGGCGAAGGGACGTAGTTGGTGAGCACACCATCGTCTGGTGCTGTGAAGACCGTCAGCCCCGATGTTTCGGCGACGTAAACCACCACGTTCCCGGCGCTGTTCCGATGTGTTGCTGCCAGGCCCAGGGAACTGGAATTGACACTGGCGATGGATTCGATGCTGGGGTGCAGTGCGGTGGGGTGGACGATCTTGACAATGGAGCGCGCGTTGGCGAACGAAAGATAGATGTTGCCGTCCGGTCCATCGCTGACAGCGTTGGGACGGAGGTCGCCGTCGAAGATGGTCAGTTCGCCGTCGTAGACGAAGACTCCTCCGCCCGGGTTCCAGTAAGCGCGGACAACGTCGGAACTTCCGACGGCGGCATCCGGGATGAACGCGAATTCGTCGCCGCTGCCGTGGTTTGCGGGAGTTGGGTCGATGATTGCCGGGGCTCCGGCCAAAGCCGGACCGTTCTTGTGCCCGGGGAGCGTTCCGCCCAGGCAGGTTGCGGCTTCGAGGCCGCCGGGTGTGGTTCCGGAGGCCTCGGTGACCCGGCAGAAACCGGCGCGGGCGTCTGAAACCCACAGCCGGCCGTTCGGGTCAACCAGCGTTCCCGCAGCCTTCGTCAGACCGGTCGCCACCGTCTGGCGGGCCTGGTCAGCTACGGCGGAAGCAGGCGTCAGTACACCGACCAGCGCGGCCAATGCCATGCTGGCAGCGGCGAGGAAGGCCGTGGCTTGGTGCCTTGGCCTGCCCACCGTGCGGCCTTGGATTGACGACCGGAATTTTCCCTTGGTTCTAAAGCGACCGGCGAGGGCAACACATGCCAAACCATGCTGAAGAACACTGCGATTGCGCGTGTCCACCGAGGAATCCCCACTTCATTCGGATGCTCCCCAGCTCCGCATGCATTGGTTATTCGCCCCACGCCGTTTCCGGCTGCGTCTACGTACATCTTCCACCAATTTTCACATTTGTCACTAGGGCGCAGAAATTTCCCGCCTCGCTGACGGTCGTTGGCGGGGTATCCCTTGACCCGGCAACCGCCCGATCGCACGATGGACGTGGAGGCATCATGCGCAGACTTTTTCCCTTGGCCGTCCCCCTGGCGCTGCTGCTGGCCGCCTGCACCGTACCCACGACGCCCCCCGGCCCTGGCTCCACCGGCTCCCAGGCAACCAGTCCCGCCACAACAGCAGAACCCAGCCGTCCGCCGTCGTCCGTTCCACCAAGCCGGGACGGTACGGCAGGAGAGGTTCCGCAGCCGGCAGAGGATGATCCCGGGCGCTTCATCTACGCCTGCACGAGCCTTGACGCTGCCCCGGAGGTTCGGTTGTCGAGCCTGGCCGAAGTGTGGGCAGCGCCAAACTACACGCGGTTCGAGTCCTGCGAGGTGTCCTTCGAAGGGGACGGAAGTTTCGACCCGAGCAACCGCGAGGCCCAAGCGATCGATGCTGCAGCGCCAGGTGGAACGGACGATCCCCAAGCCGTGATCGAGGAGGTCCTGCGCCTTTGCACGAGGATCAGCGATGAAACCGGTCCAGGCGGATTCGCCGAAGCCGGACGGGAGACGTTGTTGGCGGCGGCGGCCATGTGCCCCGATGCTCCGCAGGCAGGGATCATCAATGGCTGGGCCGACGGCACGCGCACAGGTGACGGTTCCGTGGTCGCCGGGGAGTCCCTGCAGCCCGGTTCGTACCAGGTAGTCAAGCAGGGCCCCGCGCCGGGGGAGTGCTCCTGGACGGTGGCTGATCCAGGGGGTGGAACCGTGGGGCGGGGTGGCATGCAGGAAGCCCTTGCGGGCGTCCCGGTTGACGAAGGCCAGAAATTCACTAGTGACAAATGCGGAATTTGGTGGAAGATGTACTAAGACGCAGCCGGAAACGGCTTGGGGCGAATAACCAATGCATGCGGAGCTGGGGAGCATCCGAATGAAGTGGGGATCCCTCGGTGGACATGCGCAGGCGCAGTGTTCTTCAGCTCGGTGTGGCAACCATTGCCCTGGCCGGTTGCTCAGGAACCAACGTAAATTCTTCCCAACCCTCCGGGCTCGAGGCCGCGCCAGTGGACGCGACCGACAAAGTTCCCGAGGAACGCCCGGAGCCGTTAATCCGGTACCAGTTCACCTGTACGGCCCAGGACGGCACCCTGATCGGCAAGTTCTCGAGTCTGGATGAAGTGTGGGCCTCTACCCGCTACATGCACATCACGGATTGTCAGGTAGCCTACGTTGGCAGCAGCCCGCATGTCCTGACCGCGGAGGAAACCGCGGCGGTCAACACCGCCATCGCCGCGGGTGCTGCCCCGGGGCAGGCATCGGAGCTGTGCCTTCGCATCATCAGGGCCAGTACGCGCACAGATCCGCGGAACCTGGCCGCGGCCTTGTCCGCCTACGGTGTTCCCGTGGTGAAGGGTGCCTTGACGCTGGCACCGCTGGCTCCCCAGGCAGCCCTGCTGACCAGATGGTTGAAAACCGCTGCCGCTTAAAGAAAGGGCGCGGATCCCTCGGCGGGATCCGCGCCTTGTGAATTTTCGATTCAGGCCAGCAGTGAATTCATGGCATTGATGAGGGTGGTTTCCACCCCATTGGTGCCACCTTTGAAATGTGCCAGATGGCCATATACCGTCATGGATCCACCGGCAATTCCCGGGAAATCAGGTTCCCAACCACCTTCGTAGCTTCCCAGCGGCATATAAGGGGGGAAGAATTCATTGCTGGGAATGTAACAGCATGATTCATTGGCATATCCGCCGACGATTATGCCGTTGTTTCCACCGTTTCTGCTGCGGAAATATGCAGCGTAGCCGCTGACGAGTTCACCGCCGATCATGGCGATCTTCAGCTGCGGACTGCCGTTGAATTTCCACACCTGGAACGGTGACGGCACGGAGGTTTCGTAGCTGTTGCTGTCTATGCGGCCGATCATCACCTGCGCATGCCTTTGGTACCACTGGGGCTGGCCGTTGGGGTTGCCCAGCCGCGCCACGTAGGCCGCGCGGACAGCTGCCAGGTTGCCGGCGGTAGGAGTGATGTCCAAGGGGAGCTGGACTTCCTGGTACCTGGTCACCATGGGGCCACTCAAGGCACGGCCTGCGGATTGCATATTGTTGTGGACAGTTGCACCCAGGGCGTCGCCGTGCTGGTCCCGCAGCGTCCAGCTGCGTACACCGCCCGGGTCCTGGTCGCCTGCGGGGCCCTGGATGAACATGGCAAAGCAGTTCGGATTGCGGTTCTCGATGTAATTGCAGGCACCGGAGGCGAAATCGCCGTCGAAGAGGGTCCGCAGGCCCGCACTGATCGGATGGCAACCGTAGCTGAAGATCACTGCCGCAGGGGTGCCGTTTCCCCGGCGCGCCACCAGGATCGGAACTGCGGTCTCCGTATAGGGCAGGCCGACCCGGTTGGCGCTGAAGTTCTGGGACGACACCTTGTAATCGAAGGTCACCGGCGTTTCGTCTGCGTCCAGTGCGGCCTGGGCAAGATCGACGATGGTGTCCTCAAGATCAGCGCTGTAGGAGCGGATGAGGCCAAGGTCCGACACGCCATAGGCCATGTAGGGATGCAGGGTATCGATCAGGGCAGGACCGTTGTGCGTGTGCGTCGCCTGGATCAGGATGTCGCTGCTGGACCAGTTGGCCAGCCCGATGATCCTGTCACGTACCCGTTGGTGCATGGCCCGTGGCAGGGCAAGGACATCCAGGCTGATGATGATATGGGGGTGGGCGTCCTCCCAGATAAGAATGGCCCGAGCATACAGGGGCTCGAACGGAGAACTGCTGGTGGCCTCCCGTCCGCCGTCGGTTGATCCATATCCGGCCATGTACGGATTGGTGCTCAGCGACGGCGTTATGTCGGTGATAGCAGTTCCAACTCTAAACGCCATAAAGATCACTCCTTGATTGCGCGCAATGGGTGATCTTGCTTGCCCCCAAACAAAGTCCGTTTCCCGAATGCGCCGAACAGCCAAAACGTGAGACCACCTTCATTAGACCATGTGATCGACAAATTTAGGACGGTCGGGCGGAACTATTTATCTGCATTGATGCACGAAGCAGGAAGGGCCTGTCCGCGGGGGGAAATTCCCGTGGACAGACCCTGCAAGCTGGCTCGGCGCGTTGTGTCAGCGTGCCGCAGGTGCCAGGATGTTCAGGCCGTTCCAGCCCGTACCGATCCTGGAGACGGTGCCCCACGTCCTGTTGGAGCCGACGGGGTAGTACTTCAACTCGCCGGAGGTGGTCCGGGCGATGATCCCCGTGGAACCCGCGCCGGCGAACCCGCGGACGGATCCGTAGGAAGAGATGACATTCCAGCCCGTTCCCACGACCGCGGGGGCCTCCTGGATGAAGCTGCCCAAGCCGTTGGAACGGTAGAGCTTCAACTCGCCTGTGCCGGTCTTCGCCAGGAGATCGGCGTTGGAGTCTTTGTCGAAGTCCATGTGGACGATGGCCAGTCCCGTCCAGCCTGCCCCGATGGCTACGCCGGTGGAGACGGTCCTGCCACTGGGGTTGTTGAAGTAGTACAACCGGCCGGAACCGTCATAACCGACGATGCCGGGATGGGCATCGGCTTTCTTCCACGTGCCAACTGTCAGTGTCCAGTCCCTCCAGTTGCTGCCCAAGGCGATGGGGGCACCGAATCCGCTGCCGGTCCGTCCCGGGTAGACGTTCAGCCGGCCGTCGGACCACTGCGCCACGATGTCCAGGGCACCGTCCCCATTCCAATCCGTGACAAAGCCGGCCTTGAGGCCCGCCCAGCCCGTACCGATGAGGTCTTCGGGAAGGAGTGCAGTGGTTCCCGTGCCCGGGTAGCGGTAAAGGTTGGCGTCCGGGCGGACGGCGAGGACATCTTCCTGGTCGATCCCGAGGGTGGACTCGACATCGAGGGGCGCCCCGCTGATGAGGTTCGCGTCATTCCAGCCCAGGCCGATGAGGCTGCGGTTGCCCCAGTTGCCGCTAGCGGCCGGGTAGTAGAACAGGTCACCGTTGGTTGCCCCGGCGTGGAGCCCCTGGGATGCCGGACCACTGAAGTTCGTGGCCGAGCTGACTGCCGTCATGGAACCCCAGCCGGAACCAATGACCCGGGCCGGTTCGCCCACGAAGCTGCCTGTGCCGTTTGACCGGTACAGGCGAAGTGTTCCGTCCGCAGTCCGGGACACGATGTCCTGGTTACCGTCACCATCAAAGTCGATCTGGTTGAGTTGGTGTCCGCTGAAGCCGGTACCGATGAGGATTCCGTTGCCAAGTCCACCGCCGCTGGCGTTCGGATATCTGTACAGGTTGCCGCGGTAGTCCTGGCCAATCACGCCCGGATAGGGGTCTTTGGCATTCCACCACCCTGCGGTCAGCGACATTTCCTGCCACCCCGAACCCACCTGGATGGGTGCGTAGAAGCTCCCGCCGGGGGCACCGCGGAAGACCTTCAGCGTTCCATCCGGCCACTGGGAGAGGATGTCCTGAACGCCATCCTGGTTCCAGTCGATGACGAACAAGGATTTGGCCCCGCTCCAGCCGGACCCGATGGACACCGGTCCCGTGATGCGCCCGCTGCCGTTCGCCGTGAAGGCGTCCAACCGCCCGGACGATGTAGTGGCCAGGATGTCTGCGCCGGACTTGATGGACGGGTTGGAAGCGTAGGAGACTCCACGGGCAAAGGTCCGCAGCTGGTCGTAGCTTCCGTTGAAGATGTTGGAGTCGCCCTGGAACGGTCCAGTGCTGCTGTACTGCCACATGGTGTAGTTGCCCCAGCTCACCGGCATGGAGCCCGGGGAGTTGGTGGGGTTGGACCAGTAGGAGGCGATCCACAAGGGGTAGGCACCGAACGTGGTGTTGCCGACGCAGGTGTTCCACCAATCGGTGGTGCTGTAGATCACGGGGTAGCGGCCGGTCAGTGCCTTGACGGTGTTGCCGAAGTCGGCGGCCCACTGGCCCAGCTGTGCCTTGGACATGTCATAGCAGGTGTTGCCGAAGTAGAAACCGTTGATGGTCCGCCCGGCATAGGGGTTGTACTCGATGTCCAGCACAGGAGGGAGCGTGTAGCCGTCCGCGGTCCAGCCGCCGCCGTTTGCCACGAAGTACCTCGCCTGGTCAGCACCCGAGGACCAGTTGGGGATGGCGAAATGGTATGCGCCCCGGACCATGCCGACATTCCGTGAGCCGTTGTACTGCTGGGTGTAGTTTTCGTTGAGGTAGTAGTTGCCCTCCGAGGCCTTGACATAGGCCCACCGGGATCCCTGGTTCCACTGGCTCTGCCAGTTGACGTTGCCTTGGTGGGCGCTGACGTCCTGCCCATGGACTCCGATGGTTGGGCGCCAGTGCCCCGGATCGGCCGCCATGGACACCACTTGGCCGACACCCCGGGATGCTGCGGGCCCCGAACCGCCCGGGTTGTTCTTGTCCGCCAGGACCCTCGGCGAGCGCTGGCCCATCTCCGCACCACCGGCGGGGATGGCGGCGCGCATGGCTTCCTTGATGGATTCAGCGTTGGGAGCTTCGCCTGGCATGGCCTTGGCTGCGGACGTTGCGTCGGCCGGGGTTGCGTCGGGCGCCGGTCCTGCGGCAGGTACGGGCCCGCTTTCCGGTGACTGTACGACGCCGGTCCCTGCGGCGGGCGGTTGACCCGCCGCAGCTACCCCTGAGGCAGGAGCCGGCGGCTGGGCCTGTCCGGGGGTAATGGCTGGATATTGCGGCGACCCGGAGACCGCTTCCTGGGTGGCATCAGGTGGGGCGGGCCTGGGCCCGGACGTCTCCGCCCAGGCGGGCGCTCCGAGGAAGCAGCCCGCAACAAGCGCCAGGGAAAGGGCAATCCCGGACTGGGCGAAGGGGACGCGGCGGCTAAGCGACCTGCCTGGGGTACGTGTCATATCGTTTTCCGGCCCTGTGCCGCGGCTCAGCGGCGCATGGGTGGCTTGCGGACAAGCTTCCGGGGCGGGCGCTTGCGCATGGGACCAAAGGCCAGCTCCTAACGGGCATTACCCTAACATCCTGAAACTGGAGTGACTAGTGGGACGTGCGATACAGGCGTGGCCATCTGGTACGGGTTATCCACATGCAGGCACCAAGGGCTTTATTCACCGGATGCCGCTGACCTAGCGTGGTGATGCGAGATTCGCCTCTCGCTTCACGGACATGCTGCAGGTTGGGGGAAATATGGATGCGCTGAAGATCGTCGAGGGTGAGGTCCGTGAGTTGATCCGCCGGCAAGGTTTGGATCCGCTGGAGCAGGCTTCGGATGTACGGCGCCTCGTGGACGCTGCGGTCAATGACTACGACGAACGGGCCCTCCTTGGGCCGCTGCCGCCGCTGGGTCAGCTCGAAGCAGCCCGACGGTACGTCTATGACGCCGTGGCCGGATTCGGTCCGCTGCAGCCGTTTCTGGATGACCCCTCCATCGAGGAGATCTGGATCAATGCTCCGCAGGAAATCTACGTGGCCAGGAACGGCGAGTCGGAACTGACCACTGTTTCACTCAGCACCCACAATGTGCGCGACCTTGTTGAAAGGATGCTCAAGAGTTCAGGACGGCGCCTCGACCTGTCCTCGCCGTTTGTCGATGCGTCGTTGCCCGACGGCTCCCGGCTGCACGCGGCTATTCCTGATGTGACCAGGAAGCACTGGGCCGTGAACATCAGGAAGTTCATTGCCAGGGCCAGCCGGCTGGAGCATCTGGTTGAACTGGGCAGCCTCACTCCGCAGGCGGCCAGGTTCCTGGGCGCCGCAGTCGCAAGCGGATTGAATATCCTGGTCTCCGGCGCCACGCAGGCTGGCAAAACCACCCTGTTGAATTGCTTGGCGGCAAGTATCGGCCCGCGGGAGAGGGTCATCACGGTCGAGGAAATCTTCGAACTCCAGCTGCCGCTGCGCGACGTTGTGGGCCTTCAGTGCCGCCAGCCGAATCTTGAAGGCCAGGGGGAGATACCGCTCCGGCGGCTTGTCAAGGAAGCCCTCCGCATGAGACCGGACCGCCTGGTAGTGGGGGAGGTCCGGGAAGCCGAAAGCCTGGACATGTTGATCGCGTTGAATTCAGGCCTTCCCGGTATGTGCACGGTCCATGCCAACTCGGCGCACGATGCTGTCACCAAGATCTGCACACTGCCCCTTCTGGCGGGGGCCAACATCTCCAGTGCCTTCGTGGTGCCCACGGTCGCAGCCTGCATCGACATTGTTGTGCATTGCAGCCGCCATTCCACCGGCCAGCGGCAGGTGACAGAAATCCTGTCGCTGGGAAAACGTGTTGAGAACGGCATTATTGAGTCCTCGGCGGTCTTTAGGTTGGTGGACGGGCAGCTCCAGCCCCACGCGAATTCGATGCCTGCCATCGACAAGTTCGCCCGCGCCGGCTTCGACGTTTCCGCCTTGCTGGAGTTGAACTGATGGGACCGTTCCTGGGCATCGTTGCCGGTGCCGGGGTGTTTCTGATCTGGTGGTCCACCTGGGAGACCCCGCCAGAGCCGGCAGGTAAGCGCCGGTCCAGCGCTGTGCAACAACTCCTGTTGACGGCGGGAATCGAAAAGGTCACGGGTACCGGCCTGTTGCTGACCTGTGCAGGCACCGGGCTGGTGGTCTTCCTGCTGTTCCTGGTGTTCACGGCGTCGGCGCCCCTCGCACTGTGTTTCGCCACGTTCGGGGCGTGGTCTCCCTTCGCCCTTGTTCTGCGACGGGCACGCAAACGCCGGGCAGTCCTGCGCCGGCTCTGGCCGGACGTCGTGGATCACCTGCGTTCTGCCATCCGGGCAGGGTTGTCCCTGCCCGAGGCACTCATGCAGCTGGGCCATAAAGGGCCCGATGAACTCCGTGGGATGTTCCTCGACTTTGGGGCGGACTACCGATCCGGCGGCCACTTCGAAACAGCCCTGGACACCTTGAAGGCCAGGCTTGCGGACCCGGTAGCAGACCGGATCCTTGAGGCACTGCGCATGACACGGGAGGTCGGCGGCTCTGATCTGGGCAGCATGCTCGGGACACTTGCCATGTTCCTGCGCGAGAGCACCAGGATGCGCAACGAACTGGAAGCCCGGCAGTCGTGGACGGTCAACGGCGCACGCCTGGCCGTAGCCGCTCCGTGGATAGTGCTCATGGTGATGTCGGGACGTCCGGAAGCGGCGGCAGCGTATAACTCCGGAACCGGAGCGGTAGTCCTCCTGGGTGGCCTGGTGATATCGGCCGTCAGCTATTCAGTGATGCTTCGCATCGGAGCGCTGCCCGAGGACAGGAGGGTCCTGGCATGAATCCACAAGCGGCGACAGCCGTGCTGTTGGGTCTCCTGCTCGGAGCCGGGGCCTGGCTTATCATCGTCCGTCTTCCCTTCATGCGGGCAACCACGTTCGCTGAGCGCATCGAACCGCAGCTGAAATCCCATAACCTCGAATCCAGGCTGTTGACGGAACCGATGCACAACATTACGCCGTTCGGCCCACTGGAGTTGATACTTCGACCCGTCGCAGCGGATGCATTCGCCTTCCTTGCGCGCTACAACCACGGGAGTTCGGCCCTCGCCAGGCGCCTCGCGCAGGCCGGCTCGGGGAAATCGGTTCTCGACTTCCGCGCCGAACAGATGCTGTGGGCGGTCGGCGGGTTCCTGGCGGCTCTGGCAGCGGCCGTTTTTGGCGCCCTGATTGGCCGGCTGAATCCCGCGTTCCTTGTCCTGGCTGTGGCGGGAAGCGCGCTAGGTGGCTATATGCTGCGGGGCTTTGTCCTCGGCCGGCGGATCAAGAAGCGGGAAGCCAGGATACTCGCCGAGTTTCCCAGCCTTGCTGAGCTGATGGCGCTCGCCGTGGCCGCGGGAGAGAGTGCTCCCAATGCCATGGACCGGGTCTGCCGGAGCAGCCCGCACGGGGAGCTCGCCCGGGAGTTTGCCGCCGTTCTTGCCGACACCCGCGCAGGCAAGCCCTTGGCGGAAGCACTGCAGGCGTTCTCCGCCCGTACGTCGCTCCAACCGCTGGCCCGGTTTGTCGACGGGCTCGTTGTTGCCGTTGAACGCGGGACACCGCTCGCAGACGTCCTCAAGGCCCAGGCCGCGGACGTCCGGGACGCTGCCAAGCGGGAGCTCATGGAATCGGCAGGCCGTAAGGAGATCGGCATGATGGTGCCGCTTGTCTTTGGCGTCCTTCCGCTGACAGTCGTCTTTGCAGCTTTCCCCGCGTTGGGAGCGCTCCAGATGAGTCTTTGACCCACGAAGGGCCGAAGCGCCTGCTCCACGGCACCTGCGGCAACAACCAGCCTGTTCGGCACCGCACCGGCTTTTCCCGGCCCAGTCTTCACCTTGGCCCAACGACCGGGACCACATCATTTTCCGGGCCACGTCTTCTTTCCGCACCAATTTCCGCACCAATTCTGTCCAGCAACCAACACACCCTATGGGGGATACCTTGAGCATCTGCACCGACCGACCGTCCTCAGCAGCCACTGCCGGCAAAAGCGCAGCAAACCGGCTCACCCACCGCATGGTGTCCGGTCTCCAGGAAAGCCCGGAGCGGGGAGACGTGCCCGGGTGGGTCATGATCACCTTGATGTCCGCGATCCTCGTCGCAGGCCTCCTCGCCATCGCATCCCCTGCTTTGGCTGACCTTTTCAACCAGGCCATGGCCAAGGTGGGCAACTAGGCGTGTGCAACCGTCCGAACGGCCCGCCAGCGACGCAGCGGGCAGGCAATCCAGCGAGCCCCCGGCGGGTACTACCCCCGTCGGCTACCTGGCCAGGAGAACGTGGATCGGCTGTGGTGGACTTCGTCCTCGTCGGAGCGCTGCTGACTCTGTTCTTTGTATCGGTCGTTCAGCTCACCTTGGCGTTGCATGTCCGGAATACGCTCATTGATGCTGCATCCTCCGGTGCCCGCTACGGTGCCTTGGCCGATCGGTCGCCGGAGGATGCCAGGAGCAGGACCATTGATCTGATCACCATGGCGCTGAACGGCGATTACGCGGCAGACGTTGTGGCTGTCGAGGAAACGCGCGACGGGTACGGCACGCTGGAGGTCATTGTGCGGGCGCCTCTTCCGGTGGTGGGCCTCGCAGGTCCGGCCAGCATCCAGGAAGTGAGGGGCCATGCGCCGCGCCCGGACTAGCCCCGGCACGGCCGCAGGGATTGCAGGCGAGAGGGGCAGCGCCGTGGTGGAGTTCACCTTCCTTGCGCTGTTGCTCATGCTCCCCGTGGTGTACTTCGTGGTGACCATGGCGCAGCTTCAGGGAGGCTCCTTCGCTGTGGTGGGAGCGGCGGACCAGGCCGCGAAGGTTTACGTTTCCGAAGGGCCTTTGGAGGACCGGACGACGGCGGCCGGGCAGGCGGTGGCCGCGGCCTTGCAGGACTATGGTTTCGCCCCCGGGCAAGCCACCATGGATGTGGTGTGTATTCCGGACGATTGTGCCGCCGGAGGTACAGCCGTGACGGTTACCGTGCATCTGGCCGTGCCATTGCCGTTGGTCCCCTTCGGCGATGCCTTGAGGCTCGAGGCAGCCAGTTTGAGCTCTTCGGCCACCCAGATTGCCGGACGGTTCCCATGACGCCACAGGAACCAACGGACGCGCCGGCTGCTGCAGGAAACCAATGTCCGGCCGGCTGCAGCCGCCTGTATCGCGGCGGCAGCAACGAAGACGGGCAGATCAGCGTCCTGATCGTGGGTTATCTGGTGCTGGTTCTTTTGGTTGCTGCCGTGGTCATGGCTGTTTCTGCCGTCTACCTTGAACACAAGAAGCTGTTGTCTTTGGCTGATGGGGCAGCCCTTGCCGCGGCCGACACGTACGGACCCGAAGCCCTGCAGGCCGGCGGCGCTCCAGCGCTTTCCTTGACCGGGGACAAGGTCCGGCATGCTGTGCAGCGCTACCTGGAGGCCAGCCAGGCCGTTCCGCTGCACGACCGGCTGGAAATCGCCCCGGGAACCGGAAGCTCGTCAGGGGGGACCGCCGTCGTGGTCCTGACATCGGTGGCGCATCCACCATTGGTGAGTTTGCTGCTGCCCGAAGGAATCGTGGTCGAGGCGAAGTCCTCGGCCCGGTCCCGCCTGACACAATGAGGACCTGCCGCAGGGACACTACGGCGGATAGCGTAGGCTGGAATGACCATGGCTGACATTGATTTTCCCGCAGAAATCCGCGCGCTGCGCGCTACTTACAGCTCCATCGAGAACGTCACAGATGTTGATGCCTTGAAGGTCGAGATCGCAGAACTGAGCGAACAGGCCGGCGCCCCTGACCTTTGGGACGATCCCGCATCCGCCCAGGTCGTAACGTCCAGGTTGTCCCACAAGCAGGCAGAAGTTGAGCGCCTCACCAAACTTGCGGCCCGTATCGACGATCTCGAAGTACTCGTGGAATTGGGCCAGGACGAAGGCGATGATGCCTCGATGGCGGAAGCGGCCAACGAACTCGAATCGATCCGCCAGGCGCTGGCGGAACTTGAAGTGGTCACGCTTCTGTCCGGCGAATATGACGAACGTGAAGCCGTGGTCACCATCAGGGCCGGAGCCGGTGGTGTGGATGCGGCCGACTTCGCGGAGATGCTCTTGCGGATGTACCTGCGATGGGCAGAACGCCACGGGTATCCGACCACCGTGATGGATACCTCCTATGCGGAAGAAGCAGGCCTCAAGTCCGCCACGTTTGAGGTCAAGGCACCCTACGCTTTCGGCACCCTGAGCGTCGAGGCCGGAACGCACCGCCTTGTCCGCATCAGCCCCTTCGACAACCAGGGCCGGCGCCAGACATCCTTCGCAGCTGTTGAGGTGATCCCGCTCATCGAGCAAACGGACTCCATCGAGATCCCGGACAACGAGATCCGGGTGGATGTCTTCCGGTCTTCGGGCCCCGGTGGGCAGTCGGTGAACACGACGGACTCGGCGGTGCGTTTGACCCACATTCCCACGGGCATCGTCGTGTCCATGCAGAACGAGAAATCCCAGCTGCAAAACCGCGCGGCGGCCATGCGGGTCCTGCAGTCCCGCTTGCTGCTGCTCAAGAAAGAGCAGCAGGACGCCGAAAAGAAGGCACTGGCCGGTGACGTCAAGGCATCCTGGGGCGACCAGATGCGGTCGTACGTCCTGAACCCCTACCAAATGGTCAAGGACCTGCGGACCGAACACGAAGTCGGAAACACCTCTGCCGTTCTGGATGGCGACATCGACGACTTCATCGACGCCGGCATCCGTTGGAGGACCGGCAACCGCAACGCCGACGCCTGACCGGATTCTGCGACACGCCCTCCAAAGCCCCGTGATCACGGTCCCCGCCTGCGTATAGTCAAAAGGCCGGTGCTCTCACTTCCCCCACCGAAAGCCCGCGCGCCGGCTGTTGGACTGGGCCACAATGTCATGTCCGGCGGGGTTCCAAAAGGGCCATGATCAGATTTGAGAATGTCACCAAGGTCTATGAGCAGAATGCCCGGCCGGCGCTCGATTCTGTCAGCCTTGAGATCAACCGTGGCGAGTTCACCTTCCTCGTAGGTGCCTCGGGTTCGGGCAAGTCCACGTTCCTGCGTTTGATCCTGAAAGAAGACAAGGCCTCATCAGGCTCGGTCTATGTCGCGGGCCAGAATGTTGCCAACATCTCCAGTTGGCGTGTGCCCAAGCTCCGTCGGGGCATCGGCGTGGTTTTCCAGGACTTCCGCCTGCTGCCGCAGAAGAATGTCTTCCAGAACGTCGCCTTCGCGATGCAGGTGATCGGAAAGAGCCGGTCAATCATCCGCGAGACAGTGCCGGAGGTGCTGAAGACGGTGGGCCTTGAGGGCAAGGAACGCCGTATGCCGCACGAGCTTTCGGGCGGTGAGCAGCAGCGCGTGGCCATCGCCAGGGCCGTAGTGAACCGTCCCGGCATCCTCCTGGCCGATGAGCCCACCGGAAACCTGGATCCGATCACGTCCATGGGGATCATGGGTGTCCTGGACAAGATCAACCAGAACGGCACCACGGTGGTCATGGCCACCCACGACGACGACATCGTCAATGAGATGCGCCGCCGCGTGGTGGAGCTGGAGAACGGCAAGGTCATCCGTGATGAAGCCAAGGCTTTGTACACGTCGATGATTCCGGTGGTGGGAGAGTCGCGTCGACTTCGCGATGCCAGCGGAGAAGAGATCACCCGGGCACAGGGGGCAAAGCTGTGAGGCTTCTCTTCATTCTTGGCGAGATCGGCAGCGGCCTTCGCCGCAATCTTTCCATGGTGGTTTCCGTGGTGCTGGTTACCTTTGTCTCTCTGACCTTTGTCGGTGCAGCAGGGATGCTGCAGATGCAGATCAACCAGATGAAAGGTTACTGGTACGACAAAGTCCAGGTTGCCGTCTTCCTCTGCAATGACAGCTCGACGGCGGTGGGCTGCGCGTCCGGCGCGGTCACCAAGGAGCAGCAGGAGAACCTGCAGGCGATGCTTGAATCCCCGGCCGTGAAGCAGTACATCAACGACTTCCAGTTCGAGTCCCAAACTGAGGCCTACAAGCACTTCAAGGAGCAGTTCTCCAATTCTCCGATCGTCGATTCGGTGTCCGAGGACCAGTTGCCGGCGTCGTTCCGGATCAACATGAAGAATCCGGAGAAATACCAGATCATCAGCGAGACGTTCTCCTCCCAGCCGGGCGTTGAAACCGTCAGCGACCAGCGCCAGGTGCTGGAGAGGATCTTCTCGTGGATGAACGGGGCATCCGTCGCAGCGGTCGGTGTCGCCGCCGTGATGATTTTCTGTGCGGTGCTGCTGATCACCACCACCATCCGGTTGTCAGCATTCAGCCGCCGCAGGGAGACCGGGATCATGCGCCTGGTGGGAGCCTCCAAGACGGTGATCCAGTTGCCCTTCATCCTTGAAGGCGTCATCGCTGCCGTGGTCGGTGCTGTCCTTGCTTCCGTGACGCTCTGGCTCATGGCGCATTTCTGGCTCAACGGTGACCTTTCCCGGCAGTTCCTGAACACACCCTTCATCTCATCCACGCAGGTTTTGGTGATCGCACCGGTCCTCATTGCACTCGGTGGCGGCCTGGCCGGGATATCCTCCTTGTTGACCCTCCGGCGCTACTTGAAGGTTTAGCGGTGGGTGCGCGCCAACGAACAAGACTGACAAGCGAAAAGGACTCATGATGACCACCTTGGACCAGAACTCCCTGCGCCGGCGCCTGGCGTCGGGGCATGCCCGGATTCTGGGTGCCGTGTTGGCCGTCGGCCTTGCCGCGGGTCTGCTGTCGGGTGTTCCAGCGGCACACGCTGACCAACTCGATGACCAGCAGGCTGCCCTTGAAGCGGAAGCGGCACGGGTTCAGGCGTCCCTGGAGTTCGTTGATTCCAAGATTGCGAAGGCGGCCAGCGACCTGGTGATTTATCAGGGGCGGCTGCCGGGTGCCCAGCAGGCCCTCTTGGAAGCGCAAGGCCGTGTGGCCAGTGCGGTCAAGGAAGTTGAAGCCCTGGCTGCCAGGGTGGAACTTGCCCAGCAGAATAAAGCCAAAATCACCGAGCAGCTTGAAAGCGACAAGCAGAAGATCAGCGACACCAAGAAGCTGATCGGCCAGATTGCCTCCCAGGCGTACAAGTCCGGAGGTGTGCCCACCAACATTGCGCTCCTGTTCGGTTCCAATGAATCCGGCAGCTTGACGGAGTCGATGGACCTGGCTGACCAGGCGATGCGCAGCCAGAACGCCGCCATGACCAAGCTGACGCAGCAGAACGCCACCAACGTCAACTCCCAGGCCCGGCTTGCCGCCGTCGAAGCGGAAATCCAGGACCTGAAAGCCAAAGCCGATGCTGCCTTGGAACGCGAGAAGGCGGCCAGGGACGAGGCCGCGGCGAAGAAGGCCGAGGTGGACCAGTTGATCGAGGACACCACCCGGTTGAACGGTCAGCTGCAGGCAGCCAAACCAGGAATCGAAGCAGACCTTGCCCGCGTCAAGGCCGAGCAGGACTCGGTTGCCGCGGAGATCGTGGAGCGCGATCGCAAGCTGCGGGAAGCATGGGAAGCAGAACAACGGCGCCTGGCGGCAGAAGCAGCCGCCGCCGCAGCCGCCGCTGCTGCGGCCCAGGGCCGTCCGGCGCCACCGGAAACTCCCTTCGTCCCGCCCGTGGGTTCGCCCTCGTCCTTTGGCCTGAGGCACCCGTTCGCCAGCTATGTGCCGATCACTTCCGGCTTCGGGTGGCGTGCGACCCCGCCGGGCACGATCGACTTCTACGGCACCGGCGGGTACATGCACACAGGCATCGACTTCGGTGCGGCCTGTGGCACTCCGGTTTACGCGGCCGCTGCCGGAGAGGTGTTCAACTCCGGTTGGAACTCAGCCGACGGCGGTGGCTGGCGGGTTAAGCTTTCGCATGGAGTGGTTCAGGGCAACTCCCTGACCACCATTTACTACCACAACAGCAGCATCGTTGTGGCCAACGGCCAGCGGGTTTCGGCCGGCCAGCTCATTGCCTACTCGGGCAGCACCGGTAACTCCACGGGTTGCCATGCGCACTTCGAGACCTGGCTCAACGGCGCCGCGGTCGATCCCATGAGGTTGCTGTAGGAAAGAGCAGGCTGCCGCTGACGTACACTGAATGGGATCTGCACCTGCTGATCCACCTAAGACAAGGAGTTCTACCGTGCCCAAGGAAAGTGGCCGTAAGGTAGTGGCCACCAATCGGAAGGCCCGGCATAACTACCATGTCCTGGACACCTACGAGGCCGGCATCGCCCTCATGGGTACCGAAGTGAAATCCCTTCGCGAGGGCCACGCCTCCATGGTGGACGGGTTCTGCACCTTCTACAACGACGAGTTGTGGATGGAAGGCATCCACATCCCCGAGTACAACCAAGGGAGCTGGACCAACCACGCCGCGCGCCGCCGTCGTAAGCTGTTGCTCCATCGCGAGGAGCTCGACAAAATCTCGCACAAGATCCGCGAGTCGGGTTTTACAGTTGTCCCGTTGCAGCTGTACTTCCTCGATGGCCGTGCGAAGGTGGAAATCGCCGTTGCCCGGGGCAAGAAGGATTACGACAAGCGCCAGACCCTCCGCGAGCAGCAGGACAAGCGTGAATCATTGCGGGAACTTCGGGAGCGCAACCGTCGCTGACAAATGCCGTGTCGCGGGAATGCCGGCAGCTTTGCGTGCGTTATGATTGATAGTCCGGATGGGGTTCGAAGCTTTCGACCCGCCGTCCGGGTTGGTAACAAAATACGGGGATGATCGGTTTCGACGATGTTAGTCGCGACAGGTGAAGCGGGCCGAGGATGCAGAATTATCTCGTAAACGCTGTCTGCAAACCAATAAGTGCCGAATCTAAGCGCACTGACTTCGCTCTTGCTGCCTAAGCAGTAAGACAGTCCGTCAGCCCGGGGTTGCTATCGCCCCGGTTCCTGGCGTCATTTAGATAGCCACTGCTGTTTGCCTTCGTCATTGGGGTAAACGGGACTTTTAGATGACTGGGCCCGGATCAGCCACCTGTTTGCAGGATGGCTGGGGCCGAGAAAATCCGACGCAAACTGCGCCCGGAGAAGCCCTGACAACACGACATCGGACGGGGGTTCAATTCCCCCCATCTCCACGGAATTGCCCCCGGATCATCACGATCCGGGGGCAATTTCCCTTTAAGGCCCCTTTTTCGTTCACCCATGGCGTAGCCCATCAGGGACTACCCACTGGCCCGCCGTGCGTTGATTCCGGTAGGACCAACAGTCCCGTCAGCAGTGCGCAGCGCAACGAGAGGCATGACCATGGGCACCGCACCGGAGTTTGAATGGCCGGACGAGCCGGCCGGGGGGGAGGACAGTCAGTTCCGGCAGGGAAGCGAGGAACTGGACGCCTATTCGCAGACCGTGATCCGCGTTGCGGCGACGGTTACCCCGCATGTAGCAGCAATTGAGATGACCAGCAGGGGGCGTCATGGCCGCAGCCGGGTGGGCAGCGGGTCAGCGGTGGTTTTCACCGCTGACGGTTACATGCTCACCAACGCGCACGTCGTGTCCGGCATCCAAGCCGGCCGGGCTGTCTTTGCCGACGGCAAACAGACAGACGTTGAATTGGTGGGTGCCGATCCGCTCTCGGACCTGGCCGTGGTGCGGGGACTCCGGGCAACCCCGCCGCCCGCCAGCCTGGGTAACGCCGAAGGCCTGCACGTGGGACAACTGGTCATCGCTGTTGGGAATCCGCTGGGTTTGGCCGGGTCGGTCACCGCGGGAGTTGTCAGCGGCCTGGGCAGGTCCATTCCCGTCCGTGCCGGGGAACACCGGCGCGTCATTGAGGATGTCATCCAGACTGACGCTGCGCTGAATCCAGGAAATTCCGGGGGCGCACTGGCCGATTCCCGGGGCCGGATCGTGGGTATCAACACGGCGGTGGCCGGCTTGGGCCTTGGCTTGGCCGTGCCCATCAACAGGACGACACAAAGGATTATCGCGGCGTTGCTCAAGGACGGCAGGGTACGCCGTGCCTATCTGGGCCTGGTCAGTACCCCGATCCCGCTGGATGCCAGTGCCGTTGTGCGGACCGGACAGCGCGAGGGACTGCGGGTCGTGGAGGTCCTTCCGGGATCACCAGCAGCAGCGGCCGGGCTGGAACCTGGGGACTTGGTGCTGCGGGCCATGGGCCGACCGGTCTCCAGCGCCGAGAGCCTCCAGAAGCTGCTGTTCACCGAGGCCATTGGTGAGCCGTTTCCCCTGACGGTGTTGCGTGAGGGGAAGACTCTGCAGTTGGTCGCGGTGCCGTCGGAGATGGTCACCCCGGGATAGCGGGCACCGGCTAGCGGTCTTCAGGCTGGACATCGACCACACCGATGAAGCGGCTGCCGATGCCTTCGTACTCGGTGCGGACATCGCCCGGGAAAGCTACGGGCAGTTCCTTGCCGTGGTGGTGCCCGCACACAACGAATGAGAACTCCGGCCACCACTTCTTGGGCCTTGCGGCCTCCGAGTAGCCGCAGACCGCACATTCCAAATGAACCCAGACGGGACGCTTACCGGTACGGTTGGCGCGGGATTGCACCAGCCAGGGCGGCGGATTGTCCTGCAGTTCCCGCAATTGCGCTTCGGAAAGCCTGGACGGGATGCCGTGCCGTTGGGCCATTTCCATGGAGATATCGAGGGCCAAAGCTGCATCACGTCTGCTGATCACCACTCAACGATACGGCAAGCGTAGGCTGTGCAGATGACCGAACAAGCGGCACCAAGCCCACCACTCCAGCGCCGCGTGCTGGTGGTGGCCATTGTTGCTTCTTTCATGGCCATCCTTGACGGTTTTGTGGTGAATCTCGCACTTCCGGCGATCGGCAGGGAACTCGGCGGCGGCTTGGTGATTCAGCAGTGGGTGGTGGATGCATACCTCCTGACACTCGGCGCGCTGATCCTGGTTGCGGGATCGTTGTCGGACCATTTTGGCCGTGCCCGCATCCTGGAATGGGGTCTGGCCGGGTTTGCAGCCACGTCCGTGATGTGCGGCCTTGCTTGGAACGGTGAGGTCCTTGTGGTGTCGCGGGCGCTGCAGGGCGTGGCGGGTGCTTTGCTGGTGCCAAGTTCGCTGGCCATGATCATTTCCGCATTCTCCGGACCGGCCCAGTCGAAGGCGATCGGGCAATGGTCCGGCTGGACGAGCGCGGCCGCCATCGCCGGTCCACTGATCGGTGGCCTGTCCGTCGACCTGTGGTCCTGGCGGGTCATCTTTTTTATCAACGTCGTTCCTGCCGTAGCGATCTGGCCTGTGTTGGCAGGCCTGCGCGCCTCCGACGCAGCCCGTGACAGGAGCAAGCGCATAGACTATCGGGGCGCGGTCCTGGCGATGATTGGCCTGGGCGGTCCCGTCTTTGCGTTCATCGAACAGGGACGGATGGGCTGGGGCAGCCCGCAGGTGTGGGTTCCGCTGCTGGCAGGCGCGGCAGCGCTGACACTGTTCCTCGTCCACGAAGCGCGCACACCGGAACCCATGCTCCCGCTGCGGCTTTTCTCGATCCGCAACTTCGGGTGGGGAAACCTGGCCACACTGGCCATCTACGGTGCCATATCCCTGGGGTTCTTTGTCCTCGGCATCTACCTCCAGCAACTTGGCGGCATGGGGGCCACGGTTGCCGGTATCGCCCTGCTGCCGGGTACCGTCATCCTGATGCTGGCGGCCTCCTGGTTCGGTGGGTTGGCAGGCAAGTACGGGCCGCGGTGGTTCATGACGGTCGGACCAATGCTGTGCGCGGTGGGATTCCTCATGTCCTTGTCGATCCAGGAGCCGCTGGATTACTGGACGCAGGTATTCCCGGGGCAGATTGTGTTCGGGCTGGGCCTGGCGACGCTGGTCGCTCCGCTGACGGCGGCGATCCTGGGTGCCGTGCCTCCGGAGGAAGCCGGAATTGGTTCGGCCGTTAACAACGCGGTGGCACGCATTGCCGGGTTGGTGTGCATCGCCTTCGCAGGCTTGATCGTAGGTCCCGTCTTCACACGGGAGGGTCTCTACAACGCCTTGGTGGTCACGGCGGTCCTGTTCGTGGCCGGGGCGCTGGCGTCCGCCGTCGGGATCCGGAACGGGGTTCCTGAACCGGCCGGTTCAGCCGGCAACCCCAGGGGGCGCACAGCCGACGACGGCAGCAGCCCGGAAGTGCCAACCTGACCTTTCGCGTCGCTCCAGTCAGCGGGCGGGCAGGACGCAGCCTTCGTGGACGCCGGCGCTTTGCACCCAGAGGGCCGAGGAGACTTCATCGGCGAGATCGAATTCGCGGCGCTGGCTCCCGCTGCCGATCCGGACCACCAAGGCGCCGCCGAACGGTTTCCGCCCTATCACTTCCACCTGTGCATCCAGAGTGATCGCCTCTGCGGCGAGATAGCGCAGGAGATCAGGGTTTTCGTCGCTGATGCGGGTAATGCGCCCCGAATGCCCTTGGTCGAGTTCGATCATGCGGTACGCGTGCGGAAGTTCCACCGAGCCGTCGGAAGAGGGAATTGGATCGCCGTGGGGGTCGCGGAGCGGATGGCCGAGCTTGGCGGACATGCGGTCGATGAAGGTGTCCGAGACGGCGTGCTCCAGCATTTCGGCTTCGTCGTGGACTTCATCCCAGCTGTATCCCAGTTCTTCGACCAGGTAGGTCTCAATCAGGCGGTGCCGCCGGACCATGGCCAACGCCAGGCGCATACCTTCATCCGTGAGTCGGATAGCGGAGTACGGTTGGTGGTCCACCAGGCCCTGGTCCTTGAGCTTGCGGACCATCTCGGATACGGAGGAGTTGGCCACGCCCAGCCTCTGGGCCAGCTGCGAGGAGGTGATGGGCTTGTCCTGCCACTCCGTATAGGAGTAGATGACCTTGACGTAGTCCTCGATCGAGGAGGAGGGCGTACTGGTCTTCACACCACTAGCCTACCGTGGCGGCGCAGATCGGGCCTTTCGCGCCCGCCAGGTCTGCGTCACGTACGGCAGCCCGACGGTCTCTCCCGGCGCGTGGCCGAGGTGCTCATACAAGTACCATTCGAGGTTGCCGGTGACTTTCGTCCGGGTGGCCTGGTTGGCGCGCAGGTAGTAGCTGCGCGACTTGGCCAGCTCGATGATGTCGGCAGGGGTGAGGGTCTCCTGCCACGCCGTCAGGTGGCTTTCAAGGTCCACGAACTCCGGTCCGACGACCGGCCGGAAGTCCGGTTTGTGGACGTCGCCCGCATGCATAATGCGCGACAAGCGGTGTACCCAGGGAACGGACGTGTCGAGCTGGTTCCAGATCAGTCCCAGGACCCCGTCAGGCCTGAGGATCCTGGCGATTTCGGTACTCGCTTTGAGGGGTTCGCACCAATGCCATGCCTGGGCGACGCTGACGACGTCGAATGCTGAGTCCGCCAGCCCTGTTGCCTCTGCCGTGCCCTCCAGCGCGTTCACCTGCGGCCAGGTTTTCCGCAGTTGCTCCAGCATGTCCCGGGAAGGGTCGACGGCGGCCACTTCCAGTCCGCGGTCGACGAGCAGCCCCGTGAATTTTCCCGTACCGGCACCAACGTCCGCAGCGAACCTGGTTCCCGCCGGCAGGAGCCAGTCAACCGAGTCCGCGGGGTAACCGGGGCGCACCCGGTGGTAGTGTTCGCCGCCGTCCTGGAAGCTCTGTCCCAGTTCCTGCCGTCGTTCATGATGCAGCCTGGGACCGCTGGCGCCACCGGATACAAGATGTGGACTGATGGCCACGCAAGGACTCCTTCGGAAGCTTGAGACCGGGGTACCTTACGAATTTACCGCAAGAGCGGTGCGATTCAGTGGCCGCCCGCCTCACCCAACTGGGTCGCAGTTGTGCGCGTTTTGAGGGGTCAAAACGCGCTCTGCTGCTACTTAGTTGGGTCGGGAGTCGTTCCAGGGCGCAGGCTAGTCCACGGTGCAGGGTGCGGCGCCTGCGGTACCCGGGGTATTCGGGGCCCATTCCGGGTAGGTGCGGTGGTCGTTGGCCGGTACCCAGCGGCCTTCATCCACCACGTAGTCCCAGCCCAGGCCGGTGCGCTTGAGTTCTTCGATGCCGCGCAGCAGGCGCCCGGCGTCCTCCAGCCTGGAACCTACGCCGAAGCTGGCGCGCAGCGAACCCGAGGGCAAGCCCAGGCGCTTGAGCAGCGGGTGGGCGCAGAAGCGGCCGTCGCGGAGGCCCACACCGTGCTCTGCAGCGAGGTAGGCGGCCACCAGTCCGGCGTCGAATCCTTCCACCGAGAAGTTGACCACACCGATGGTATCGGTCGAATCGCTGAAGATCCGGTGGACGCTCACGCCGTCAATGGCCTGCAGGCCTTCCACCAGGTAGGCCCGGATGGCGGCCTCGTGGTTGTGCCATGCCTGCGGATCGAGTCCGGAAAGTACCTGGGCAGCGCGGGCGAGGGTTGCTGCACCAAGCACGTTGGGGGAGCCGCCTTCGTGGCGGGCAGGGCCGGTTGCCCAGCTGACGGAGTCCAGGCGTGCCTCGCGCACCGCTCCGCCGCCGGCAAGGTGCGGGGTTCCGGCGTCGAGCCAGTCCGGGCGTCCCACCACCACACCCGCGCCGAAAGGTGCATAGAGCTTGTGGCCGGAAAACACAACATAGTCGACGTCGGCCGCGGCGATGTTGATGGGGCGGTGGGGTGCCAACTGTGCGGCGTCAACAACGATCCGGGCACCGTATTCGTGGGCCAGGGCAGCGAGTTCCTTGATCGGCAGGATTTCGCCGGTCACGTTGGAGGCGCCGGTAACAGCCAGCAGGGAGACGCCACCCTGGCTGAGTTCTCCGCGGATTTTCGCGATGGTGCCGGCAAGGGTGGTATCAGCCACCACGCTGCGGTGGGGAACTCCTTGCCACGGAAGCAGGTTGGCATGGTGTTCGATGTCCAGGTACAGGACTTCACCGGTGTGCTTGCCATCGATCTGTGGCAGGCAGCCTGCCAGCAGGTTCAGCGAGTCGGTGGTGTTACGGGTGAAGATCACGGAATCGTCAGGACGGCCGCCTACGAACCCGCGAACGATGTTGCGCGAGTTTTCGTACACCGAGGTGCTGATCTGCGAGGCATAACCGGCGCCCCGGTGCACGCTGGCGTAGTAGGGGAGGACCTCGTTCAAGTAGGCTGACACGATGGTCAGGGCCGGTGCCGATGCTCCGTAGTCAAGGTTGGCGTATCGGACGTGACCGCCCTGGATCAGTGGTGCCTGCAGCTCGGCGCCGGTGACGGCGGCCAGTGGCCTGCCGGCGGCAAGCTCCTGCCCGGGGGACGGCTGGATCGTGAAACTGAACGTAGCTGTGCTCATGTGACCTCACTCAAGAGGGACCCCGCCGGGGATCCGCGCTTGCCGTATCCGTTCCGGACCGGCCTGGTCGTCACCCGGGGCACCCCACCGCGAATGGAGGGTTGCCGGCCAGCAAACCGGGGTTTTGCGCTGGCACTCGTGACCTGTAAATGAGGTTAGGGCACGCCCGCCGCCCGTTTCAAAGCCGCCCGGATTGTTAAGCGCTTTATTACGCCGGTTGAAATTTGGCCGATTTGCCGAACAAACAGACGGCGGATGCCCCCGAAAGGTGGCATCCGCCGTCGAAAATTTTGCTTGGCTGCCAGGTGGCAACCGTGGCATTAGCTGCTAGAGGAGGTCGTCAACCTCGGGGTTCAAGCGCTTGAGGACTTCGGAATGGAGGATCGAATTGGTCGCCAGGGCGTTGCCACCGAAGGGGCCATCCTCACCTTCAAGGGAGGTGAACCGGCCACCGGCCTCGGTGACGATGGGGACCAGGGCCGCCATGTCGTAAAGGTTGAGCTCCGGTTCGCAGGCGATGTCCACCGCGCCCTCGGCAACAAGGCAGTATGACCAGAAGTCCCCGTACGCGCGGGTGCGCCACACGTCTTCCGTCAAGCCCAGGAACTCCTCCAGGTTTCCGCGGTCCTTCCAACCCGACAGGCTCGAGAAGGACAGGGAGGCATCGGCCAGGTGCGAGACGTTGGAAACCTTGAGCCGTGTGGCCGACGCCAGGGAACGGCCGGTGTAGGCTCCCATCCCTTTTGCAGCCCACCAACGTTTGCCCAGGGCGGGAGCGCTGACGACCCCCACCACTGGCTCCCCCTCGTCAACCAAGGCAATCAGTGTGGCCCAGACGGGAACTCCGCGGACAAAGTTCTTAGTGCCGTCGATCGGATCGATGATCCAGCGCCGCGAGCCGTGACCCGTGCTGCCGAATTCCTCACCCAGCACAGCATCCCGCGGCCGGGAACGGGACAACTGGCCGCGGATTGCTTCTTCGGCGGCCTTGTCGGCATCTGTGACCGGAGTGAGGTCTGGCTTGGTTTCGACCTGCAGGTCCAGGGCCTTGAAGCGGTCCATGGTCTGGGCATCCACGGAATCCGCCAGGACATGGGCAAGGCGAAGGTCGTCGTTGTAGCTGGAAACGGGTTGGGTCATGCCACCAAACTTATCGTGAAACGTTCCCCCGCAGCGGGACGTGAAGCCCGCTGGCTAGTTGACGGTTCCCAGTTCCTTGGCTTCCTTGGCCTCCAGCCTGGGGTCTGCGCCCAGGAGTCGTCGCAGTGATGCCAGCCGGGCCGGACCGGAGGGACCCGCGTGGCCCTCGTTGACCCACGCATCAAGGCCGCAGTTGACCGCCCCGGCGTCGTGCTTGCAACCGCGGTCGCAGGCGTCGGTGCCGGGCTCCAGGTCCGGGAACGAGTGCAGGATGCGGTCCGGATCCACCAGGGCCAGGCCGAAGGACCGGATGCCGGGAGTATCAATAATCCAGCTGCCGGACGGGGCATCGGCGAGCTTGAGCGCCAGGGCCGAGGACGAGGTGTGGCGCCCGCGGCCCGTGACGGCGTTGACGCCGCCTGTGGCGCGTTCGGCACCGGTCAAGGCGTTGACCATGGTGGATTTGCCTACGCCGGAGTGACCCAGCATGACCGTGACTTTGCCGTCCAAATGGCTGCGCAGACTTGCCACGGCTTCGCTGTCCAGGCGGGCTGACAAGCCGTCATCCGACCGGGCATCGATGCCGGATGCGGCTGCGTCCGCCGTACGGCTGATGATCACGGGGAAGTCCAGGCTCACGTAATTGGCCAGCAGCTCAGACGGATCCTTGACGTCAGCCTTGGTGACGAGCAGCAGTGGTTCAATACCTGCGTCGTATGCGGCCACCAGGGCCCGGTCAATGAAACCGGTCCGGGGTTCGGGATTGGCCGCGGCCACTACAACCACCAGCTGGTCGGCGTTCGCCACCACCACCCGTTCAATGGGGTCGGTGTCATCGGCGCTGCGCCGCAGGACCGTGCTGCGCTCCTCTACGCGGACCAGCCGGGCGAGCGTGTCCGGCCCGCCGGAGACGTCGCCGACCAGGGCCACGAAGTCACCGGGGACCACAGGGGACCGGCGAAGTTCGCGGGCCCTGGCGGCGATGACCGTCCGTTCCTGCGGTGTGTCTTCGGCCACCACGGCCGTATAGCGGCCACGGTCGACCGTGATGATCCGGCCGATCACGGCGTCGTCGTGGCTGGGGCGGTCCTTGGTGCGGGGCCGGGAACCTTTTTTGTTGGGCCGGATCCGGACGTCGGACTCGTCCCAGGAGCGTGCGTCGCGGGCCATGGTCAGGCGCTGGCTCCGTTGGTGCCCTCGCCCTGCTGCAGCATGGCCTCCCACATCAGCGGAAAGTCGGGCATGGTCTTGGACGTGGTGGCGATGTCTTCCACCTGGACGCCCGGGACGGCGAGGCCCAGGATGGCTCCTGCGGTGGCCATTCTGTGATCCGCGTAGCTGTGGACCACCCCGCCATGAAGCGGGGCAGGGCGGATGACCAAGCCGTCCGCTGTTTCTTCGGCGTCACCGCCCAGGCGGTTGATTTCCGCGACGAGGGCAGCCAGCCGGTCGGTTTCATGGCCCCGCAGATGGGCAATACCCGTCAGGCGGGATGGTCCCGACGCCAAAGCGCACAGGGCGGCCACCGTTGGTGCGAGTTCGCTGGTCTCGTCGAAATCGCCCCCCTTGATGTCCGGACCGCCGGTCACGGTCAGCGTGCCGTGGTCCAGGGTGACCTGCGCACCCATCGACGCAAGGATGCTCCGCCAGAGATCGCCGACCTGGGTTGTTTCGGATGGCCAGTTGGGAATCCGCACGGTTCCGCGGGTCGCCAGTGCTGCCGCCAGGAACGGGCCCGCGTTCGAAAGGTCCTGCTCGATTCTTTGGTCGAACGCCCGGATGGGTCCGGGCTCCACGCGCCAATGGTTGGGAACGGAATCATCGACCCTGACACCGACGCTCCGGAGCACAGCAACCGTCATGGCGATGTGGTCGAGACTTGGTACGGGTTTGCCCACATGTTCCAGGTGCAGGCCTTCAGTGAAACGTGCCCCCGCAAGCAGCAGGGCGGACACGAACTGGGAAGAGGCACTCGCGTCGATCACCAGGTGGCCCCCGCGCACCTCTCCGGTGCCTGCCACAGTAAAGGGAAGGGCCGACGGCGTCCTGCCGCCTTCCGTGCCCACCGGCACCCCGAGCGCTGAGAGGGCTTCGATGATGGTTCCCATGGGCCGCTTGCGGGCGTGGGGATCACCGTCGAAGAGGGTCGTGCCCTTCCGCAGGGCGGCCAGCGGCGGGACGAATCGCATGACGGTTCCGGCGAGTCCGCAGTCGATGGCTGTGTCTGTGCCCGATGCCGCCTGGTCCATGGGCGTGATCTCGAGATCAGGTCCGTAGTCGCCGTCGCCGGGTACTTCAGTGACTGTGGCCCCCAATTGCTTGAGGGCCTGGATCATGAGCACCGAATCACGCGAATGCAACGGTGCCCGGAGCCTCGAAGGGCCGTCGGCCAGGGCCGCGAGAACCAGGAAACGGTTGGTCAGGGACTTGGACCCCGGTACCGTGACGGTGGCGTCCACGGGTGCCTGTGCAAACGGAGCCGGCCAAAGTGGCAATGCAGGGCCGGAGCCTGCCGGCCCCGGGTGTGCTGCGGTGGTACCTGTCATGCTTCCTTATGCTCCAACTGCGTTATCGACGGCTTTGCGTACGGCTTTGTCTGCCCGCTTGATCTGCTTGCCGGTGACCTTCCGGGCGTCCGCCGCCAGGTGCTCTGCCCGCCAGGCAAGGCTGGGCCGTCCCGCGGTGTCGACGGCGGCCAACAGCACGCCTCCGGTCAGGGATATGTTCTTGAGCAGCTGTGCTTTGCGTGCGGTACGGCCTTCCTTGGTGCTGATGTCCGCCGAACGCCACTCCACGAAAGTGTTCAGCGCCGATGTCACGGCCAGGACGGTGGCCGCAAAGCGGGACAGCTTGCCCAGGCCCAACAGGGCGCCGGCGCCCAACTGTGCTCCGCCGATGACCCGGGCCAGCACCTTCTCGTCCGCGGGGAAGGGCAAGGACTCGGAGGCGCGCCGCAGGACAGGGGAGAGTTGCCGGGCAGTGTCGTCAGCGTGCTTGAGCTTGTCCAAACCTGCCACGACAAAGCTGGTTGCGAGCATGGGGCGGGCGAGGAACCGGATAACTGACATGTCTTGCCTCCTGGATGGGTTGCCACAAGTGTCACGGGGTGCAGTCTGGTCTAGTCTTGCACCTTTGCGGAATATTTACCCAGCGGCCGCCGTTGTGAACAACAGGCGCGGTGGAGGCCGGGCTGCGGCAGCGTGATGCCGCTTCGCTGAACGGAGTTGGTTTTTTGACCTTGGTGAAGGACCGGGCAGGCCTGCTGGAGTCCGGCGGGACCAGACAGCCTGATTCCCCGCGGCTGACAGTAGACTTGGCTTCGATGAGCACCATTGAACCGGCCGCAGCGGCCATGTACCAGGCAGCCGAAGCGGACGACGACGTCGCGGTGGCTTCCGACGTCGATCCTGCTACCGAAACTGTTGAACAGCGGCGGGAGCGCTTCGAGCGGGACGCCATGCAGTATGTCGACCAGTTGTACTCTGCGGCGATGCGGATGGCCCGGAACCCCTCCGACGCGGAAGACCTCGTGCAGGAGGCCTACACCAAGGCATTTTCGGCCTTCCACCAGTACAAGCCGGGGACCAACCTCAAGGCATGGCTGTACCGCATCCTGACCAATACGTACATCAACCTCTACCGGAAACGGCAGCGGGAACCCCTGCAGTCCAACTCGGACACCATCGAGGACTGGCAGTTGGCCAAGGCGGAGTCCCACACGTCGTCCGGATTGCGGTCGGCCGAAGCCGAGGCCTTGGACCACCTGCCTGACTCCGACGTCAAGAACGCGCTGCAGGCCATCCCGGAGGAGTTCCGCCTGGCGGTCTACTTCGCGGACGTCGAAGGATATGCGTACAAGCAAATTTCAGAGATCATGAATACCCCGATCGGTACCGTCATGTCGCGTCTGCACCGCGGCAGGAAGATGCTTCGGGATATGTTGGCGGACTACGCCGCAGAACGGGGCTTCAGCGCCCACACAGAAGACCAGGCTGCGGCCGGGAGCAAAAATCAGGAGAAAGAGCAATGAGCGACTGCCAGGGATTGGGCGATTGCGACGACACGCGGATGCAGCGCATCTACGAATACCTGGACGGGGCACTGACCCGCGAGGACCTGAAAGACATCAAGGAGCACCTGGACTCCTGCGAAGAGTGCACCGAGCAGTATGACCTCGAATGCCTGATCCGCACCATGGTCAAGCGCTCCTGCACCGAGTCTGCCCCGGAAAACCTCAAGAACTCCATCCTGGACAGGATCCACTCCATCAAGACCGTGGACGCCTGAGCTGCCGGTTGGACGCCAAAGGCCCCGGAAACCTGCTGGTTTCCGGGGCCTTTGCTTTAAGCCTTGACGCTAAGCCGCTGGCTTAGGTGTTGGGACGCTTGCCGTGGTTCGCGCCGCCACGCTTACGGTCACGACGCTTACGTGCACGCTTGCTCATAGCTGGCCTCCTTAAATGTTTTGATACTCAATAGAGCTGCCCTCCAGTTTCGCACATCAGCACGTTCGCAGGCGAACCGGCCCCCGGCCGGGTCTTCCGGCCTAGCTGCGCAGTGAACTCCTGATGGAAATGCGGGCCTGGTCCAGGACGGCCCTGATGGTCTCCAGGACCAGGGGCGTGAGTTCCTGCCCGGCGCTGTGTTGGCGTAGCTCCACACGCATGTCGTCACGGAAGGACTGCACCATGAGTTCGGCTTCCTTGAGCATCTGTTGGCCTTCGGCTGAATAACTCCGGGTCCTGACCTGGAAGGGAACGGGTCCGGGCTGGGTCCTTGCCGCTTCTGCCGTGGCGGCGAGGTCGGCACGCAGTCCGCGCATATTGGCGCGGATATCCTCGCGAAGGGTATCCGCCAGACGACGGACAGAGGCAGAGATGGTGTCCTCGACGCCGGCCAGTTCCTCCCTCCGCCGGTCAAGCTCCGCCAGGCCTGCTTCGGTAATGAGGTACTTGGTCCGCCGGCCTTCCGACTCCGTAGCTACAAGCCCTTCTTCTTCCAGCTTGCCCAGACGCGGATAGATGGTTCCGGCGCTGGGCGAATAGGTGCCCCCGAACCTGTCGCCGAGCGCCTTGATGAGCTCGTACCCATGCCGTGGGCCCGACTCGAGAAGGGCCAGGAGGTACAAGCGCAACGCACCATGCGCGAAGACGGGAGGCATCAGAGGCCTGCTTCGCCGGGGACCGGATACCCTGGCTCCCCGGGGGCAGGCGCCAGCGCATGCATGATGTGGGTTTTGCCGGACACTGTGTTGGTCCGGACCAGCATCAGTTTCCCGTCGGGCCCCACGATCGTGTTCACGTTGCCTCCCGGCTGGTTGTACACCTGGTTGTCAATGACAACGGCGCCGCTTGCCGACTTGGCGGAGATATCCAGTCCCACATCATGGGGGAGGCGGACGGTGAGGTCCCCGGACACCGAATTGGCGCCAAAGTCGTGGGTGAAGTCCTGGAGGTCAAAGGTGAGGTTGCCGCTGACGGTGTTGGCGCGGATGTTCGAGAACGTGCCCGACGCCGTCACTTCGCCGGAGACGCTCTTGGCGGTCAGGACGCCGTCGTGGTTTCTGACGATGACTTCGCCGCTGACGGTGTTGACGTGCAGTTCGCCGCTCGTCTGGTCGGACATCACGGAGCCTGCGACGGTGCTGAGCCGGATGTTGCCGGTGAGGCCGGACACCATTCCGTCGCCGCTGACCGTTCCCGCCTCCACATCGACGCCGGGCGGCAGGGCGATCCCGACCACCGCGGTGTTGGTGCTGGAGTTGTTGACGGTCCCCATGAGGTTCTTGAACCACCCCTGCGGTCCCTGCAGTTGGTGCCGGACTTCGAGGCGGCCGTTGACCAACGTCACGGTCAGGGGGTCGCCGGTGACGTCGCTGACTTCGATCCTCACGAAGGGTTCGTCGTGCGTTACGACGTCGAACCGGCCTTTGACGATTCCGAGTTTGAGTGAGCGGACGTTCTCCACATCGATGGTTTGCGGGCCCGTCACAGTCCATAGCTCGTCTGACATGATCCCTCCAGGTTGCGATATATCGCGTTGATGTAAACACGATATATCGCGATGGCACCGATGGCAATGGACGGCGCTGACCAGGGTAGGGCGCGGTTGGCTGCTACTCCGGCTGGGCGATGTTAAGCCACTGGAACCAGCCGCGGTGCAGGACCAGCCACGCAATCAATCCGTAACCGGCCTGTCCCGGTGTGCCGCCATTGGCTGCGAGGTCAGTCCTCCACTGCTCATGGTTGAGCAGTGGAGAGAACGTGTCAACGTAGTGGTGGTTCCTCCTGGTCGTGACATCGGCAAAGGCTGTGTTCAGTTCGGCCAGGCGTTTATTGCGGGCCGGGTCCAGGGTGGGTGGCGGGCCGACGACGAAGACCTCGACACCGCTGTGCGAGGCGCCGTCCAGGATGTTGGCGAGATTGAGGCGGCTGCGGGCGGTGGACAGGCCGAACTCGACGTCGCGCCCTGAGAGACCTATGACCAGCCGGTTTTCGTGGGTGTCGCTGAAGCGCCGGCCGGCTTCGTCCTGCCACCGTGTCGCCAGGCCCTCCGTGCCTTCCATGGGGCAGGGGAGGGAGAAGCTTTCCACCACGACTGAATCCTGGGGTGTCCGTGCCAGGACCCTTCCAAGCCAACCAAGCGCCCGGGGATCTCCCAGCCCTGCCAGCAGTTCATCTCCAACAGCTGCAATGCGCAGCTTCCTGTCTTCCACGGTTACCTCTTCACACTCGTTACGGTCCTTGCACGGCATCAGGATCAGCGCCTGTTCTTGAACCGAGTTTCTGTCCCATTAAACAGAACTGCCCGGCTGCAGGTGCGGAACCGCACCCCAGCCGGGCAGTTTTTGGTGTTACTTGCGCTCGAACGCCTGCTTGATCAGGATGTCCTGCTCGGCAGCGTGTCGCTTCATGGAGCCTGCTGCCGTGGACGCCGACGCCGGGCGCGACACCAGGCGGACCTTCCGGTCCAGCTGCGGAGCCAGGTTCAGGCCCATGAACGGCCACGGACCCTGGTTGGCGGGCTCGTCCTGGGCCCACACGATGTCTGCGTTCGGGTACTTCGCCAGTTCGGCTTCGATCTCGGCCTTGGGCAGCGGGTAGAGCTGCTCCACACGGACGATCGCCGTGGACGTGTCGCCCGACTTTTGCCGGTTGGACAGGAGATCGTAGTACAGACGGCCGGAAACCAGGATGACGCGATCCACCGTGCCGGGCTCGAGCTCGTGCTCGCCCATGACCGGCTTGAAGCCGCCGGTGGTGAAGTCCTCCACGGCAGAGGCTGCGCCCTTCAACCGGAGCAACTGCTTCGGCGTGAAAATGATCAGCGGCTTGCGCGGCCGGCTGTAGGCCTGCCGGCGGAGCAGGTGGAAGTGCGACGCCGCGGTGGTGGGGTTGGCCACGATCATGTTGTCCTCGGCGCACAGCTGGAGGAAACGCTCGATGCGTGCGGAGGAGTGGTCCGGTCCCTGGCCCTCGTAACCGTGCGGGAGCATGAGCACCAGCGATGAACGCTGGCCCCACTTCTGCTCGGCCGAGGAAATGAATTCATCGATGATGGTCTGGGCGCCGTTGACGAAGTCGCCGAACTGGGCCTCCCAGAGGACCAGAGCGTCCGGCCGTTCCACGGAATAGCCGTATTCGAAGCCCATGGCTGCGTACTCGGACAGCAGGGAGTCGTAGATCCACAGCTTGGCCTGGTTGTCCGAAAGGTTGCCCAAGGGCAGCCATTCATTGCCGTTGGCACGGTCGTGGAAGACGGCGTGACGCTGGACGAAGGTTCCGCGGCGGGAGTCCTGGCCTGCCAGGCGTACGGGAACGCCTTCCATGATCAGCGAACCAAAGGCAGCGATCTCGCCAAAGCCCCAGTCGATGCCGCCTTCACGGGACATCTGTTCGCGCTTCTCCAGCAGCTGCTTGAGCTTGGAGTGGACGGTGAAGCCTTCCGGGATCTCCAGGTGGGCCTTGCCGATGCGTGCCAGCGTCTCTGCCGAGATGGCGGTGGACGTGGGGGAGTTGGTTCCGAAATCGGACTGCTGGGCAATGGGCCGCTCGATATCCGACACGGCAGCGGAGTCCGCGGTGATGATCGGGATCGGAGAGGTCTGCGCGGCGTGTGTCTCGGCGAAGACCCGCTCCAGGCGCTCCTGGTAGTCGCGCAGCAGCTGCTCGGCTTCTTCCTCGGTGATGTCTCCACGGCCGATGAGCGATTCCGTGTACAGCTTGCGCACCGAGCGCTTGGCCTCGATCAGGTTGTACATCAGCGGCTGGGTCATCGAGGGGTCGTCGCCCTCGTTGTGGCCACGGCGGCGGTAGCACACCATGTCGATGACAACGTCCTTGTGGAACCGCTGGCGGAACTGGTAAGCGAGCTGGGCCACGCGGACCACGGCTTCGGGATCGTCACCGTTGACGTGGAACACCGGAGCCTGGATCATCTTGGCGACGTCCGTGGAGTAGGTGGACGAACGCGAAGAGGACGGAGCGGTGGTGAAGCCGACCTGGTTGTTCACGATGACGTGGATGGTGCCGCCGGTGCGGTAGCCACGCAGCTGGGAGAGGTTGAGGGTTTCCGCCACAACTCCCTGGCCCGCGAAGGCGGCGTCGCCGTGCACCATGATGGGCAGGACGGGGAAGGACTCACCCTGGTCCAGGCGGTCCTGCTTGGCGCGGACGATGCCTTCGAGGACCGGGTCCACGGCTTCGAGGTGGGACGGGTTGGCAGCGAGGTAGACCTTGGTCTGCTTCCCGTTGTCCGAGGTGAACGTGCCCTCGGTGCCCAGGTGGTACTTCACGTCGCCCGAGCCCTGGACGGAGCGCGGGTCCTGGGTGCCTTCGAACTCCCGGAAGACCTGGGCGTAGGTCTTGCCGGCAATGTTCGTGAGAACGTTCAGGCGGCCGCGGTGGGCCATACCGATCGCGACCTCGTCCAGTCCGTCGTCGGCCGCGTCGGAAATGACGGCGTCGAGCAGCGGGATCAGCGACTCTCCACCTTCAAGGGAGAAGCGCTTCTGGCCGACGAACTTGGTCTGCAGGAAGGTTTCGAAAGCCTCGGCCGCATTGAGCTTGGAGACGATGCGGAGCTGCTCTTCGCGGCTCGGCTTGGAGTAGGGGTGCTCCAGCTCGTCCTGGAACCACTTGCGCTCGGCGGGTTCCTGGATGTGCATGTACTCGATGCCGGTGGTGCGGCAGTAAGCATCGCGGAGGACGCCGAGGATGTCGCGGAATTTCAGCTGCGGCTTGCCGCCGAAGCCACCCGTGGGCCATTCGCGGTCGAGGTCCCACAGCGTCAGGCCGTAGGTGAGGACGTCAAGGTCCGGGTGCTTGCGCTGGACGTATTCCAGGGGATCGGTGTCGGCCATGAGGTGGCCACGGACCCGGTAGGAGTGGATCAGTTGCTGGATCCGTGCCACCTTGTTGATCTCGTCGGCCGGGTCCACCTGGAGGTCGGGGCTCCAGCGGACGGGCTCGTACGGAATGCGCAGGGCTTCGAAGATTTCGTCGTAGAAGTTCTGCGCGCCCAGCAGGAGCTGGTGGACCAGCTTCAGGAATTCGCCGCTGCCTGCGCCCTGGATGACGCGGTGGTCATAGGTGGAGGTCAGTGTCAGGATCTTGCTGATGGCGTTCTGGGCGATGATCTTTTCGCTCGCGCCCTGGAACTCGGCCGGGTAATCAAGGGCGCCGACGCCGATGATGGCTGCCTGTCCCTTGGAGAGGCGGGGCACCGAGTGCACGGTGCCGATGCCGCCCGGGTTGGTCAGCGAAACCGTGGTACCGGCGTGGTCGTCAGCAGTCAGCTTGCCGTTGCGGGCACGCTTGATGAGGTCCTCATAGGTGTGCCAGAACTCAGCGAAGTCCATGGTCTCGGCCTTCTTGATGTTGGGAACCATCAGGAGGCGGGTGCCATCGGGCTTCGGCATGTCAATGGCGATGCCGAAGTTGACGTGCGCGGGCTGGACTGCGCTGGGCTTGCCGTCGATTTCGTCGTAGTAGACGTTCATGGACGGGAACTGGGAGAGCGCACGGACCACGGCGTAGCCGATGAGGTGGGTGAAGGACACCTTGCCGCCGCGGGCGCGGGCAAGGTTGGAGTTGATGACCACCCGGTTGTCGATCAGCAGCTTGGCCGGAACGGCCCGGACGCTGGTGGCCGTGGGTACTTCCAGGCTGGTGACCATGTTGGAAGCGATCGCCTTGGCGGGGCCGCGCAGGACGGACACGACATCCTCTTCAGGCGCGGTTGGTGCTTTGGTGCTCCGGGGAAGCTGGGCGGGGATCGGCTGTGCGGCATTACCGCCGACGGGCTTCTTTGCTCCGTCCTTGGCTACCGTGGCAGGTGCTTTCTTCGCTGCGGCCGGGGCCGCCGGCGCGGCAGCGGGAGGTGCCGCAGGGGCTGCCGGCGCCGGTGCCGGAGCCGCGGGCGCCGGGGCTACCACGGGAAGTACTTGGGTGGGTGGATTGGCAGCGGCAGGGGCTGCGGAGGTTCCGTTGGAAGAAGTGCCGTCCCCGGTGTCAAAGGATTCGAAGAGCGGCCACCACTTGGCGTCGACCGAATTCTTGTCCTGCTGATACCGCTCGTACAGTTCGTCAACGAGCCACTCGTTTCCGCCAAATTCCTCTGGTAGACGGTGGCTGGGCTGCTCTGGCACTTGAAATACGCCTCTTCCATGAGTGTTGATTTCCCGCTGGCCAAGGTTGCTTTTCCGCAACGATGCACCAGGGTCCGGGTCCCGCGAACTCAGACCTTTGCCAGTCTAGTTAGGATCGTCGGTTAACTGCCAATAGTGGTGACCTAAATCATGTTGCCCGGTTCTCAAAGGGGAAAACCCTTGATTCCGGGCCGCGGCGGCACGTCAAAAACCGTCCTGTCCCCACGCCTGGACGCACAGGCGTGGCCTGTAGACTGAAATCCTTATGGACAGTAAATCTAGGTGCCGGCCTGGGTACTGCAAGGGGAACCGCATTGCGATTCCCGCGGAACGTACCCCCCGAGCCGGCAACACCCGTTCACATGCCCATCACCCGCCGGCCCTCCAGGCCGGTGGTCCCGCGGACCACGCGTCCACGGGGCCCGACCAGCCTCCGCCGGGCAATCGTCCCGCGGTGGAGGCGCCCCGTTCCTGGCATGCTCCGGTTTCCGGAGTGATGTTCTGATGGAATGGATTCTCCTGATAGCCGGTTTCGCCCTCATTCTGGGAACCGGCTTTTTCGTAGCAGTTGAGTTTTCCCTGGTGGCCCTGGACCAATCAAGCGTCCAGCGGGCCATCGACGACGGCGACCACGCGGCGGTACCGCTGCTGAAATGCCTGAAGTCCCTGTCCACCCAGCTTTCGAGTTGCCAGCTGGGCATCACCCTCACCACGTTGCTCACGGGTTTCGTCATGGAACCGTCCGTGGGGCAGCTCCTTTCAGGGCCCCTGGGCCTGTTGGGCCTGGCGCCCGAGGTAGCGCATTCGGTGGCCTTGGTGGTGGCGATGGTCCTTGCAACCCTGCTGTCGATGCTCATCGGCGAACTGGTACCCAAGAACATGGCCATAGCCCTGGCCTTCCCGCTGGGCAAGGCGCTTGCCCGGCCACAACTGATCTTCACCGCTGTGTTCAAGCCGGCCATTGTGGTGCTGAACGGTTTCTCCAACAAGGTCCTGAATCTGTTCGGGCTCGAGGCCAAGGAAGAGATTTCCGGCGCGCGGACGCCGGCCGAACTGGCGTCCCTGGTGCGGCGGTCGGCTGAACTCGGCACGCTTGACGCCGGAACCGCAAATTTCGTGGCGCGGACCCTGAGCTTCTCCGGCAGGACGGCCGCGGATGTCATGACACCCCGCATCCGCATGGAAACGATTGATGCGGGCCAGCCCGTTTCCGATATTCTCGACGCCGCGCGCCGGACCGGATATTCGCGGTTCCCGGTGATTGGTGACTCGGCGGATGACATCCGGGGAGTCGTGCATGTCAAGAAAGCGGTGGCGGTCCCTGCCGACCGCCGGGGCAAGCTTGAGGCCGGAGCCATCATGACCGATGTGCTCCGGGTGCCGGAGACCATCCACCTGGATGCCCTGCTGTCCGAACTCCGTGAGGGCAATCTTCAGTTGGCGGTGGTCCTGGATGAATACGGAGGAACCGCGGGCATCGCAACCCTGGAGGACCTGGTGGAGGAAATCGTGGGAGAGGTCTCCGATGAGCACGACAAAGTGCGCCCGGGCCTGCTCCAGAGCGCGTCCGGTGACTGGTATTTCCCGGGCCTCCTCCGGCCCGACGAGGTATCGGAACAAATTCCCCACCTGAAGGTCCCGGACGAGTCCGCCTACGAAACCGTAGGGGGCTACGTCATGAGCAAACTGGGCCGGATCGCCAGGGTCGGTGATGTTGTTGACGCCGGCGGCGGCACGTTGACTGTCACGCGCATGGACGGCCGGCGGATCGACCGGATCAGTTTCCACCACGTGGCCGAACCTGACGACGCAGCTGCAGGGGCCGGGGACAACCACCATGAGGCAGGTGCCGTATGAGTGACTGGGCCGGAATTATCTGGTTGGTTGTCCTGCTGATCGGCAACGCCTTCTTTGTTGGCGCCGAGTTCGCAGTCATGTCGGCCCGCCGAAGCCAGATCGAACCGCTGGCGGAGGCAGGGTCAAAGAGGGCACAAACCACGCTGCGGGCCATGGAAAATGTCTCCCTCATGCTGGCGTGTGCCCAGTTGGGCATTACGGTCTGTTCCCTGCTGATCCTGCAGGTAGCCGAGCCTGCGATCCACCATCTGCTGGCGGCTCCGCTGGAGATGATAGGGATTCCTGTTGAACTGGCTGATGTGATCGCCTTTGCGATCGCGCTGCTGTTCGTCACCTTCCTGCACGTGACGTTCGGTGAGATGGTCCCCAAGAACATCTCTGTTTCCGTGGCGGACAAGGCTGCGCTGCTGTTGGCTCCGCCGCTGATGTTCATCGCCCGCGTGGTGAACCCGGTGATCTGGACGCTGAACTGGCTGGCCAACCACATCCTGAAGCTGATGAGGATCGAGCCAAAGGATGAGGTGTCGTCCTCCTTTACCTTGGAGGAAGTCCAGTCGATTGTCCAGGAGTCCACGCGGCACGGCCTGGTGGACGATGAAGCCGGGCTGTTGAGCGGCGCCCTGGAGTTCTCCGAACACACGGCGGCCAACATCATGGTCCCGCTGGAGCATTTGGTGGTCCTGAAGTCCGCTTCAACTCCCCGGGAGTTGGAGAAGGCGGTCAGCCGGACGGGCTTCTCGCGGTTCCCGATAGTGGACGACGACGGCGAACTCGCCGGATACGTGCACGTCAAGGACATCCTGTCCATCCCCGATGAAGGGCGCGGCCACCCCATTGCCGAAGGCCGGATACGCTCACTGGCCAATCTCTCTCCCGAAGATGAAATCGAAGAGGCGATGTCCGTCATGCAGAGGACCGGCTCGCATCTGGCCCGGGTCGTGGGTCCGGGGGGAGCTACGCAGGGAGTCTTGTTCCTCGAGGACGTGATTGAGCAATTGGTGGGCGAGATCAGGGATGCCACGCAGGCCACGGGAATACGTCGCCTGGGCGGCGCGCAGGCCCAGTAGTCACGTGCTCCGCCAGGAGTTCGTCGCCAACGGCACCGGCCTCCCGGCCGGTGCCGTGGCTCCCCCTGAACGTTGACGTGTAGCGCTAAATAGGAATCATTCCTATTTAGCGCTACACTGGGAATGCCAGTTATTGTGTTTGATTCTCATTTTGAGTAGATCCGAGGTCTTTGTGCGTCGTCCAGCCGCCCGCCTGTCCATGGCCGCTTCCGCCGGTCTTGCTGCCCTGTTGCTCTCTTCCTGCGCCGGAACTGCAGGAGCGGGTGATTCTTCCCCGGCGTCGTCCTCGGGCGCCATCGAGGTTGTCACGTCCACCAACGTCTACGGTGACATCGTCAAGGCGGTGGGTGGAGACAAGGTCAACGTCAGCTCGATCATCACCAAGACCAGCCAGGACCCGCACTCATACGAGGCAAGCGCCCAGGACAAGCTGGTGATCTCCAAGGCAAAGCTGGTGGTGGAGAACGGCGGCGGCTACGACGAATTCCTCCATAAGATCGCAGACGAGACCAAGGTCGGCCACGACAACATGATCAGCGCCGTGGACGTTTCCGGGCTGGCACCGGAGGGCGAGAGCCACACGGAGGAGTCCCACTCCGGGGAAGGTCACACGCACGACCACGGAGAGTTCAATGAGCATGTCTGGTACAGCCTGGACACCATGGGAAAGCTTGCCGAAGCGATCGCCGGCAAGCTAGGTTCACTGGACGCCGCATCCGCCTCCACCTACACGGCCAACGCCGATGCGTTCAAGTCCAAGCTGGGAGAATTGACCGGGAAGCTTGACGCCCTGAAGGCCGCACACCAGGCTTCTCCGGTGGCGATCACGGAACCTGTGCCGCTGTACCTTCTGGAGGCTGCCGGTCTTGAAAACAAGACCCCCGAAGCCTACAGTGCCGCCATCGAAGAGGGCACTGACGTTCCCGCGGCCGTCCTCAAGGAGACTACGGACCTCGTTTCCGCCAAGAGCGTCAAGCTCCTCGCCTACAACGAGCAGACCGAGGGGCCGCAGACAGAATCCGTCAAGCGTGCCGCCGAGGCTGCGGGGGTGCCCGTGGTCAACTTCACCGAGACCCTCCCGGATGGCAAGGACTACCTGCAGTGGATGGGCGGGAACGTGGAGTCCCTGTCGGCCGCTTTGGCACAATAGGCACGCAGTTCCGCAAAGTATGCCCGCACTTATGCGGTGAAGGCCCCGCTGGAGTCCTAAGATATTGGGGATGGCCGCGGGGCCTTTTCCTGCCCCACCTTCTTGCCCCAACCACAGGGTGGGCCATCACTGAACGCGAACACCATCGCACCAACAACGGCGCACCAACGGGCGCTTGGATCGAGGACAACTTTTGACACCCGTAGTGAGCCTCCGCGGAGCCAGCCTGCAGTTCGGCAGGAGGACGCTGTGGAGGGACCTGGATCTCGATATCCATCCCGGGGAGTTCTTCGCGGTCCTCGGGCCCAACGGCAGTGGCAAGACAAGTTTCCTCAAAGTCCTGCTGGGCCTCCAGGAGCTCCATTCCGGCAGCGTAACGCTGGCGGGACATCCCGCGGAAGGCGGAAGCAAGCGCATCGGCTACATCCCGCAACAGAAGTCTTTTGCTCCGGACACGCCGCTGCGGGCACGGGACCTCGTTGCCCTGGGCATCGACGGTCATCGGTGGGGCATGCGCCTCGGCTCCGGCACGGTAAACCGGCGCGTTGATGAACTCCTTGACCTGGTGGGTGCCTCGGATTACGCCAAGGTTCCGCTGGGGCAGTTGTCCGGTGGCGAACAGCAGCGCCTCAGGGTTGCCCAGGCCCTCGCCACCGAGCCCCAGGTCCTGCTGTGCGACGAGCCGTTGCTGTCCTTGGACCTTCACCACCAGCAGGGCGTCAGCGCGCTCATCAACGAACAATGCCACGCGCGGAACAGCGCCGTGGTGTTTGTGACCCACGAGATCAATCCGGTCATCGACTACGTGGACCGGGTGCTGTATCTCGCGGGGGGCCAGTTCCGGCTTGGTGCTCCTGAGGATGTCATGACCACGGAAGTGTTGTCGGAGCTGTACAACAGCCACGTGGAGGTCATCCACGCGAACGGAAGGATCGTCGTCGTCGGCCTTCCCGACGCGACCACGCACTTCCATGACGATGCCCACGCAACTGCCGGGGAGGAGTTCTAAATGGACCTCGGTGAGATCCTCCGGACCATCTTCACTTTCGACAACTACGCCGAGCTCCTGGTCCTGGTCCAGAACTCGATCTGGGCCGGCGCGGTGCTCGGGCTGCTCGGCGGCCTGGTGGGAACCTTCGTCATGAAGCGGGACCTCGCCTTTGCCGTCCATGGCATTTCGGAGTTGTCCTTTGCCGGTGCCGCGTTCGCACTGTTGGTGGGGGCCGACATCATCTTTGGTTCCCTTGTCGGCTCCGTTGCCGCCGCCGTGTTGCTGGGCTTCATGGGCGTCCGCGCCCGGGACAAGAATTCGATCATTGGCGTGATCATGCCCTTCGGCCTGGGCCTGGGCATCCTGTTCCTTGCCCTCTATGAAGGGCGCGCGGCCAACAAGTTCGGTTTGCTGACAGGGCAGATCGTGTCAGTGGACACGGTGCAGCTCACGGCCCTGGCCGGCACGGCCGTAGTGGTGATGATTGCCTTGGCCGCCATCTGGCGTCCGCTGGACTTTGCGAGCGTCGACCCTGAGATGGCCGAGGCGCGGGGCGTCCCGGTCAGGGGACTGGCGATCGGCTTCATGGTGTTGCTGGGTGTCAGTGTGGCGCTGTCCATCCAGATCGTAGGGGCCTTGCTGGTGCTGGCCCTGCTGATCACTCCTGCCGCCGCGGCCTTGAAGGTCACCACCTCGCCGCGCCTGGTGGTGTTGCTGAGTGTCGTCTTCGCCATGACCGCCACAGTGGGCGGAATTCTCCTGGCCCTCGGCAGCCGGATCCCGATCAGCCCCTACGTCACCACGTTGTCGTTCGTCATCTACGTGGCCTGCAGGATCATCGGACGGGTGCGGGCGAACCGTGGCCTGAACGGGCGGGTGTCCCGCGGTCAGCCGGCGGGAGCACTCTAAGCCCCCGGAGCCTGCAGGCGGCCTAAAGCCCGCCGGCCGCCTTCCGGGCCGTGCAGTCGGGACAAAGACCAAAGATTTCCACGGTGTGGGCCACCTCGGTAAAGCCGTGTTCGGTGGCGGTACGGGCAGCCCAGGTCTCGACGGCGGGGGCCTCCACCTCAACGGCCTTGCCGCAGTTGCGGCACAGCAAATGGTGGTGGTGACCCGTAACGGCGCACCTGCGGTACACGGCCTCGCCCTCGCCGTTCCTCAGGACATCGATCAGGCCGTCGTCTGCCAGCGACTGGAGGATACGGTACGCCGTGGCCAGGGAGACCGACGTGCCTTTGTTCTGCAGCAACCGGTATAGTTCCTGGGTGCTGACGAAGTCATCCAATTCGTCCAGGGCAGCGCTGACAGCGAGACGTTGCTTGGTGACGCGCTGCTCCCTGGCGCCGCCCGTGGCCGGCGCCGAAGGGCCGGTGGTCGCGGAATTGGTGCCTTGTGGCATTGAAGAACTCACTTCCCTGGTGACGCTGGCAAACCCCAATTTTACCAGCAGGGGATGGTTGGAAACTGTCAGGGGCCGACCCTAGGCTGTCATCATGAAGCTCACCAAGTACACCCATGCCTGTGTCCGGCTTGAAAAGGAGGGAAACGTCCTGGTGATTGATCCCGGGACGTTCTCGGAGGCCGGTGAGGCTTTGGCGGGAGCGCAGGCGGTCCTCATCACCCACCAGCACGACGACCATATTGACCGGTCGGCGGTCCTGGCAGCGTTGCGTAGGGATGAAGACCTGGCAGTGCACGCTCCGCAGGCCGTGGTCAACGCCCTGCTGGATGCAGCGGGTCAAGACGCCGGGGAGGGGGCAGGTTCCCTGGCCGGCCGCATTCATGCAGCGGCTCCGGAATCCACCCTTGACGTTGCCGGTTTCCGGGTGCAGACCTATGGCGGACAGCATGCGTTGATCCACCCCCAGATCCCAGTGGTGGCTAACATCGGCTACCTTGTGGACGGCAACGTGTTCCACCCCGGCGACTCGTTCGTGGTTCCCGATTCCATGGAGGTCAAGACCCTGCTGGTTCCGATCCACGCACCGTGGTCCAAGGTGGGGGAAGTAGTGGACTTCGTCATCTCGGTCCGGGCGCCGCAGGCATTCCCGGTCCACGATGCTCTGCTCAACGAACTCGGCAGGGGAATCGTGGAGGGCCACGTCACCCGGATCGGTGCCAAATACGGCACGCGCTACAGGCGGCTCGTTCCCGGGGAGTCCGTGGAAGTCTAGGCGCGCGGGCCGTTCCAGATCCCGGTGTCGTGGAACCTTTCCAGCGTGGCTTCGTGGGGCGTGGGATCCAACCCCTTTCCGGTGAGCCAGCCGTCGTCGTAATAGCTGCCGGTGTACCGGTCACCGCCGTCGCACATGAGCGAAACGATACTGCCGGTGCGGCCCTGGGACACCATGTCGGCCACGAGTTGCCACACACCCCACAGGTTGGTGCCGGTGGAGGGGCCGGCGTGCAGTCCGGTCAGTTTGCGCAGATGCCGCATGGCGGCCACGGAGGCAGCATCCGGGACCTGGATCATGTGGTCGATGACAGCCGGGATGAAGCTCGGTTCCACCCGGGGACGTCCGATGCCTTCGATGCGGGAGGGTTGCCCGGTGGGTGATGCGTCCTGTCCGTCGCGCCAGGCCGGATAGAAGGCGGAGTTCTCCGGGTCCACCACGGCAAGCCGGGTGCGGTGCCGGTTGTAGCGAAGGTAGCGTCCAATGGTGGCGCTGGTTCCGCCGGTGCCGGCGCCCACCACGATCCACTCGGGAACCGGATGTTCTTCCAGGGCCAACTGCTCAAAGATGGACTCGGCGATGTTGTTGTTGCCGCGCCAGTCAGTGGCGCGTTCGGCATAGGTGAACTGGTCCATGTAGTAGCCGCCGGAGGTCCGTGCGGTTTCTTCGGCGACGGCGTAAACCTCCGATGCATGGTCCACCAGCAGGCATGCACCGCCGAATTCCTCGATCAAGGCGATCTTCTCCGGGCTGGTGGTCCTGGTCATGACAGCAATGAACGGCAGCCCGATGAGCCGTGCAAAGTAGGCTTCCGACACGGCCGTGCTGCCGCTCGAGGCTTCCACGATGGTGGTGCCTTCGGTAATCCAGCCATTGACCAGCCCGTACAGGAACAGCGACCTCGCCAAGCGGTGCTTGAGGCTTCCGGAACGGTGGGTGGACTCGTCCTTCAGGTAAAGCTGGACCCCCCAATGCGCGGGGAGCGGAACCGCATAAAGGTGCGTGTCCGCCGAACGGTTGTTTTCGGCCTCGATCTTCCGGATGGCTTCGTCTGCCCAGCGACGGTCCTGAATACACGATGTGCTCACCGCTAAAGCCTACCGGCGGCACGCAGGTGCGCCGGTGTCACACCCCGCGCGGCCGGCTGCTGACAGGACTAGGCTGGGACGCGGATGCCCTGTGAGCAGTACGTGAAGAAACGCCAACGACCGCAAGGAGTTTGAATGCCACCGCTGATTGACGCTGCCGGGCTGCATGGCCGGCTCGCGGCAGGGGAGCGCATTGTGCTTCTCGATGTCCGCTGGGTCCTGGGCCGGACCGATGGCCGTGAACGCTACCTGGAGGGCCACCTTCCCGGGGCGGTGTTTGTGGACCTGCCCACGGAACTCGCCGACCACGCGCAGCCCGCACTGGGGAGGCACCCGCTGCCGTCCACGGACCGCTTCCAGGAAGCAGCCCGCCGGTGGGGCATAAATGAGGGCGACACCGTGGTCGCGTACGACGACAGCGGCAGCATGGCTGCCGCCCGCGTGTGGTGGATGCTCCGCAACGCCGGGGTTGCGTCGGTTTACCTGCTCGACGGCGGCCTGTCCGCCTGGCGCGCGGAAGGCCACCTGCTGGAAACAGGCGAGGTAAGTCCCGGCGTCGGGAATCTCACGCTGGCTGAAGGCAGGATGCCGGTGATCAGCGGGCACGAGGCTGCCCACTGGCACGGTGACCGTGTTCTGCTCGATGCCAGGGCGGGGGAGCGCTACCGCGGGGAAGTGGAACCGGTTGATCCGCGTGCGGGGCATATTCCCGGTGCCTTCAGTGCACCGACCACCGACAACATCTCCGCGGCCGGGACCTTCCTGCCCGCGGAGGAACTGCGGGCCCGCTTCGCCGGGCTCGGCGTCACGGACGAGACTCCCGTAGCGGTTTATTGCGGATCCGGCGTGACGGCCGCCCACCAGATCGTGGCCCTCGAACTGGCGGGGTTCAAGGCCGCACTTTTCCCCGGGTCCTTCTCGCAGTGGTCCAACGACGCCGGCAACCCTGTGGCCACAGGGCCGGAACCATTCGAGGGCGAGCCGGCGACCGCCGGAACGGGACGTCCGCAAACTGGCACAGCCACAGGCGCCGGAGGTAGCGTCGAACCATGACGCCAGGACGCCCCGTACCACCGCCGCTTGCCAAACCCATCACGGTCGAACACCCGCCCTCCGTGGCGACCAACCTCGCAGCCGCCTACGGCGCCACCTCCCCTGGGAGCGGCCTGGTGCCCCTGACCGTCTTGAGGCGGGAACCCAAGGACGACGACGTGGAAATCGGGATCGAATTCTGCGGCCTCTGCCATTCGGACGTGCACGCCACCCGCGGGGAATGGCGCATCCCGCCCTATCCGCTGGTGCCTGGCCATGAGATCGTCGGCAAGGTGACGCGCGTTGGCGCTGCCGTGACGGAATTCGCGCCCGGCGACCGGGTGGGAGTGGGCTGCATGGTGGACTCCTGCAGGGAATGCGACAGTTGCCTGGACGGCCTGGAACAGTACTGCGAACGGGGCAACGTGGGGACGTACGGCGCCCCCGATCCCCGCAATGGGGATGCCATCACCCAGGGCGGCTACTCCACCTCCGTGGTGGTTGACCGCAGGTTCGTCCTGCGCATACCGGATGCCTTGGACCCGGCGGCCGCCGCACCGCTGCTGTGCGCAGGAATTACCACTTACTCGCCGCTGCGGTACTTCGAGGTGGAAGAGGGGGATGCGGTTGGCGTTGTGGGTTTGGGCGGACTGGGCCATATGGCGGTCAAGATCGCCAAGGCCATGGGCGCCGAGGTCACCGTGTTCACCACGTCCGAGACCAAATTCCAGGCCGCCCGTGAGCTCGGCGCGGACCACGTAGTCCTGTCAACGGACCCGGAAGCCATGGACGCTGCCGGCCGCAGCATCGATGTCATCATCGATACCGTGGCTGCTCCGCACGATCTCAACCCCTACTTCCGGACCCTGCGGCTCGAGGGTGCTTTGTTCCAGCTGGGCCTTCCCGCGGAGGACATGCCGCCGGTCAGCCCCGGGCTCCTCATCCGCCGCCGCCTGGCTTATGCGGGGTCCCTCATCGGCGGCATCCATGAGACCCAGGAGATGTTGGATTTCTGTGCCGGGCATGGCGTTGCCAGTGATATCGAAGTAGTGGACGCCTCCCGGCTGAACGAGGCCTACGACCGCATGGTTGCCGGGGACGTGAAGTACCGATTCGTGCTGGACACCGCAACACTCCACCAACCGTCAGAAAGGGCAGACGCATGAGCACGCTGTTCACCAAGATCATCAACGGCGATATCCCGGGCCGCTTTGTATGGAAGGACGAGGACGTGGTGGCCTTCCTGACCATTGCGCCCATCACGTCCGGCCACACCCTGGTGGTGCCGCGCACGGAGGTGGACTCCTGGACCCATGCCAGCCCGGAACTGCTGGGGAAGGTCATGGATGTGGCACAGCGCATCGCGCAGGTGCAGGAGAAGCTGTTCGACGCCAAACGCGTGGGTGTGCTCGTGGAAGGCTTCGAAGTGGAACACCTGCACGTCCACATCTGGCCGGCCTATTCCACGGCTGACTTCGAAGTCCATAACGTCGACCACAACCCTGATCCAGCGGTGATGGACGCGACCGCGGTCAAGTTGCGCGCCGCCTTGCGGGCGGCCGGCCACGAAGAGTTCGTCCCCGAAGACTGAGCGCAGTTTTAACCCGGTGGTGCTCGATGAGGCACCACCGGGTTGGCGGATATGGCGCGGACGTGGCGCCTCAGGCGGGCGCCAGCGCCTGGTTGAGGGCCGTGCGGATCCGCTTTTCCGACACGGAATAGGCTGTGCCCAGTTCCACGGCGAAGAGGCTGACCCTGAGCTCTTCGATCATCCAGCGCACGCGTGTTAACTCGTTGCCGGCGCGCCGTCCGGGCAACAGTGCTGCCACGGCGTCGTCATACCCGTCTTCCAGGGACTGGACCACGGCCATATTCAGGCCGTCCCGTTGCACGTTGGACGGCAGCTTCTCGAGACGCTTCTCCATGGCTTGGAGATACCGCGGAAGCTGGCTCAGCTGCGCGTAGCCCGTCTGTGCCACAAAACCCGGGTAGACCAACTGCTCCAGTTGGCTCTTCATGTCGTTCAGGGCGCTGATGAGTGACAGGCTGGTGGCCGCCTTCAGCTGTTTCTGGATCCTGCGCGTGCTCGCGAGGATGCGCTCGACGACGGCGGTTACCGTGAACACGGTGTCGATCAGTTCCGCACGGACTGCCTCGTACAAGGCATCGAAGGCTTCCTTGTCCCAGGGGAGGTCCTGAGGCGTCAGTTTGTCGATGGCGGCCAGTGCACAATCGGCTATGAGGGCATTGACGGAGCCGTGCGGATTCTGGCTGAACGTCAGTTTCTCCGTGTTGCTCAGGTGTTCCAGAACGTACCTGTCCGGCGAGGGAACCCGAAGAGCCAGAAGCCGGATCACGCCGCCACGCATGGCCGCTTCCTGCTCCTGAACCGTCTGGAAAACCCGCAAGGCAACCGATGAACCTTCGTCGACGATCGCCGGGTAACCCGTGACGGCGTGGCCCTTGACGTTTCGGGAGACCTGCCGTTCGACCTTCCCGAAGTCCCAGGATGTGATTCGGCTGCGCTCTGCAACCGTGCCGTCTGCCGGTTTGCTTCCCGGCAACAGCGCTTCCCGGGTGCCCTTCCCGCCGGGGGCCGCAGGGCTGGTCTTCGCTGCCCGGGTGGTGGCCGGGGTGGCCCCGAGCGATTCGGCAATCGCACGCCGGGTGGCCGGTGCGAGGGTTTCCTGAAGCGCGGCAAGGTTCTTTCCTTCACCAAGGACCTTGCCCCGGCTGTCCACCACCTTGAAGCTCACGCGCAGGTGTGGAGGAACAGCCGCCCAGTTCCACGAACCAGGGGGGATGATGTGCCCCTTCAACCTGCGCAGGACGAGTTCGAGCGAAGGCTCCAGCTCATCGGCAGCGGGATCGAACTCCGCTTCAAGGGCCGCCGTGGCCTGCCGGGCGACATCCGGGGCGGGAACAAAGTTCTTCCTGACCTGTTTCGGCAGCGACTTGATCAGTGCCGTGACGAGGTCCACCCGCTGGCCGGGGATCTGCCAACGGAACGGCGCGTCGTCCATCTGGTTCAGGAAAAGCACGGGCACTTCGACCGTGACGCCGTCAGAGGGATCGGGCGTGGAGCCTGGCGCCACAGGGTGGAACTCGTAGCTGAGCGGAAGGTCGAAGCCTTTGTGGACCCAGACCTTGGGGTACGCGGATTCATCGAGGTCTTCGGCGTCCCCGCTCATGAGGAACGATTGGTCGAAGTCCAGCAGCGTTGGGTCCGACTGGCGGGCTTCCTTCCACCATTTGTCGAAGTGGCGTTCGGACACCACATCCTGGCCCACCCGGGCGTCATAGAACTCGAAGAGCGTTTGGTCGTCCACCAGGATGTCCCGGCGCCGCATGCGGGTCTCGAGTTCCTCGACTTCCTGGAGGAGGGCGCGGTTCCGATGGAAGAACTTGTGGTGGGTACGCCACTCGCCCTCCACCAATGCGTGGCGGATGAACAGTTCGCGGGAGAGCTCCGGGTCGATGCGTCCATAGTTGACGCGGCGGTTGGGAATGATGGGGACGCCGTAGAGCGTGACTTTCTCGTGGGCCAGTACGGCACCCTGGCGAGAGGACCAGTGCGGCTCGCTGTAGGAGCGCTTCACCAGGTCAGGTGCCACCTGTTCTGCCCACAGGGGATCGAACTTTGCAGCCACCCGCGCCCACAGCCGGCTGGTCTCCACCAACTCCGCCGCCATCACAAAAGGAGGCGACTTCTTGAACAGGGCAGAGCCGGGGAAGATGGCGAACCGGCTGCCGCGTGCTCCGGCGTACTCGCGTTTGCGTTCGTCATAGATGCCGATGTGGCTCAGGAGGCCGGACAGCAGGCTGATGTGAATGCCTTCATGGTTGCCCACGGGGTCGGCTTCGCGTTTGTTGTCCAGGGTGATGCCCAGCGGCTTGGCCAGCTGGCGCAGTTGGGTGAAGAGGTCCTGCCACTCACGGATGCGCAGGTAGTTGATGAACTCCGTCCGGCATAGCTTCCGGAACTGGGTGGAGGAGAGCTCACGCTGCTTTTCCTGGACGTAATTCCACAGGTTCAAATAGCCGGTGAAGTCCGAGTTTTCATCACGGAAGCGCGCGTGCTTTTCCGAAGCAAGCTGTTGCTTGTCAGTGGGCCGTTCCCTTGGGTCCTGGATGGTCAAAGCCGCAGCGAGGATCATGACCTCGCGGACACAACCGCGCTTGCCCGCCTCGACGATCATACGGCCGAGTCTCGGGTCCACGGGCAGTTGGGCAAGCTTCTGCCCGACGGCGGTCAGTCCGCTGCCGCTTCGGGCCTGGCCATTGCGGCTCCGGCCACTGCGTCCGCGGCCGTTGCGGCCCTCATCGCCGCCTCTTCGATCCGCACCCTGCCCCTCGCCGGCGTCCTGTTGCCGGGCCGCACTCAAGGCACCGAGTTCACGGAGGAGAGTGACGCCGTCGTTGATGGCGCGTGAGTCGGGTGGCTCCACGAAGGGGAAGTTTTCGACGTCCTTCGGTCCCCGTGCCACACCCATGGCGGTCATTTGCAGGATGACCGCGGCGAGGTTGGTCCGGAGGATCTCCGGATCCGTGAACTGTGGACGCGACTCGAAGTCCTCTTCGGAGTAGAGCCGGATGGCGATGCCTTCTGACACGCGTCCGCAACGGCCCGAGCGCTGGTTGGCAGAAGCCTGGGACACGCGTTCAATGGGAAGCCGCTGGACCTTGGTGCGATGCGAGTACCGTGAGATGCGGGCCGTTCCCGTATCAATCACGTACTTGATTCCGGGGACCGTCAGGGACGTCTCGGCCACGTTGGTAGCAAGAATGATGCGCCGCTTCCCACCGGGGTTGAAGACGCGGTGCTGTTCCTGCAGGCTCAACCGGGCAAACAGCGGAAGCACCTCGGTCCCGGCGAGCCGGCGGTTGGCCTGGATCCGGCCGTTGATGGCTTCTGCGGCATCACGGATTTCGCGCTCACCCGAGAAGAACACCAGAATGTCCCCGGGTGCCTCCTTGGCGAGTTCGTCCACGGCGTCGCAGACAGCGTCGAGGGGATCGCGGTCTTCCTCGAGTTCGTCGTCTGAGGCGTCTTCATCCGGATCAGCCGGTTGGGACAGCGGACGGTACCGGATTTCCACCGGGTAGGTACGGCCGGAAACCTCAATGATGGGAGCCGGGGAATCGTCCGTGCCGAAGTGGTTGGCGAAGCGTTCGGGGTCGATGGTGGCCGAGGTGATGATGACCTTCAGGTCCGGGCGCTGGGGGAGGATCCGCTTCAGGTAGCCCAGGATGAAGTCGATGTTGAGGCTTCGCTCGTGCGCTTCATCGATGATGATGGTGCTGTATTTGCGCAGCAGCTTGTCCCGCTGGATCTCCGCGAGAAGGATGCCGTCAGTCATGAGCTTGATTTTGGTGGCCGGGCTGGTCTCGCCGGTGAAGCGGACCTGGAAACCTACCTCCTGGCCGATCTCCACGCCGAGTTCCGAAGCGATGCGTTCGGCCACTGTCCGGGCAGCGAGGCGGCGGGGCTGGGTGTGGCCGATCAGGCCGTTGTCGCCCAATCCCAGTTCCAGGCACATCTTGGGGATCTGCGTTGTTTTACCGGAGCCGGTTTCGCCGGCGATGATGGTCACCTGGTGTGCGGCGATGGCCGCCATCAAGTCCTCGCGGCGCTCGGAAACGGGGAGCTCGGCGGGGTAGGAGATATGAAGTGTCATGGCTGATGCCAGTCTACTGCCGTGTCATCGGCAGGAGCTGACGCCGGACCGGCGGCTGCCGTCAGTTTCCGGGAGAGCTGCAGGGCAAAGGCCTTGAACTCGGGCGGTTCCAGGATGTCAAAGTCCATCTCCAGCGACGCCAGATGGGCCGCGGGCGCGGCAAGGTTGTCCCAGCCTGCCCGGAGAATGGTGGCGGACCCGCCGTCCGGTGACAACGCCGCGATGGTGGAATTCACGACGGCGGCCACCTCGGCCATGGGGGCGTGCAGCCGGACCACAACGTCGTACCTGTAGGGCGACCTGGTGATGGACTGCTGCACATAGGCCGCCAGGTCGTCCGCCGGCAAAGGCCGCGGAACGTATTTGCGGCGTTCGGCGGGAAGTGAACCGATGCGGTCCGCCCGGAATGTCCGCCAGTCATCGCGGTCTAGGTCCCAGGCAACCAGGTACCAACGACGGCCGGTATCGACCAACCGGTACGGTTCCACCAACCGGCGCGCGGCGGAAGCATCGGACTTGATGTAGTCGAAGGAAACCTGCCGGTGGTCGGAGATGGCAGAGGACAGAGCCGTCAGGTGCTGCGGGTCCACTGATGCCGCGTTGCTTGGCAGCGTGGTGACGGCTGTCTTCAGCATCGCGAATTTGGGTCGCAACCGGGCGGGCAGGACCTGCTCAAGCTTGGCCAGCGCCCGGACTGACGCTTCGCCGATGCCTGCCACGGGGCCCGCGGCCACCGCATTAAGGCCGAGGGCAACAGCGAGGGCTTCGTTGTCGTCCAGGAGAAGTGGTGGAAGCTGCGCGCCTGCCCCCAACTGGTAACCGCCGGCGATCCCCGGCGAGGCGTGGATGGGATAACCAAGGTTGCGCAGCTTGTCGATATCCCGGCGGACGGTCCGCTCCGTGACGCCCATTCGTTCCGCCAAGGCCGGACCTGTCCATTCCCGGCGCACCTGCAGCAGCGACAGCAGTTGCAGGAGCCGGGCGGAAGTTTGGATCATGCTGATGAATCTAGTCCACGTGCTGCCCGGGCGGATGCACGTGGGAGAGACTCGTTGCGGGCAGGAGAGCGGTCAGTAGATGCGCGGGTTCCAGTAGGGCGAGCTGGGGGCGTCAAACGCCGTCCAGGGCTGCTTGGAATTGATGGGCGGGTTGTGTCCGCGGCCGTCCTTGAGGAGGGCGGAGACGGTGGCTGCTACAGCAGTGACGAGGACCAGAAAGAGGATGATTCCGAAGATTTCCATGCCTCCATCCTTCTCTGGAGATGGTCCAGGAAACAGTGGCAGAAATTCCCCATTTAGCAAATTTTCTGCCACACTGGATGTATGTTGACCTCAGTGGCAGTCATCGTGGTTCCCAACTTCTCCATCTTCGAGTTCGGTACGGCTTTCGAAGTCTTCGGCATCGACCGCTCCGACCGCGGCGCAGGCGTTCCTGCCTTCGATTTCCGGGTGTGCGCGCCGGAGCCGGGCGACATCAGGATGAAATCCGGGCTCTCACTGCACGTCAGCCTCGGGCTCGAGGCCGCAGCTGACGCCGACCTCGTGATCATGGCCCCCTTCGGCCGCGACCAGGATGTTCCAGAGTCCGTGCTGGACGCGTTGCGGGCAGCCCACGCCCGCGGAGCGTGGGTCATGTCCATCTGCTCGGGAGCGTACGCCCTGGCCCGGGCCGGCTTGCTGGACGGGAGGCGCTGCACCACGCACTGGCATTATTCGCAGGACCTCGCCGCCCGCTACCCGGCGGCGATCGTCGATGAAAACGTCCTCTACGTCCAGGACGGGACCATCATCACCAGCGCCGGTACAGCCGCGGGAATCGACGCCTGCCTGCACCTGGTCCGCACGGAACTTGGCGCCAACGTTGCAGCCGCCATAGCGAGGGACATGGTGGTGCCGCCGCACCGCGACGGAGGCCAGGCACAATTCATCGACCGGCCCATGCCGCAATGTGGATCCGCGCCCATGGAGCAGCTCCTGCGCTGGATGGTGGAACACCTGGAGGAGGAACACAGCGTCAACGAGCTTGCCGCCAGGGTCCATATGTCCCCGCGGACCTTCGCGCGCCGGTTCCGGGCCGAAACAGGTGCGACCCCGGCTGCCTGGCTCAACTCCCAGCGGGTGCTCCGGGCCCAGGAACTGCTGGAGACCACCGAACTGAACATTGACGAAGTAGCCCGCGAAGCAGGATTTGGACATTCCGTACTGCTGCGGCACCACTTCGCCAAAGTCCTGGACACGAGTCCACAGAGCTACCGGAGGGCGTTCAGGGGCCAACTGGCTGAAGCCATCTAAGCTTCCGGCGGTAACGGGTGGGGCGGTAACGGGTGGTTTATCTGCGGGCTGGTTGTTCTCCGGATGGTCAGCGCCGTGTGCCGAAGCGGCCGCGGGTTTCTGCGCCCTCCGCTTTGGCGCAATCGACCAGTTCCTGCCAAGGGCCGGTGACTTCCCGTTCCGGGAGGGTGGCGCGGCGTTGCCCGGCCCGGATCGAGTACATGAACCGGTCCGGTTGGTTGCCGGCCGGGGAGCGGTGGCTGGCCTCATCCCAAGGGCACGCCTCCACCATGGGCAGCCACCGCTCCTTGTCCTGGGCGGACACCGCCTCGACGATCCAGACGCGCGTCATGGCGGCGATGCCCCCGCTGCGCTGGACTGTGATTTTCATGGCGCCGGCCCGTCACCGCTTCCTGTACATGACCGGCCGGGCGGGAACGTCCCCGCCTGCCCGGCCGGCTCCTAAACCTTGACCTTCACAGTTTCCCATGCCTTCCTCACGGCGTCATGCTCGACCGAACCGGCACCAAAGAGTTCTTCCGCGGTAGCAAGGGTAGTCCTGGCGAACTTGCCGAAAGTGCAGGTGGCAGGCAGGGCGCCGCTGGTGAGGGTCCCGTACCAGATCTGTCCCGGGGCTTCCCAGGCGTTGCCACCCAATTCCGAGGCCACCAGGTAGAAGGCCCTGTTCGGGATGCCTGAATTGATGTGCACTCCTCCGTTGTCCGCGCTGGTGCGGACGTAGGTGTCCATGGAATCGGGCTGGGGATCCTTTCCCAGGACGTCGTCGTCATACGCCGTGCCGGGAGCCTTCATGGACCTCAGTGCGGAGCCTTGGACGTGTTCGGTGAAGAGGCCCTCGCCAATCAGCCAGCTGGCACGGCTGGCGGGCTGCTTCCTGACGTACTGCTCCACCAGCGCACCGAAGACATCCGACATGGACTCGTTCAAGGCCCCCGCCTGGTTCCGGTACGCCAGGTTGGCGGTGTACTGCGTCACGCCGTGGGCCAACTCATGGCCGATGACGCTCAAGGATTTAGTGAAGCGCTGGAAAATCTGGCCGTCGCCATCGCCGAAGACCATTTGGCTTCCATCCCAGAACGCGTTGTCATACAGCTGCCCGTAATGCACCGTGGCGTCCAGGGCCAACCCGGCGTCATCAATGGAATTGCGCCCGAAAATGTCTGCGTAAAGCCCGTGCGTTCCGCCCAGGCCGTCATAAGCCTCATCCGCCGCAGCGTCCCCGGAAGGGGGTGCGCCTTCCTTTCGCACAATCCGCCCTGGCAGCGATTCGGACGACCCGGCGTCGAAGATGGTCCGGGAGGGCGGCCCGGGCTTGGCTTGGCGGGCACTCGGCGGGGCTGCGGGCACGGGAGTCGCCCGGGCGGCCTGCAAATCCCTGATATGCAGGAGCGATTCCTTGGCGGCCCGGGCTACGGCCCGGAGCCGGGGCTCGTGCTGAGCCGCGAGCCGGCGCAGCATGTACGGCGGGACGATCGAACACATCATGGACTACCCCTTTGGCTCTCTGCGACTGCAACTGCGACCAGCCTAGGAGCGGGGTCCGACAATTTCCGGGTGTCGCCCCGGCATGCCCCGAACTGATAGTCCGGCACCGCCTGCCGGCCGGACAGGGGCGAAAAGGGGCCGGGAACGACAAAGACCCCGCCAGGTAACTGGCGGGGTCTTCATTGTGCCCTCGATAGGATTCGAACCTACGGCCTTCTGCTCCGGAGGCAGACGCTCTATCCCCTGAGCTACGAGGGCATCCGGGGATCCCTCCGTTGCCGGTGGGACGTCCTAGAGCTTAGCAGCCACTGCGCCGCAAACGAAAACGGCACGCGACGCCACCGCATCCGGCCTGCCGTCCCCCGAATCCCTAGTAGCCTGCGAAGGAGTCGATGTGGACACGCCGGGCGCCAGCCGACCGTGCAGCGGCCCGCAGGGACTCCACGCTGGCCGGCGACCCGGAGATATAGACGTCCCGCCCTGAAACATCCGGAACCAGCTCCTTAAGGCGGGTTCCGTCGATCCGGGAGGGACCGGCGTCGTGCATGAACGCCGGGGGAGTGGAACCATCGGCGAGGCGGGCAATCACCCGGGCACCGGAGGCTTCCAGCGCATCGCAGGAAGCAAGTTCATCGCGTCCTTTGGCCAGGTACAGCACCACCACATCACGGCCGGGGCCGCTGGCAGCAAGATGGGAGAGGAAAGGCGTGATCCCGATCCCCGCAGCAATCAGCAGGACAGGCCTTCCGGCGTCGTTCGGAAGCAGGAAGTCCCCGCCCACGGAGGTTGCAGATACCTTATCGCCCGGCTGCAGGGCGAGCAGCGCCTGCTTGGCACTGGACAAGGGACCGGCGGTTCCGACGCCGAAAGTCACCTCCGGCGCACTTGGTGCGCTGGTGATGCTGAAGACCCGGCGGCGGCCCTTGCCGTCGGATTTCCGGTGCGGCAGGTTCAGCTCCATGTACTGCCCGGCAGCGAAGCGGACGGGACGATCAGGCTCGAAGCGGAACTCCCTGCTGCCCGGGGTCAGCGGCCGCGAACCCTTGTACGTCAGGTGGACGGCGCCGCGCTGACCAAAGAAGAACGCCAGGAGGTTGCCCAGCAGGAGCGCGAGCTCGGGGGAGTTGGCGACGAAACCGAAATTGTAGGGAACGGCAAAAACGACGCCCACCAGTGCGGCCAAGGCCAGCTGTTGCCAGCGCCGCGGCGGAAGGGTCAGTGGCTCAGACAGCATGAAACCAACGAAAAACAGGACCGGCCGCTGGGCAAGCGGCTGCCACAACGACTGCCCCGCCGTCATCCCACGGCCCATGAGCTCGACGAAGATGATGCCGGTCGATACCACCGTGAAAACGGTGGCCATGGCTATTTTCCGCGTACGGTAGAGCACGGCCAGGACACCGGGAACCAGCAGCCACAGCATGGCAGGCGTTGCCGCCCACCAGGTGGCGATGTTCAGCCCCGTCAAACCCGTGAGGAACGCTCCCGCCGCGGCCGGATTGAAAATGTGGCGCCCGCGGAACGCCAGCGCGTACTTGGAAGCACTGGCCAGGACACATGCGAGAGCCACCCCGGCCATGTCAGTGGGGGCGAACGTTGGCCAGAAGAGGAAGTAGAGGAGCAAACCCGTAATCAGGGACGATTCCGAATGGGGCGTGGTCCGGAACAGCAGCGCGAGCAGGCGGTTCGATGCGTAGGTAACGCCGAGGCATACTGCCAGATGGACCAGCATCTGCGGAATTCCGAACGTCAGCCAGCCAAGGGCATTCAGGACCAGGCTGTAGGCTGCCAGGATGCCCAGCACCCACAGGACCAGGCGGTACATGGTGAACCTGCCAAGCCAGGTATCAAGCCGCGATTTCACTGCGTTCATGTGAACAGTTTCCCCTCAAAGTCCTTCGAACGGCTGAAGGTGCCGTCCGAGGACACCCGGAGCCAGGAAAATTCAAAACCGGACTCCAGCCGGGCCGGTTCCGCCATGAACAGCGCCGTGGCCAAGGCATCGGCCACCAATGCCGTGGATGCGCGGGTCCAGGTGGCTACCGTGGTCTGGATCGGCCGTCCGGTCCGCCCATCCAGGACGTGGTGCAGGCCATCACCCCATGCGCGACGGTTCGAAGCGGACGCGCAGAGCGCGCCGTTCTGCAGTTCGACCGTGCCGATCGCCTGCCGCGCATCATAGGGATGTTCCAAAGCGACGGTCACCGGGCGGCTGCCGGCATGGAGCATGTCGCCGCTGCCGTCCACCAGGAACTCGCGATGCCCGGCGGACCGGAGGACATCGCCGAGCAGATCCACCAGCTGCCCCTTGCCGGCCGCGCCGATGTCAAACACCAGGGGCTCCAAGGCACCCAGGTTTGTGCCCGTCCATTCCAGGACATCCTCCCACCGGGAGGCGGGCGCGGGGGCACCGTGTGGTGCCAGGGTGTAGGAGGAGTCATAACCAAGGCGTTCCAGGCTCCCGCCCACCAACGGGGTCATGGCGCCGTCGGTCAAGCGGTACAAGGACGCGTAAACGCCCTGGAGGGCCACGGCGTGGGCCGGAAGGACCACAGTGCCTGCTTCGCGGGCCAGGGCCGACACGGCAGAGTCCGCCCTGAACCGTGAGTAGGTCCGGTCATAGTCCTCCACCGTGGACAGCAGGTGTCCCTGTACCTCAGGCGTGAGGGGGTCCTGCGTCGCGATGTCCCACTGCGTGCCGATCCCTTCAAAGCTGAAACTGCTCCAGCCCGGGTGCGGCATGGTGCTACTTTGCCTGGGACTTGATCTGCTGGACGGCGTCGTTGAAGCCGCCGGAGGTCAGTGACGAGCCGGCCACCTTGGAAACATTGAGCTCATCGATGTTCTTCCCCACTACCTGGCCGGCGATCCCGCTGGCGAATTCACCCTGGAACTTCTTGGTATTGGGGTTGGAAGGGTGGACCGTGATGTTCACGGCCGACACCGTGTCTCCAGCCAGGGTCAGTTCCACCCCGACGGTTTCCTGGCCGTTGGGAGACGTATAGGTCCCGTCTGCGCTGTAGGTGCCGTCCTTGTACGTAGACGTACCCGACCCGCTGGAAGAGGAGGCTGCCGCGGACGGGCTGCTTGTGGACGCCTGTCCGCCGTTCTGCGTGGCGGGCGTCTGGGTGGAAGGTGCCTGGGTGGAGGGCGCGCACGCTGCAGCGGTTCCGATGATGGAGAGGCCGGCGATACCAACGTAAAGGCTTTTGCGAAGTGGCGTAGTCATGGTTCTGCTCGTTTCAACTGGGCTTGGGATTGGACGCGGATCCGTCAATGGACCGGTAGTGCTCGGTAATGGCCGGCAAGGCCACCTCCTACGTCTTCACAACGATGAAATCAGCGTAATGGTTCACCCTGTGCCCCCGGCCAGCCGTTCCTGTGCCTCCGCTGTGTACAGGGTGTCCACGTCCACGGCCCGAATTCCGCGTCTTTGCAGGCCCCCCGGTACGCTAGATGGGTGACTCCCGAAGAACTCTCCGCTGCCATATCCGCCTGCCTCAAGGACGCTGTCTCCGCCCAGGAAATCGCCCTGACGGAAACCGACGTTCCTGAAACCGTCCGCGTGGAGCGTCCCAAGAACAGGGAGCACGGAGACTGGGCCACCAACATTGCCCTCCAGCTTGGCAGGAAAGCAGGCATGAACCCGCGCGACTTCGCGGTCATCCTCAGCAACCGGCTGCAGGAAATCCCCGGGGTTACCGGTGTTGACATCGCCGGGCCGGGGTTCCTGAACATCACCGTGGACGCAGCTGCCGCGGGCGCCCTGGCAAAAGCCATCGTGGAGGCCGGGCCTGCCTACGGCACCAACAAGGCGCTCGCCGGGCATGTAGTCAACATGGAATTCGTTTCAGCCAACCCCACCGGGCCGCTCCACATCGGCCACACCCGTTGGGCGGCACTGGGCGACGCCATCGCCAGGGTCCTGCGTGCGTCAGGCGCGGATGTCACTGCCGAGTACTACATCAACGACGCCGGCTCGCAGATGAACGTCTTCGCCAACTCCGTCCTGTCCCGCCTCCACGGACGCGATGTTCCCGAAGGTGGCTACCCCGGCGAATACATCCGGGAGTTGGGGGATGAAGTCCTCAAGGCCCACCCGGACATCCGCGAGCTCACGGACGAGGCGGCGCTGCCTGTGATCCGTGCCGCTGCCTACGAGGCCCAGATGGTGGACATCAGGAACACGCTGGCCGAATTCGGGGTCGAGTTCGATGTCTTCTTCTCCGAGAAGGAACTGCACGACGCCGGTGCCATCGAGTCCGCGGTTGCCCGCCTTCGCGAGCAGGGCCACGTCTTTGACGACGGCGGAGCCGTGTGGCTGCGTACCACCGACTTTGGCGATGACAAAGACCGCGTGATGATCCGTGCCAACGGCGAACCCACCTACTTCGCTGCCGACGCCGCGTACTACCTGTCCAAGAAGGACCGCGGATTCATCGAGAAGATCTACCTGTTGGGGGCAGACCACCACGGCTACATCAACCGGCTCAAGGCCATCGCCGCGTGCGCAGGCGATGACCCGGAGGTCAACATCGAGGTCCTGATCGGACAGCTGGTCTCGATCAACGGCGCCAAGCTCTCCAAGCGTGCCGGCAACATCATCGAGCTCAAGGACCTGATCTCCTGGCTGGGCAAGGATGCCGTGCGGTATTCCCTGGCCCGGTTCCCTGCCGACTCACCGCTGACGCTGGACCCTGAACTGCTGAAGAAAAACAGCAATGAAAACCCGGTGTTCTACGTGCAGTACGCCCACGCCCGTTCACGCGGTACCGCGCGGAACGCAGCTGAGGCCGGGGTGGAACGGCAGATTGATGGCGAGGACGCCTTCGACGCGTCCTTGCTCGACCACCCGACCGAAAACGAACTCCTGTCCTACCTGGGCAGCTACCCGTCCATCGTCGCCAAGGCTGCGGAACTGCGCGAACCGCACCGGATTGCCCGGCACCTGGAAGTTATCGCGGGGGCTTACCACCGCTGGTACGATGCCTGCCGTGTGTCTCCGCAGGGTGAGGAACCTGTACAGGACGTCAACCGCACCCGCCTGTGGCTCAACGATGCCACCAGCCAGGTGCTGGCCAATGGACTCGGACTGCTGGGCGTCTCTGCGCCGGAACGGATGTAACCATGACCACCCACGAATCACCGCTGGCCCCCGAATGGCTTGCCGTTCCCGAGGACCTGAACGCCCTGCAGCCGCTCCTGTGGGCTGAAGGCGTGCAGAAGAACGACGCCGGTGAGGTCACCATTGACGGCATCGCTGCCAGCGCGCTGAAGGAGCAGTTCGGCACCCCGTTGTTCGTCATGAGCGAGACCGATTTCCGGTCCAGGGCGCGCGCTTTCAAGGATGCTTTCGATGCTGCCTTCGCGGACATCTGCGGGGGAGTGGATGTCTATTACGCGGGCAAGTCGTTCCTGTGCACCGCCGTTGCACAGTGGGTTGCCGACGAAGGCCTGCGGCTCGATACCTGTTCCGGCGGGGAACTCGCTGTGGCAGCGCACGCCGGAGTTCCCGGAAGCCACCTGGGCCTCCACGGAAACAACAAATCCGATGCCGAAATCAACCGGGCCCTTGACATGAACGTAGGCCGGATCGTGGTGGACAGCCTCGATGAACTGGAACGCGTGGCCATAATCGCGTCCAGCCGGGGCACCAGGGCAAACGTGATGTTGCGGCTGACTCCCGGGGTGCACGCACACACGCACGAGTTCATCGCAACGGCCCATGAAGACCAGAAGTTCGGACTCTCCATGGCCGGTGATACCACCGATGAGGAGGGCCTGTCGGCGGCGGAGGAAGCCGTTGCTGCTGCGGTGGCCTACGACAGCATCGAACTCCTGGGGTTGCACTGCCACATTGGCTCGCAGATCTTCGAGCCGGACGGCTTTGCCCTGGCGGCCCAAAAACTGCTGGGCTTCCAGGCTGCCATGCAGCAGAAGTACTCGATCGTGATGCCGGAGCTCGATCTTGGCGGAGGTTACGGCATCGCCTACACCCCCGTGGACACTCCGCGCCCGCCGGCGGACATTGCGCAGGCGATGGCTGCCGTGGTGCGTGCAACCTGCGCGGAGCTGGGCATCACTGCACCGCGGATCTCCATCGAACCCGGCCGTGCGATCGTCGGCAGCACCACGTTCACCCTGTATGAGACGGGCACCACAAAGACGGTACGTGTGGACGGTCCGGCTGACACGGAAGAGCCGGACAACGTTACGTACCCCCGGCGCTATGTGTCGGTGGACGGCGGAATGAGCGACAACGCCCGCCCGGTGCTGTACGACGCGGATTATTCGGCGATTTTGGCGTCCCGGAACTCCAGTGCGGCTCCGCAGCTGTCCCGCGTAGTGGGCAAACATTGCGAGAGCGGCGACATAGTTGTTAGAGATGTATATCTGCCCGCGGATGTGGCAGCCGGTGATTTGCTCGCAGTACCGGGTACCGGCGCCTACTGCTGGGCCCTCTCCAGCAACTACAACTACCTGGCACGGCCCGGTGTTGTCGCGGTGCGCGACGGCGTCGCCAGGCTCATTGTCCGCGGGGAAACCGAAGAAGATCTCTTGAACCGCGACATGGGAGTGGCGAATGTCTGAAGTGCGAAACCTGAAGGTGGCCCTGCTGGGCTGTGGCAACGTTGGGGCCCAGGTCGCGCGGATTCTGATTGACGACGCCGAGGCCCTTGCGGCCCGCAGCGGGGCACGGCTGGAACTGTCCGGTATCGCCGTGCGGAACATCGATTCACCCCGTGATGTTGAGCTGCCCCGCGAACTGTTCACCACTGACGCCGAGACGTTGGTCAAGGACGCCGACCTGGTGATCGAGCTCATGGGAGGCATCGAGCCGGCCCGTTCGCTGATCCTCACCGCCATCCAGAACGGCGCCTGCGTGGTCACGGGCAACAAGGCATTGCTCGCCCAGGACGGCCCCACCCTGTACGAGGAAGCCGACAAAGCCGGGGTGCAGCTGTCCTACGAGGCCGCAGTGGCCGGTGCCATCCCGATCCTTCGTCCGATCCGGGACAGCCTTTCCGGAGACCGCATCACACGCGTTCTGGGCATCGTGAACGGCACCACCAACTTCATCCTTGACCAGATGGACAGCACGGGCGCGCAGTTCGCCGACGCCCTGGCCGAAGCCCAGCGCCTTGGCTATGCCGAAGCCGATCCCACTGCCGATGTCGAAGGCCACGACGCCGCAGCCAAGGCGGCAATCCTTGCCTCGCTGTCGTTCCACACGCGTTTCTCCCTGGATGATGTCTACTGTGAAGGCATCACCAAGGTCAGCGCCGAGGACATCGCCTCCGCCAAGGAAGCGGGCTTTGTCATCAAGCTCCTCGCCATCGCGGAGAAGATTGACTCGGAGGACGGAAGCGGCATCTCCGTCCGCGTCCATCCCACGCTCTTGCCGCGGGAGCACCCGCTTGCAGCTGTCCGTGGAGCCTTCAACGCAGTGTTCATCGAGGCGGAAAACGCCGGCGAGCTGATGTTCTACGGCCAGGGAGCCGGCGGCACGCCCACAGCTTCGGCAGTGCTGGGCGACCTTGTCTCCGCTGCGCGGCGCCTGGTCCTGGGCGGACCCGGTCGAACCGAAACCACGACGGGCCATGTTCCGGCATTGCCGGTCGACGCCTCGAACACCAGCTACTACATCGGCTTGGATGTGGCAGACCAGGCCGGCGTGCTGGCTCGCATCGCCCACATCTTCGCGGAGAACGGCGTGTCCATTGAGATCATGCGCCAGACAATCCACCGGGATTCCGCATCCAACGTGGAATCGGCTGAGCTGAAGATCGTGACGCACCGGGCATCCGAAGCTGCACTTGCAGCAACCGTCGAGGCCGTGAAGGGCCTTGACGTCATCAATTCTGTGACATCCGTACTGCGGGTAGAAGGGGTCTAAGTGGCTCACCAATGGCGCGGAGTAATCCGCGAATACGCTGATCGTTTGCCTGTAACGGAAGCCACCAAGGTCATTACCCTCGGCGAGGGCGGCACTCCTCTTGTCCACGCGCAGAAGCTTTCCGAACTGACCGGCTCCGAGGTCTACCTCAAGGTCGAAGGCATGAACCCCACCGGTTCCTTCAAGGACCGTGGCATGACCATGGCCATGACTGCTGCCGTCGAATCCGGTGCCAAAGCAGTTGTTTGTGCCTCGACGGGAAACACCTCCGCCTCCGCTGCTGCGTACGCTACGGCCGCCGGACTCAAATGCGCGGTCCTGGTACCCGAAGGCAAAATCTCCATGGGTAAGCTGAGCCAGGCCATTGCCCACGGCGCCACGCTGCTGCAGGTGGACGGCAACTTCGACAACTGCCTGGACATCGCCCGCAAGCTGGGCGAGTCGTACCCGGTGTTCCTGGTGAACTCCGTCAACCCTGCACGTATCCAGGGCCAGAAGACGGGTGCTTTCGAAGTTGTGGATTCCCTGGGCGACGCGCCCGACATCCACGTGCTGCCCGTGGGCAACGCAGGGAACATCAGTGCCTATTGGAAGGGTTACAAGGAGTACGCCGCTCCGTTCGAGACCGCCAACGGGACACTCCCCGCCGTGTCCACCAGGACCCCCATCATGTGGGGCTTCCAGGCTGCAGGTGCGGCTCCCTTCGTGGCCGGACACCCCATCACTGAGCCTGACACCATTGCCACCGCCATCCGGATCGGCAACCCTGCGTCGTGGGAAACCGCTGTTGCGGCCCGTGACGAGTCCGGCGGCCTCATTGAAGCCGTGACGGACGAGGAAATCCTCGCCGCACACCGTTGGCTGTCATCGAAGGAAGGCGTTTTCGTCGAACCCGGCTCGGCCGCCGGTGTCGCCGGGCTGATCAAGAAGCACGCTGCCGGCGAGGTGCCCTCCGGAAAGACCATTGTCATCACCGTCACGGGCCACGGCCTGAAGGACCCGCAGTGGGCCCTTCGCACCGAGGATGGCAGCGACGTCCAGCCCGTTAAGGTGCCCAATGACGTCGTTACCGTGGCAGCAGAACTGGGACTGGAAGAAAAGTAAGAGTGGAAACAACGCAGCCCACCGCGACTGATCGTGCACTTGTCGCGGCAGGCCAGCGGCTGACCGTCACGGTCCCCGGAACGAGTGCCAACCTGGGGCCCGGCTACGACAGCCTGGGCCTGGCCCTGTCCATCCATGACACCCTGACGGTGGAAACCCTGGAGTCCGGGGAGCTCGAGTTCGAGCTCTCCGGCGAAGGGGCGGACACTCTTCCCCGCGATGCTTCCCACCTGGTGGTGCGTGCGATCGATCTTGCCCTGGAGCGGCTCGGCTACCAGCGTGCGGGCCTCCGGATCACTGCAGACAACGTCAACCCGCATGGACGTGGGCTCGGTTCGTCGGCTGCGGCTGTGGTTGCCGCGGTCACCGCCGCCAATGCCTTGGTTCCGGAAGCAGCCCGGCAGGACCGTGACTGGATATTGCAGCTGACCAGTGAGATCGAAGGTCACCCTGACAACGTCGCACCCGCCATCTTTGGCGGATTGGCGCTGTCCTGGCAGGACAGCGAGCAGTACAGCAGTACGCGCGCCGACGTCGCGGCGTCGGTGGTTCCGGTGGTGGCAATTCCCGACTATGAACTGTCCACGGAAACTGCCCGCGGACTGCTGCCGGCCTCGGTGGGCCACCATGCGGCAGCCATGAACTCGGGGCGCGCTGCGCTGCTGATCCACGCTCTCACCAGCCAGCCCCGCTTCCTGTTGCCAGGTACCGAAGACTATTTGCACCAGAGCTACCGGGCCGAGGCAATGCGTCCCAGCGCCGACCTCATTGCATCGCTGCGGACCGCCGGGCATGCCGCCGTTGTTTCAGGTGCCGGGCCTACTGTCATGGTCCTGGCCAACGGCCAGGGTGAAGCCGCGGAGATTGTCCAAAAGATTGAGGCATTTACGGCATCCAACACACCGGATGTCGGATGGCGCGTGATGACGCTGGCTGTGGACGTCGAAGGTGCTAGAGTGGAAGTGCACCGCCGGTAAAGCCGCGGGCAGTTCCCTGATTTTGGACTACGGTGGATTCGCCGTTCCTTTCGTCAACTGCGTCAACGCCTGGTGGTGCCGTCTCCTTCCGGCCTGTTTCAGGTTCCGCAGAACTCTCTCTGTTCCCTGAATAGTCAGTCGGCTGTCCGGGCAACTGGATCCAGTGAAGACGATCAGTACCGGCCCTGTTGGCCACAATCCATCAGGCAAGGCCGAAAATACCGGCTGCAGATCTGAACTGCAGCCCAGATCAAATCATCGCGTCCGGCTCTCGCCCTGGACGCCGTCGAGGGGGAAGGATCCTTCGTGACAGAAACCACTGAGCTGGCTTCAGCTGTGGACACATCATCTTCTGCTGCCGAGTCGTCAACGGCAGCCGCCACCAAGAGCAGTGGCCTTGCAGGCCTCAAGCTCGCCCAGCTTCAGGCTCTCGCCAGCCAGCTGGGAATCTCCGGTGGTTCGCGCATGCGCAAGGGGGACCTGGTAACGGCCATCTCTGCCCACCGGGCCGGGACGTCCACCGCCAAAGCACCTGCCAGGGCAACCAAGGCAGCCAAGGCAACGGACACCGTTGCCACCCAGGCGCCCGCCGAAGCCCCGGCCCCGGCAGCAGACGCCGCAACCGCACCGGATGCCGGCGCCGAAACCCCGGCCCAGGAAGCACCCCGGGGCCGTGGACGTGGCCGCAGCCGCCGCGCCACCAGCGACGGCGTAGTAGCCGCCGCTGCCGAGGCAGCTGCTGTCGCCGCTCCGGGTGAATCCGCCCAAGCAGCCGCTCCGGAAGCTGCGCCGGCCGAAGCGCCTGCAACGCAGGACAACAGTGAAGCTGCAACCGAACGTCGCCAGCCGCGTACCCGCAACCGCCGCCGTGGCGAGGCCGCCGCAGCTTCCGCGGAAACAGCCGAGGCAGCCGCACCTGAGCAGCGCGAACCCCGTGCCGAGCGGGCAGAACGCACCGAACAGCGCGGCGAACAGCGCGGCGAACGCAGCGAACAGCGCGAGCAGTCCGAAGCCGGGGAGCAGCCCCAGCGCGAACGTCGTGACAACTCCCGCCGCCGGGAGGACAACGACGGCGAGGACACGGGCAACCGCCGCAACCGCCGGAACCGCCGCGACCGCAATGAGCAAAATGACCGGAGCGACCGGCGCGGTGGCCAGGACGGACGCGACGGCAACAGCCGCAGCGACCGCTTCCGCGACCGCAACGAGCGCCGCCGCGGCCGGGCCCAGGGTCCCGAGGTAGACGACATCGAGATCACTGAGGACGACGTCCTCCTGCCGGTGGCAGGCATCCTCGACGTCCTGGAAAACTACGCGTTCATCCGTACCTCCGGCTACCTCCCGGGCGCCAATGACGTCTACGTCTCGCTGGCCCAGGTCAAGAAGTACAACCTGCGCAAGGGCGACGCCGTGGTGGGAGCCATCCGTGCCCCGCGCGAAGGCGAAGACCGCAACCAGCAGTCCTCCCGCCAGAAGTTCAACGCCCTGGTCCGCGTGACCTCGGTCAATGGCAAGACGCCGGAGGAACTGAAGGACCGGGTCGAGTTCGCCAAGCTGGTTCCGCTGTACCCGTCCGAGCGCCTGCGCCTGGAAACGGACCCCAAGAAGATCGGCCCGCGTGTCATCGACCTCGTGGCTCCGATCGGCAAGGGCCAGCGTGGCTTGATCGTCTCCCCGCCGAAGGCCGGTAAGACGCTCATCCTGCAATCCATCGCGAACGCAATCACCACCAACAACCCTGAGGTCCACCTCATGATGGTGCTGGTTGACGAACGTCCCGAAGAAGTCACGGACATGCAGCGCACGGTCAAGGGCGAGGTCATCGCCTCCACCTTCGACCGTCCCGCCGACGACCACACCACAGTTGCCGAACTTTCGATCGAGCGCGCCAAGCGCCTCGTGGAAATGGGCATGGACGTCGTGGTCCTCCTCGACTCCATGACCCGCCTGGGCCGCGCGTACAACCTGGCAGCACCGGCCTCCGGCCGCATCCTGTCCGGTGGTGTGGACTCCGCTGCCCTGTACCCGCCGAAGCGCTTCTTCGGTGCCGCCCGCAACATCGAAAACGGCGGTTCACTCACCATCCTGGCAACTGCGCTCGTTGAGACGGGTTCCAAGATGGATGAGGTCATCTTCGAAGAGTTCAAGGGCACCGGCAACATGGAACTGCGCCTCTCCCGCCAGTTGGCGGACAAGCGCATCTTCCCGGCCGTGGACGTCAACGCGTCCGGCACCCGCCGCGAAGAGAACCTGCTCTCCGCTGAAGAGGTCAAGATCATGTGGAAGCTGCGCCGCGTCCTCTCGGGCCTGGAGCAGCAGCAGAGCCTTGAGCTGCTGACCAACAAGATCCGGGAAACGCAAAGCAACGTCGAGTTCCTCATGCAGGTCCAGAAGACGACGCTTGGAGCAAAGTCGGACAACGACAAATAGCTGCTCTGGTGAGCCGCTGATTCTGCTGCCCCCGCCCCTACGCGTGGTGGCAAAGTCCCTTCGGACTTTGCCACCACGCTCCGGCAGGCCCGAAGCCACTCCCGGGGCAGCAGAATCAGCGGCTCGTCCCGCTTTCGGCCCGCCTTCGCGGGTTGGCAAAATGCTCGACGTCGGCAACGGTCCCCGACAAGCGGATCAGAGTGGGCTCTCGCCCGGTGTCATTGGCCCGTCGTTGCAGTTATTAGACTTGTACGAGTCGAAAGAGGTTTGAAAAATGTTTGAGTCCGTCCAGGGATTGCTTGATGAGCATGCCGCCATCCAGGCGCAGCTGAGCGATCCTGCCGTGTATGCCGACCAGTCGCTTGCCCGTAAGCTGGGGCGGCGCTCTGCCCAGCTCCAGGGCATCGTGGAGGCGTACAACAAATGGCGCGGACTCAACGACGACCTTGAGGCTGCCAAGGAAATGGCCGCCGAGGATCCCGACTTTGCCGCTGAGGTGGAGCAGCTCGAGGAGCAGATTCCCGCCGCCCAGGAGAGGCTGCGGCGCCTGCTCATCCCGCGCGATCCGGATGATGCCCGTAACGTGATCCTCGAAGTCAAGGGCGGTGAAGGCGGCGATGAGGCTGCGCTGTTCGCCGGCGACCTCCTTCGGATGTATATGCGCTATGCCGAGTCACGGGGCTGGAAGACGGAAATGATTTCCGCCACCGAGTCCGATCTCGGTGGCTACAAAGACGTTTCCGTGGCCATCAAGGGCAGTTCGAACGATCCCGCGGAGGGCGTTTTCGCCCGCCTGAAGTTCGAGGGCGGCGTGCACCGGGTGCAGCGCGTTCCCGTGACGGAATCGCAAGGGCGCATCCACACCTCCGCTGCCGGTGTCCTGGTGCTGCCGGAAGTTGATGAGCCTGAGGAAATTGAGATCAACCAGAACGATCTCAAGATCGACGTCTACCGTTCGTCCGGTCCGGGCGGTCAGTCGGTGAATACCACGGACTCCGCAGTACGCATCACGCACCTTCCCACCGGGATCGTCGTGGCCATGCAGAACGAGAAATCGCAGCTGCAGAACCGCGAAGCCGCCATGCGCGTGCTCCGTGCCCGCCTCCTGGCCCACCAGCAGGAGCAAATTGACGCAGCGAACTCGGAGCAGCGCAAGTCGCAGATCCGGACCATGGACCGTTCCGAGCGCATCCGTACGTACAACTTCCCGGAAAACCGCATTGCGGACCACCGCACCGGCTACAAGGCCTACAACCTCGACGCCGTGATGAACGGTGACCTTGAGCCCGTCATCCAGTCGGCCATCGACATGGATGAGCAGTCCCGCCTGGACGCCATCGGCGAATAGCGTCCGGCAGGTTCAGCCCATGACGTTCCATCCAGGCCAGAGCCTCGCGGAGGCTGTGCGGGCAGCCGAGTCGGTGTTGTCCGAAGCTGGTGTTCCCAGTCCGCGGGTTGATGCCGAACTGCTTGCCGACCACCTGTTGGGGGTTGGCCTCGGGCGGCTTCGGGCCATGCTCCTTGGAGACTCGCCCGCTCCGGAAGGCTACGCGGAACTTGTCGCGGAACGCGCCGACCGGGTCCCGCTGCAGCACATCACCGGAATCGCCTATTTCCGGCACCTTGAGCTGCGCGTCGGTCCGGGAGTGTTCATCCCCAGACCTGAAACAGAATCCGTCGTCCAACTGGTCATCGACCACCTGGCCGGAACAGACCATCCCAAAATGGTGGACCTGGGCACCGGTTCAGGCGCGATCGCCGGATCCCTGGCCCACGAAATCCCCGGTTCTGAGGTCCTGGCCGTCGAGTTCAGCCCCCTTGCCTACGCTTGGGCGGCCCGGAACCTTGAACCGCTGGGCGTTTCCTTGGTCCAGGGTGACCTCCGGGATGCACTCCAGGAACATAACGGAACCTTTGACGCCGTCGTGTCCAACCCGCCCTACATCCCGGCTGAAGCCATCCCGCAGGAGCCGGAAGTCGCGCTGCACGACCCACCGGAGGCACTCTACGGCGGGGGAGCCGATGGCATGGAACTCCCGACGGCGGCAGCGGCCTCAGCTGCCCGTCTTCTGAAGCCGGGGGGCTTCTTCGTGATGGAACACGCCGAGGTCCAGTCTGCATGGATTGCCGGAATGATGCGCCGCATGGGCTGCTGGGAAGACATTTCGACCCACGTTGACCTCAACGGCAAGGAACGTGCCACGAGCGCGGTGCTGGCAAAGAAGCCAACTGATCAATGAAAGAATAGCGGTGTGACCACAACATACAACTGCACTTCCGATGACCAGCGGGCTGAGGGACTCCAGCACGCACAGCGTGCCATCAGCGACAAGAAGTGCATCGTCCTGCCGACGGACACGGTGTACGGGATCGCAGCGGATGCCTTTTCCCCGCTGGCCGTCACCCTGTTGCTGGCCTCCAAAGGCCGCAGCCGCCAGATGCCGCCGCCTGTACTGATTCCCCGCATCAACGCCCTGGACGGGCTGGCCACGGACGTCCCGGCTGATGCCCGCGCCCTGGCGCAGGCGTTCTGGCCTGGCGGGTTGACCCTGATCCTGCACGCCCAGCCCTCCCTCGATTGGGACCTGGGTGAGACCAAGGGCACCGTGGCCCTCCGCATGCCGGACGACGAGATCGCGCTGGAACTCCTGGGCCTCACCGGCCCCCTGGCCGTTTCTTCGGCCAACCGCACCGGCCAGGAAGCGGCGCAGACTGCCTCCGAGGCCCGCCTTCAACTGGCTGAATCCGTTGAGGTTTACCTCGAAGGCGGGTTCCGGCCAGTGCAGGGAACTGCGGCTGTTCCGTCCACGATCGTCGACGCCACCTCCGCGCCCTTCAAGGTGGTTCGCCAAGGGGCCATCTCCTTGGAACGTCTCCGCGAAGTTGTGCCCTCCATCCTTGGCTTCGGCGAATCGGCGGCAGCTGCCGAGGCAACTCCGGCGGACGCAGGGGCGGAACCGGCCTCCGCTGACCAGCCGGCCGCCGTCGACGATCCCCTGGAAGCCGCTGCGCCGAATGCCGCACCTGAGGCCAAGCCGGAATGATCCCGGACCGCCAGCGCGTCCCCGTCCTCGACGTCGACGCCACTCCGCTGCGCGTCAATGACCTCATCAATGCCCTGGGCGGGTTGATCGCCCGGGGTACCACCGCCACCGTGTTGGGACACAACCTGCACAGCGTGACACTGTTCCACTCATGCTCCACCTTCCGCTCCCTTTACGAGGACAGCTCCATCGTCCTCCTGGACGGTGCCCCCGTCGCCATGTTGTGGGGTCTCGCCCACAAACGACGGCTCAAGCACCTCGGGCAGGGGACCATGGCCTACCGCTTGGGTTCCACCGACTGGTTGCCTGCGTTGGGAGGCGTCGAGGGACTCGAACGGGTTGCAGTGGTAGGAGCCGGACGTGACGCGAACACCAAAGCCGTGTCACGGCTGCGTGAGCTGATCCCCGGCGCTGTGGTGGACGGCATGCCAGGCGAAGACTGGGATGATTCGCTGGAAGACGCTGTCGTCGGATGGCTGCACGGATTCCGCCCCCAGGTGGTTCTTCTCGGACTGGGCATGCCACTCCAGGAGGAGGTCCTCGTCCGCCGGCTGCAGCAGCTGCCTCCCGCTGTGTACTGCGCTGTGGGTGGCGCGATCGACCAGGTGGCGGGGGTACAGAAACTGGCACCGCGGTGGCTTGGCCGCCTTGGACTCGAGTGGGCATGGCGGCTGGTGCTCCATCCCGGGAGGGTCGCGTACCGCGTATTTGTTGAACCGTGGAAACTTGCCGGCCTGCTCATCCGCCGCCGTTTCCAACATTCCCCAAGCAAAGGCAGAAAATGACGTCCCAACCCGTCGTGGTAGCAGTTGTGGTGACCTATAACCGGCGCGAACTGCTGCAAACCACCTTGGCAGGCATCGCTGGAGGCACCATGGTTCCGGACGCCGTCGTCATTGTCGATAACGCCTCCACCGACGGCACCGCCGCCTACCTTCGCAGCTACGCCGGCCCTCTAAAGACTGATGTGGTCACGCTGAACACCAACGTCGGTGGTGCCGGTGGTTTCGTGGTGGGCATGGAACGGGCTGTCCTTGACCATCATGCGGACCACGTCTGGATCATGGACGACGACACCGAACCACAGCCGGGTGCGCTGCAGGAAGCCTTGGATACGTCGGAGGCCTATGAACAGGAAACCGGCAGCGCTCCGGCGTTCGTCGCCAGCCGCGTTGTCTGGACCGACGGCCGGGACCACCCGATGAACCGCATGCGGCCCAGGATTGGCGCCGGCGAGGCAGCCCGCAGCGCTGCGGCCCGCATTGGTGCCACCCAGATCAGGAGCGCGTCGTTCGTCTCGGTGCTGCTCCGCGGCGCGGAAATCCGCAAGCACGGGCTTCCGATCGCTGACTACTTCATCTGGAATGATGACCTCGAATACACGGCAAGGGTCTCTCGGAGCGGAGCGGCGCTGGCCACCAACGCTTCGGTTGCCAACCACCACACCAAGGTGTTTGGTGATGCCGGGGCAGATCCGGGGCCGCGCTTCTACTACGAAGTCCGCAACAAAATCTGGGTGTACACCCGTTCCAAGGCCCTTGCGCCGTGGGAGAAAGTTCTTTTCACGGGTGCATCGGTCCGCAACTGGACCCGGACCGTGGCCGCGTCGGGGAACCGCAAAGTACTTCTCAAGGGGCTTTTCACCGGGCTGGTCCACGGGTTCCGTCCACCACGGGCAAACGAGGACGTCCTGAGGGGGATCTACGCGCTTCGCGAGGTCCGCGGACCGGCAATGCGTCCCTGAAACCGTTCCGCCGGCTCCGTTTGGCGGGCGGCTTTGCGCTGCCTTGCGCCGGAGGTCACAGGCGTTGGCATTAGTATCGTGACTAGAGTCCACAACAATCCCGCATCATTCGGCACAGCCGGTGCAGGCATGGCGACGGAGTAGTTCCATTTATCGACAGACAGATTTCCACCCCTTGAGCTGCCCAGAACTACACGGCATTCCAGCGGCCCTCCGGCTGACCGGGATGGCCGTTGTTCGCGGTGCCGGCGCAGGCCTGCCGTCCGGAGCCGCCGCATGATCATGTATCTGCTGATGGCGCTGACGGCTGCCTTGGTCTCATACGCCGGAACCTGGGGAGCCCGGGTCCTGGGGAACAAACTCAGGCTGTACCGTCCCATCCGGAGCCGGGACATGCACTCGGTGCTGATCTCCAAGCTCGGGGGATTGGGCATATTTGCCGGCTTCTTTGTGGCGTTGGTTGTGGCAAGCAATTCCTTCTTCGTGAAGGATATTTTCCGCCACAACGACGCCCCGTGGGGCATTCTGGCCGGTGCTGTGGTCATTGTCGCCGTGGGGGTGGCGGACGACATCCTGGACATCCGGTGGTGGATCAAACTGCTCGGGCAGGTGGCGGCAGCACTCATTGTTGCCATCTGGGGGGTGCGGATGTCCGTGGTGCCTTTCATTCCGGAGCCACTGTTCCTTGAGTCGGAGCTGGTCCAGATCCTCCTGACGGCCGGGCTGATCGTCACCACCATGAACGCGGTCAACTTCATCGATGGCCTGGACGGGCTGGCAGCGGGCGTGGCCACCATCGGCGGGGGAGCCTTCTTCCTCACTGCCTACTGGGTGCACCGGAACAACCCCTCCACGGACAATTCCGACCTTGCGACCCTTCTCATGGCCATCCTGGTGGGTGGATGCATCGGGTTCCTGCCGCACAACTGGTTCCCGGCCAAGATCTTCATGGGCGATTCGGGAGCGATGCTGATCGGGCTGTTGATGGCCTCGGCCGGTGTCGTGGCCACCGGCCAAATCAGTTCGGGCCTCTACGACCGGGCCAATGGTATCCCCACCATCATCCCGATCCTGCTGCCCTTCGCCGTGCTGTCACTGCCGCTGCTCGACTTCGGCATGGCCGTGGTCCGCAGGACCGCGCGCGGACAATCCCCCTGGTCAGCTGACCGCGGGCACCTCCATCACAAGCTGGTGGACCTCGGCTACTCGCACCGCACCGCCGTCGTGATGCTCTATGTCTGGACCTGCATCCTGGCCTTCGGCGGCGTGGCCTTCGCCATCTTCCCGTGGCAGGTCGTGCTGATCGTTGACGTCGTGGCGGCCCTGGTGATGGCCGCAGTCACCGCGTGGCCCTACTTCAAACGGAATGTGGCGCAACCGGGGGAGTAGTGCATGACGCCTGGTTATCGTCACAGTTCTATCTCATGTAGAATTCTTACTGCGGACATTCACTCGCCCGTTTCCCCACTTTGAGAATATGGCACCCCTTGCCACGAGGATTGGTATCCCCATGACATCCAACGCCAACACCGGACGCCCGTCCGGCAGACGTGGTGTTGGAGTTTCCGGACCATCCTCCTCACTGTGGCTGCGCCTGCTCCGGCTGAGCACGCTGGCGGCCTCTGCCGCAACCGTGGCCACCTGCGTGGTGGCAGCGGTCTTGAACGGCGGAACCGGAGCGCTCTCGGCAGCGTTCGGCTCGGCCCTGGTCATGGTCTTCTTTGCGATCAGCCTTCTGATCGGCCACTTCGTCGGCAGGAACAATCCCTCCGGTGCCGTGGGCCTCTTTGTTGCGACGTATTTCGTCAAAGTGATCGGCTTCGCGGTGGTTCTTTTCCTGACAGGTGCGCCGGAATGGCTCCACCACCGCTGGTTCCTTATCGGTGCCGTGGTGTGCGTCGTGTTCTGGCAAGCCGCAGAGATTTACGGATTCAGCAAAGCCCGCCTGCAGATCTACAACGATTCCGCAGACCAGGAGGGTAAACCCGATGCCACTGCGTAAGCGCCGCACCAGCCACTCCGCCCCGGCTCCTCAGACCCGCAAAACCAATGATTCTGCCGAGCCCGGAAACGATGGCGGCTACAACGCCGGCATCGCCGTCTTCAGCTACATCATTGGCGGGATCATTGTCTGGAGTTTGATAGGCTGGGGTCTGGATAATCTGTGGGGGACCCGCTGGATTGTGCTCCTTGGCGCTCTGCTGGGAGCCGCAGGAGGGTTCTATCTTTCCCATATGCACGGCCTCACCAAACCAAGTTCTTCGGCTGGCGGGAGCAACGCAGACAGCGGTCCGTCCACGGACGGGGACAGTAATGCCACATAATTTCACACGGAAATTGGATGCACTGCCTGTGTCCACCTTCCACCCAATGCCCAATGATGGACACAGCAGAGAGGAAACGCGTTGATCGCGCTTGCGCTCCCCGCCCAGGATTCGGGGTCATTCACCCCGCCCGGAATCGACGAAATGCACCTGCCGGCAATCCTGCCCTGGGGTGCACACGACGGCTTCTCCAAGCAAATGCTGCTGGTGATCCTTTCGGTCGTTATTATCGCCACCTTCTTTATCCTTGCCGCGCGCAAGCAGCAGCTGGTTCCCGGCAAACTGCAGTTCGCCGGCGAGATGGCCTACGGCTTTGTCCGTAACAGCATCGCCAAGGACATCATCGGCGGCAAGGACTTCATCAAGTATGTCCCTCTGCTGTTCAGCTTGTTCTTCTTCATCCTGCTGAACAACATCTACGGTGCCATCCCGCTGATCCAGCTTCCGAGCTTCTCCCACGTGGGCGGCGCCTATGTGCTTGCCGGCATCGTGTACTTCACCTGGATCATCATCGGCATCAAGAAGAACGGCCTGAAGTACTTCAAGCTGGCCACCGTACCGTCCGGCGTGCCGTGGTACATCCTCCCGATCGTCGTCCCGATCGAAATCATCTCCAACTTCCTGGTCCGCCCGGTCACGCACAGCCTCCGTTTGTTCGCGACCATGCTGGCCGGTCACTTGATCGTGATGCTCGCCGGTTCCGGCATCGAGTTCCTTGTCATGCAGGAGAACGTCCTGCTCAAGGGTGCCTCGGTCCTGGTCCTGGTTGGCGCCGTCGCCATGTACATGCTCGAAGCCCTGATCATGGCCCTGCAGGCTTACGTGTTCACGCTGCTGACAGCGATCTACATCGAAGGCGCACTGCACGCCGACAGCCACTAGGCACCCAACAAAGACTTCCCCTTGCGGGGATGAAGCAACCCAAACAACCTGCCGCACTGGCGGCATCTTGAAAGGAAGAAAAAATGGAAGGCACCATCAACGGCTCCCTCAACCTCATCGGCTACGGTCTTTCGGCCATCGGCGGTGGTATCGGTGTGGGTCTCGTGTTCGCCGCTTACATCAACGGTGTTGCACGTCAGCCGGAAGCTCAGCGCGTGCTGCAGCCGATCGCGTTCCTGGGTCTGGCACTGACTGAAGCTCTCGCCATCCTCGGCCTCGTCTTCGCTTTCGTTCTTTCCTAGTCCTTAGAACCAAGCGAATTCCAAGCACGAGTAGATAGGACGGGTGAAATATGAATCAGCTGATCATCTCAGCCGCCACTGAAGGCGAATCGGTCAGCCCCCTTATGCCCAATGTCTGGGAAATGGGTGTCGTCCTCGTCGGCTTTGCGGTCCTCATGTACATCGTGGTCAAGTTTGTTGTCCCGATGTTCGAGAAGACCTTCGCAGAGCGCGCCGAAGCCATTGAAGGTGGCATTGCCAAGGCCGAGCAGGCCCAGGCAGAAGCTTCTGCTGCACTCGAAGAGTACAAGCAGCAGCTCACGGATGCCCGTGCCGAGGCCAACCGTATCCGCGAAGAAGCACGCGCCGAAGGCGCCCAGATCCTCGCTGACCTGAAGGCCAAGGCTGCTGCCGAGTCTGCACGCATCACGGAACAGGCACACGCTGCCATCGAATCCGAGCGTCAGGCCGCAGTAGTGTCCCTCCGCTCCGAGGTTGGCACCCTGGCAACCACGCTTGCCGGCCGCATCGTTGGCGAAGCACTGACCGACGACGAGCGCGCAGCCCGCGTCGTGGACCGCTTCCTCGCCGATCTGGAGACCCAGAACGCAGGTGCAGCTAAGTAATGGCAGGTATATCGAGCGAATCGCTGACCACAGCGCTGGCCCAGTTGGAATCCAAGCTTCCCCTGGCGTCGCTGCAGTTGGCTAAGGACCTCTTCGGAATCCTGGGAACGGTGGACAGCTCGGCTGGCTTGCGCCGCGCCCTGACTGATCCTTCCCGTAGCGGAGACGAGAAGTCGGCGCTGGTCAAGCAGCTTGTTAGCGGAAAAGTCTCCGCTGATGCTGCTGAAATCGCAGGTGGATTGGCCAGCTCGCGCTGGGCCTCCGCACGCGATATCGGCGATGCACTCGAGACTCTTGCCGCCACGGTTGTCATTGCGGTAGCTGAAAACAAGTCGGCAGTTTCTGCCTCCGGTATCACGGGGCTGGAAGAGCTGGAAAACGATCTGTTTGCCTTCAACCAGGTCGTCGCTTCCAGCCACGAAGTACAGCGTGCTCTGTCTGAGCCGCAGGCATCCGCCGCGGCAAAGGTGGCACTGGCCGAGAAACTTGTTCCTGGCATCAGCGAGGAAGCAAAGGTTCTCATCAGCCAGGCCGTCACGCAGCCGCGTGGTGTCAAGCCGAGCAAGCTCGTCGAGTCCTTCGCCAAGCTTGCAGCCAGGCGTCAGCAGCGCTGGATTGCAACTGTCAGCGTTACCCGTCCGTTGACGGAAACGCAGGCCAGCCGTCTGCAGGCCGGGCTGGATGCCCTGTACGGCCGCGAACTCAAGGTCAACGTCACTGTTGACCCCACCCTGATTGGTGGAATCCGTGTCCAGGTGGGCGATGAAGTGCTCGACGCTTCGGTGATCGCCCGCCTGACCGAACTCCGCCGTCAGCTCGCTGGCTAGCCAGACCAAGCACAACACAACTGATAGAAAACCCGGTCATCGTGAGCAACGATGATCACGAAACAGGAGAGCAGGGACTGCAGATGGCCGAATTGACCATCAACGCCGACGACGTCCGTAATGCGTTGAACGAGTTCGCGGCGTCCTACGAACCCGGTAACGCAGAGCGCGTAGAGGTTGGTCGTGTGACCACCGCAAGTGACGGCATCGCCCGTGTTGAGGGTCTTCCCTCGGTCATGGCGAACGAGCTGCTTCGCTTCGAAGACGGCACCCTGGGCCTCGCCCAGAACCTCGACGTCCGCGAAATCGGTGTCATCATCCTCGGTGACTTCACCGGTATTGAAGAAGGCCAGGAAGTTCACCGTACCGGTGAGATCCTGTCCGTTCCGGTTGGCGACGCCTTCCTGGGCCGCGTTGTCGACCCCTTGGGCCAGCCGATCGACGACCTTGGCGAGATCAAGGCCGAAACCACCCGTGCGCTGGAACTGCAGGCACCCGGCGTGACGGAGCGCAAGTCCGTCCACGAGCCGATGCAGACCGGCCTCAAGGCAATCGACGCCATGATCCCGATCGGACGCGGCCAGCGCCAGCTGATCATCGGTGACCGCCAGACCGGCAAGACCGCCATCGCCGTGGACACCATCATCAACCAGAAGGCCAACTGGGCCTCGGGGGATGTCAACAAGCAGGTCCGCTGCGTGTACGTCGGTGTTGGCCAGAAGGCTTCCACCATCGCAGCCGTCCGTCAGACCCTCGAGGACCACGGCGCCCTGGAGTACACCACGATCGTGGCTTCTCCGGCATCCGACCCCGCAGGCTTCAAGTACCTTGCACCGTACGCCGGCTCGGCCATCGGCCAGCACTGGATGTACGGCGGCAAGCACGTCCTGGTGATCTTCGACGACCTGTCCAAGCAGGCCGAAGCCTACCGCGCCGTATCCCTGCTGCTGCGCCGTCCGCCGGGACGCGAAGCTTACCCGGGTGACGTCTTCTACTTGCACTCCCGCCTCCTTGAGCGTTGCGCAAAGCTCTCCGACGAGCTCGGTGCAGGTTCCATGACGGGTCTGCCGATCGTTGAGACCAAGGCAAACGACGTCTCCGCCTACATCCCGACCAACGTGATCTCCATTACCGATGGCCAGATCTTCCTCCAGTCGGACCTCTTCAACGCCAACCAGCGTCCCGCTGTTGACGTGGGTGTGTCCGTCTCCCGCGTGGGTGGTGCTGCACAGGTCAAGTCCATGAAGAAGGTCTCCGGTACCTTGAAGCTGGACCTGGCACAGTACCGCGACATGCAGGCCTTCGCGATGTTCGCCTCGGACCTTGACGCTGCTTCACGCCAGCAGCTCACCCGTGGCGCACGCCTGATGGAACTGCTCAAGCAGGGCCAGTACTCGCCGTTCCCGGTGGAGAACCAGGTTGTGTCCATCTGGGCAGGCACCAACGGTTACCTGGACGACGTTCCGGTTGAAGACATCAGCCGTTTCGAATCCGAGTTCCTTGAGCACCTCAAGCACCAGTCCTCCATCCTGACCACGCTGGCACAGACCAACGTCCTGGATGACGACACCGCCGCAGCCTTGAAGGAAGCCGTTGTCTCCTTCAAGAAGGGCTTCTTCGGTGAGGGCGACAACCGACTGGTTGGCGCCGGACACGAGGAGCACCAAGCGATCTCCGGCGGCGACGTCGACCAGGAAAAGATCGTCAAGCAGAAGCGCTAGTTTCGATGAACTGCCCTGCCGGGGTCCGGAAGGGCCCCGGCAGGGCAGTACGTCGGGAACTTAGGAAAGGATAAGTATGGGAGCCCAGATTCGGGTCTACCGTCAGAAGATCAGCTCGACGACGTCGATGCGCAAGATCTTCAAGGCGATGGAACTGATCGCTACCTCGCGCATCGGTAAGGCCCGCGCCCGCGTAGCAGCTTCACTGCCTTACGCGAACGCGATTACCCGTGCCGTTTCTGCTGTCGCAACTCAGAGCGAAATCGACCACCCGCTGACCACCGAGCCGGAGCAGATCCGCCGCGCCGCAGTCCTGATTGTCACATCGGACCGCGGCCTTGCAGGATCCTATTCTGCCAGCGTGCTCAAGCAGGCCGAAGGCCTCGTTGAGCTTCTCCACGCAGAGGGCAAGGAAGTCAAGTCGTACCTGGTCGGCCGCAAGGCACAGGCATACTTCGAGTTCCGCAACCGTGACTACACCCGCGTTTGGACCGGCGGAACGGATGCACCGGAATTCGAAACAGCCCAGGAAATCGGCGCTGCACTCCTCGAAGACTTCGCCACCAGCTACGAAGAGGGTGGCGTGGATGAGATCCACGTCGTCTACACCCGCTTCAAGTCCATGGTGACGCAGGAGCCCACGGTCATCCGTCTGCTCCCGCTGGAGGTCGTCGAAGAGGAAGCGGCTTCGGAATCCGAGCTGCTGCCGCTGTACGAGTTCGAGCCGGAAACCGAGCAGGTCCTCGACGCCCTGCTTCCGCGTTACATCGAGTCCCGCATTTTCGCAGCCATGCTGCAGGCCGCTGCTTCCGAGCTTGCTGCCCGCCAGCGGGCCATGAAGTCGGCCGGTGACAACGCTACGGAACTGATCAAGAAGTACACGCGCCTTCGCAACACGGCCCGCCAGGCCGAAATTACGCAGGAGCTTTCCGAGATCGTGGCCGGCGCCGACGCCCTCGCGTCCTAGCTGGTCAGGCGCGAAGCCGCACCTGCACCAAACAGATAAACTTAACCCCACGCCATCTACTGAGTGAAGTGAGAGAGATGACTGCCACTGCTACCGAACACGTAGCAACGGCCGGTGCCACCGGCCGCATTGCCCGTGTTATTGGTCCGGTTGTCGACGTCGAATTCCCGGCTGACGCAATCCCCGAGATTTACAACGCCCTGACCACCGAGGTAACGCTCAACGGCCAGACCAAGACCATCACGTTCGAGACCTCCCAGCACCTGGGTGACAACCTCGTCCGCGCCATCTCCCTGCAGGCTACCGACGGTCTCGTCCGCGGTACCACCGTGCAGGACTCCGGTGCCCCGATCTCCGTCCCCGTCGGTGACGGCGTCAAGGGCCACATCTTCAACGTTCTCGGCAAGCCCCTGGACGTTGCTGAATCGGAGATCAAGGCTGACGCCTACTGGCCGATCCACCGCAAGGCCCCGAGCTTTGCCTCCCTCGAGGGCTCCACGGAGATGCTCGAGACCGGTATCAAGGTTATCGACCTCCTCACCCCTTACATCAAGGGTGGAAAGATTGGTCTGTTCGGCGGCGCCGGTGTGGGCAAGACCGTTCTGATCCAGGAAATGATCACCCGTGTTGCCCGTAACTTCGGTGGTACCTCGGTATTCGCCGGCGTTGGCGAGCGTACGCGTGAAGGCAACGACCTCTGGGTTGAAATGGAAGAGGCCGGCGTTCTCAAGGACACCGCCCTTGTCTTCGGCCAGATGGATGAGCCGCCGGGAACGCGTCTGCGCGTTGCCCTGTCCGCGCTCACCATGGCGGAATACTTCCGCGATGTGCAGAACCAGGACGTGCTGCTCTTCATCGACAACATCTTCCGCTTCACGCAGGCCGGTTCCGAGGTTTCCACACTGCTCGGCCGTATGCCGTCCGCAGTGGGCTACCAGCCGAACCTGGCTGACGAGATGGGTCTGCTCCAGGAGCGCATCACCTCCACCAAGGGCCACTCGATCACGTCAATGCAGGCCATTTACGTCCCTGCTGACGACTACACCGACCCGGCTCCGGCAACGACCTTCGCACACCTGGACGCCACCACGGAACTTTCCCGTGAAATCGCCTCCCGTGGTCTGTACCCGGCCGTTGACCCGCTGACGTCCACCTCCCGAATCCTGGACCCCCAGTACATCGGCAAGGACCACTACAACACGGCTGTCCGTGTGAAGCAGATCCTGCAGAAGAACAAGGAACTCCAGGACATCATCGCCATCCTTGGTGTTGACGAACTGTCCGAAGAGGACAAGATCGTCGTGTCGCGTGCACGCCGTATCCAGCAGTTCCTGTCCCAGAACACCTACACCGCCAAGCAGTTCACCGGCGTCGAAGGCTCCACCGTGTCCATCAAGGACACCGTGGAAGGCTTCACCGCCATCTGCGACGGCGAGCTGGACCACATCGCAGAGCAGGCGTTCTTCAACGTCGGTGGCCTGGATGACGTCGAGCGCAACTGGGCCAAGATCCAGGAACAGACCAAGTAATATGGCTGAGCTTGAGGTTGAGATTGTCGCAGCGGACCACTTCGTGTGGTCCGGCGCGGCCAAGATGGTGAAGGCCCGCACCAGCGATGGTGAAATCGGAATCCTGCCGGGCCACTCGCCCCTCCTGGCCATCCTGGCCGCGGGCGAGCTGGCAATCCAGCCGGTTTCCGGTGACCGTATTGCGGTAGAGGTCGACGGCGGTTTCTTCTCCGTTGACAACGATCGCGTGGTCATTGTTGCTGACAACGCCCACCTGGGCGAAGCGGCTACAGCGGGGATCCGATAGCAAGACCCAGATGGACGATTCCTTTATTCCGTTCATCGCCCTGGCAACGGCGTTTACGTTGCTGATTTTCACACTGTGCCTTTTCGGGGTGCGCCGCTTCAATCTGCGGCGCGCCCTGGGCACTGTCGACGCCTCCATTTGCACGGCTGGTCACAGCTGGCAGATGGGGGTTTGTCGTTATCAGGACAATGAACTTGAGTGGTTCCGCTTGATGTCCCTGAGCGTCATCCCCAAGCACCGGTTCAAACGCAGTTCGCTCGAATTGCTGGGCAGGCGGCAACCCACGGAAGACGAACTCGTACGGGTCCAGCCCGGTGTCGTAGTGGTCGAACTGCAGTACGAGGGCAACAAGTTCATGCTCGCCATGAACTTCGACGCTTATGCCGGCCTGTCCTCGTGGCTTGAAGCAGGGCCGGTCATCGGCGTCGGAACCTGGCGTTAGGCGCCATGGACTTCTTGTCGGACCTCAGTCTCGTAGATGGGCCGTTCCTATGGTTCAGCATCGCGTGCGGTGCAGCCGGGGCGGCCTGTTTGCTGTGGCGGCGCACGCGTTCCTGGCTGCTGGTGGTGCCGGCCTGCTTGGGTGCAGCCGTGGGCATGGTTGCGTTGGCGCATTGGCTCCTTGTTGACGTGCTCGCGGTTTTTTCGGAGAATCTTCCGTTCGAAACCCTTGTATGGTCTGTCCCTGCGGTGGCGGCCGTCCTGCTGTGTCTTGCGAAGTTTCCCCGATCCGGCTGGAAGCTCCGGTGGGCCAACGTGGCAGCCATGCTCGGCGTGGTGCTGCTCTGCGTAGTCCAGGTGAATCTGTATTTCGGGCTGAACAATACGGTTTCCGACCTCCTGGGCACGGCCGTAGCCCGAATCCAGCCGCTGGAGCCCGGCCTCCAGCGGGGGAGCGCGGCACAGGCACCGGTACCGGTTTCAACGTGGAAAGCTCCTGATGCGATGCCACGCGGCGGTGTCCTTCGCAAGGCGGCCATTCCCGGCACAGTTTCCGGTTTCGCGGCACGCGACGCCTATATTTATCTCCCGCCGGCCTATCAAACGGAACCCCGGCCCGCTTTGCCTGTACTGGTGCTCTTTTCCGGCCAGCCGGGTGGTCCGGCGGACTGGCTGACAGGAGGGCAGCTCCGGTCGCAAATGGACCGGTTTGCCGAATCGCATGGCGGCCTTGCACCGGTCACCGTGGTGGTGGACCCCAACGGTTCCGGCAATGCCAACACCATGTGCATGGACAGCCGCATTGCCCAGGCCGGCACGTATTTGTCCCGGGATGTACCTGCTTGGATCGCAGCAACATTGGATGTGTCCACGGACGCAGGTCAATGGAGTGTTGGCGGGTTCTCCTTCGGCGGCACGTGCGCGGTCCAGATGGGCACCAGCCATCCGGAGTTGTTTACCTCGGTACTGGCTTTCGCCGCTGAGCAGGAGCCGGCTTTGGCTAAAGACCGGAACAAAACCATTGCCGATTCCTTCGACGGCGATGTCGCGGCCTTCGAAGCGGGAACGCCTTTGGTTCTGATGCGGGAACGGACTTACCCGGACAGCGGCATGTACCTGACGGCAGGTGTGTCGGACACCGAGTTCACCGGGTACATGCACGTCCTTGCCGATGCCGCGAGGGACGCCGGGTTCACCGTCGAGGAGCATTCCATCCCCCACGCCGGACATTCGTGGGATGCGGTAGTGCGCAGCATGCCCGGGGCGTTGTCCTTTCTTTCCTCCAGGTGGGGACTGACCAGGTGAACCTTGCGGTGAAGGGCGTCCTGGTACCGGCGATGCGGTTGACCGCCAGGCATCTTCGCGCCACTCCGCTGACGACCGCCGTGCTGATCCTGTTTGCTGCAGTTTCGATAGTGTCCGGAAGCTTCCTCTCCGGTCCGCCGGAGGCATGGCTACCGGTGGCGGGTGTCTCCCTGCCGGGATTGCGCTCGGGTCAGTGGTGGTCGCTGTGGACCTCGCTCTTCTTCACAACCAATGCGTTGGCCTTTGCCGCCGCTGTCCTGATGATCCTGTTCCTCCTGGGGATTGCCGAACGGTATCTGGGTTTCCTGCGGACAGCCGTGATGTTCTTCGGTTCCCAGTTCGCCTGCGTTGCAGCTTTCCTGACGGTTACCCAAGTGGCACGCGTCGCAGACGACGGCTGGTTGTCGAGGATGGTGGACCAGCGCCTGATCGGACCCTACGGTGCGTTGATAGCCACGGCGTTGGCGGCCAGTGCCCTGATGCCCACCCTGTGGCAGCGCCGGTTGCGGACGGCCGCCTTGTCCGTGGCCATTCTCCTTGTCCTGTACATCGGCCATCCCGAAACGGTGGTGGGGCTGTTGGGCGCCCTGATCGGGCTTGCTGCCGGCTGGTGGATGCAGAGTACCCACGGGCACCTGCACCTTCACCGCTCCACGGGCAGGGAAGTGCGCAATCTGCTGGCGCTGACCATGGCGATCTTTGCCGTGGGGCCGATCCTCACGGCCGCAGCGAAGAGTCCCTCGGGTCCCTTGGCCCTGCTGCGTGATGTCATCCTCAACCCCCTGCCAACGCTGAGCCAATTGGAAGAGAGCTGCGGCGGAACCATCGATGTGGCCTGCCTGGACCTGGGCCGGCAGGGCTACACAGGTCCCTTGGGCCTTGCCTTGGCGGTGGTCCCGGTGGTCCTCCTGCTGATATGTGCGGACGGCATGCGGCGTGGCCGGCGCTTGGCGCTGGGCATTGCCATTGCCGTGCAGTTGGTGGTGGTCGGCCTGTCGGCGGTGTACCTGGGGCTCTTCGCCCGCATGCCGCTCCCGGTTGTCCGTCCCCATGGCAGCACGCTGGGCTCCGCAGTTGCCCACGTTATTCCGTTGGTGCTCGTACCACTGGCTTTGGCGGTGCTGTTGTTTGCCTACCGTGGTCATTTCCGTGTGCGGTCATCAGGCGCACTCACCCGCAGGGTCTTCTGGCTGGTGGGCTTAACCGGCGGCGGACTGGCGCTGTTGTACTCCGTTGCGTGGTTCGCGGCCGGCGGCATGACGCGCGACGGCGGCCTGCTGGGCCTGGGTGCCGAACTCGCCCGGCAGTACCTGCCTGTTCCACTTCCTGGGGTTTACCGCAAGGTTTTCGCTGAGCGTGATGCCTTGGAAGTCTTTCTGTTCTCCTATTCAGGAACGTTCTTTTGGCTGGTGGCGCTGCTGGGGGTATGGATCCTCCTGCTCCGCGGGCACCATGCCGGGGGATTGGACCACGAGGGGCGGGACCACGCCCGCGCGCTGGTGAAGAAGGGCGGGGACTCCCTGTCCTGGATGGCGCTTTGGGAACCCAACAAGTACTGGTTCAACCAGCAGGGGACAGGGTGCGTTGCATACCAGCAGCACGGCCACGTGGCCTTGACGCTGGCCGGACCGCTGGGGAATCCCGCGCACCGTGCCGTGACGATCCAAGGCTTCCTCGAATACTGCTCCCAGCATGCGCTGGTGCCATGCCTCTATTCGTGCACCGACGAGTTGTGGCCCCTGCTCAAGGGACGGGGTTTCCGCCGCGTGCCCGTGGCCCAGGAGACACGGTTGATGGTCAAGGGGCTGGAATTCCGCGGCAAGGAGTGGCAAAACGTCCGGACTGCTCTCAACCGTGCAGGCAAGATGGGGATCGCTCCGGTGTGGGGCCGGTATGGTGAGCTTTCGCACAGCATCCGGACACAGATTACAGAGGTGTCCGAAGAGTGGGCCGCACAGAAACGTGTCCCTGAGATGGGCTTTACCCTCGGTGGCCTGGACGAACTGGACGATCCCGATGTCCTGGTCTGCGCCGCCGTGGATGAAGAGGGACTGGTGTACGGCGTCACCAGCTGGCTGCCCGTCTACAGCAATGGCGAGGTTGTGAGCTGGACCTTGGATTTCATGCGCCGACGGGGTGATGGCTTCCCCGGGGTCATGGAATTCCTGATTGCCTCTGCGATTCTCCATCTGCGGACATCGGTGGAGGTCATTTCCCTCTCAGGCTCGCCCCTGGCCCGGGACCAGGAGGACGGCGACCAGCGGCCGGAGGGCTTGGCGGGGATTCTGGACGTCGTGGGACAGGCATTGGAACCCGTTTATGGCTTCCGGTCCCTGGCGTCCTTCAAATCACGCTTCAAGCCCGACTACCGGACCTTGTACATGTATTACCAGGATCCCCTTGACCTTCCGGCAATGGGCCGCGCATTGACCCGGGCGTACCTCCCGGGTTTGTCCGTGCGACATTCGGCCCGGCTCCTCCGGAGCTTGGTTGGTTGATTTATCAACCCATATTAAGAATGCCGATAATACGTATTTCTTCACTGTTTGTAACAGGGTTGTCGAAATATCAGACAAATCAGGCATTGCTGCTTAAAGAGTGATGGCCCGGGCGTAAGCCGGGGCCATCACTGGATGCGAAACCGGATGCGGTTTCAGCGGGTCATGCTAGACGACGGTAACGCCGGTTGCCTGGGGGCCCTTGGCACCCTGGCCGATCTCGAACTGAACACGCTGGTTCTCGTCGAGGGTCTTGAAGCCACCGGTCTGGATCTCGGAGTAGTGGACGAACACGTCCCCATCCGAGTCGTCCGGGGTGATGAAGCCGAAGCCCTTTTCAGCGTTGAACCACTTGACGGTTCCCAGTGCCATGTATTTCTCCTCATTACGAAACAGCAGTCCGATACACCTCGTACCGGCCTTGTTACTTCGCGAGAAGTTCCGGATTCCTGCCGGGGGGCGCCCGGTTGGTTTCGCAGGAGCTTCACGCTCGCAACTCGTCTTGCGAGCATGAAAACCACCTACACAAAGACTGCTACAACACTTTCATGCGGCGTGCCGCAGGTCAACGGTCTTTTAGGCAATTCGGGAAAATTTTCGGTAAAAAGAAGGTAACGTGCTGCCGGTAATTCACAAACACGCTATTGCCCCTGGTGCAGCCACTCTCCGTTGCGCATCACAGAAGTCAGGCCCAGCTCCTGGTCAGTGATGACGACGTCGGCGCGCAGCCCCCGCCGCAGGCCGCCCACCTCGTCCGAGAGGCCAAGGACAGCCGCCGGGACCGCCGTGGCGGAGCAGATGGCATCCGGGAGTGCCACCCCCGCTGCGACGGTTTTGCGGACCACCTCCAGCAGCGTTGCCGTGCCGCCCGCGATGGACCCCGTGGCATCCAGCGTTGCAACGCCATTGCTGACCGTGACGGGGGAGGGGCCGAGCATGTAGTTGCCGTCCGACAAGCCGGCTGCCGCCATGGAGTCCGTCACGAGCACGATGTTGTTGGCGCCCACCAGTTGGAAAACAGTGGCAACGGTGCTGGGATCCAGGTGGGTGTCGTCGGCGATGAGTTCCACCACGGCCTTTCCTTCCTGTGCCGTGCGCAGGCAAGCCGCCACAGGCCCCGGAGCCCGATGGTGCATCGGCGGCATCCCATTGAACAGGTGCGTGACGGTCGGAAGCGAGCTCACGCCGTCGAACCCTGCAGACTCAAGGCCCTCGCGGGCTGCGGCCAGGGACGCGGCCGCAGTGGCGTCGTCGCAGTCCGTGTGGCCCAGGGACGGCGTCACGCCGTGCGACGTCATGAGGTCCACCAGGGCCGAGGCTCCGGGGAGCTCCGGTGCGTAGGTCATGGTGGCGAGCTTCCCGGCAGCAGCTGCGACAAGTTCGTTCATGAGATCGAGGTCCGGCTCGAGCAGGAAGTCGGGATTCTGTGCACCACACCTGGCATGCGAGAGGAACGGACCCTCAAGATGGATACCGGCCACCAGCCCTTCGTCCGCCAGCTTCACGAAGAGCCCGATCCCGCGCAGGAGGTCCTCGCGCGAGGCCGTGACCATGCTGGCCAGGAAGGACGTGGTTCCGGAACGGTGCAGGAAGTCCGCAGCCTTCCGCGCAGACGCCTCGTCCCCGCCCGGAAAATCGCCGCCGTTTCCACCATGGCAGTGCACGTCCACCAGGCCCGGCAGGAGGTAGCTGCCGCTGGGAACACCCAGGCGGACGGCGCTGCCGAAACCTTCGAAGGCTTCGGGATCGAAGTCCCTTGCCGGGCCGGCAAAGGCGATCCGGTCACCATCGATGGCCAGGAGGCCGTCCTCCGTCACCACCCCGTCACTGATAAGTGTTCCGGTCAGGATTTGGTGGCTGGGCGCGGAAGAGGACACAAATCGGTCTGCGGCAGTCATGGTTGTGATTCTAGTGGCCTGTGGCACAACGCCCGAAGGGCGGAATCAGAACAAGCGGGACTCGCTGTCATCCACGCCCCGCATCGCGTCATAATCCAGCGTGACGCAATCGATGCCCCGGTCGTTGGCCAGCACCTTGGCCTGGGGCTTGATCTGCTGGGCCGCGAAGATCCCGCGAACGGGTGCCAGCAGGGGATCACGGTTGAGCAGCTCCAGGTACCTGGTGAGCTGTTCCACGCCGTCAATGTCGCCGCGGCGCTTGAGTTCGATCGCCACCGTGGTGCCGTGGGCGTCGCGGGCCAGGATGTCCACCGGCCCAATGGCGGTGAAGTACTCCCGGCGGATCAGGGAGTATCCGGTGCCCAAGGTCTCAATTTGCTCGGCCAGCAGACGCTGCAGGTCGGCTTCCACGCCGTCCTTGATGAGCCCGGGGTCTGTGCCGAGTTCATGGGAAGTGTCGTGCAGCGATTCGTAGATGTTGATGATGAGCCGGTCATCCGTCTTGGCGGACTGGACCGTCCACTGTTCCACCACGCCCTCTTCCACCTCTGTTTCCTCAGGGGTGGTGACGCGCAGCGTGGCGGGCGGGCTCATCCAGTTAAGCGGCTTGTATGACCCGCCGTCCGAGTGCACCAGCACCGATCCGTCCGCCTTGACCAGCAGGAGCCTGGTAGCGAGGGGCAGGTGGGCCTTGAGGCGGCCAACATAATCAACAGAACAACGGGCTATGACAAGTCGCACCCGCCCCACATTACCGCTTGGCGGTGGTGGGCTGGGGCAGAATGGAGGTATGCCCCGCTCCAACCGCCCCCGCCGCAGCCCCTCCAGCGCGCGGTCCGGCAAGTCCGCGGGCAAGTGGACGGACCCGGTTCCGGAGCTGGACCTGGAGCGTGCCAGGGCGGGGATTGCCCGGCGCGAAAGCGCGCCTGACGGGGACTGGATGGTGCGCACCATGACGGCCCGCCAGGCGGAAAAACAGTACATCTGCCCGGGTTGTTCCACTGCGATCATGCCGGGCATTGCGCATCTGGTGGTGTGGAACGACAGCCACCTGTTCGGCCAGGCTGCGGGGTTGGCAGAGCGGCGGCACTGGCACACCAACTGCTGGACGTCCCGGACCTACCGCTACCGCTGATTCGCTTAGGCTTGGGTGCATGACTTTCGACCCTGCCTCCTTTGTTTTCACCCAGCCGGATGTACCCGCGGAGATCAGGGCATCCACCGTGCTGCCGGCACGCCGCGAAAACATCGAGTTCACCACCGAAGACGGCAAGGTCCTTGTGGGGGAGTTGGCAGTGCCTGAGTCGGGAGACATCGCGGCGACGCTGATCACCCTCCATCCGCTGCCGACCCACGGCGGCTTCATGGACTCGCATGTGTACCGCAAGGCGTCCTACCGCCTGCCTGCCCTGGCCGGGGTTGCAGTACTGAGATTCAATACGCGCGGTACCCACTCGCCCCGGGGAACCAGCCAGGGGGTGTTCGAAGAAGGCGTGGGAGAACGGTACGACGTTGAAGCGGCAGTCCGCTTCGCCGTCGACCGCGGGTTGCCCAACCGCTGGTTGGTGGGATGGTCATTCGGCACCGAACTGGCCCTCATGTACGGCGCAACGGAGCCGGTGGCGCCGGCGGTCGAAGGCGCCGTCCTGTTGTCACCGCCGCTGCACCGCGCAACCGATGTGCACCTGAAAGAGTGGGCGGCGTCAGGCAAGCCGCTCACGGTCCTGGTGCCGGAGCATGACGACTACCTGCAGCCTGCCGAAGCAGCCCGGCGTTTCAGCCTCGTACCCCAGGCCCGGCTTGTCGGCGTCGACGGCGCCAAGCATCTTTGGGTGGGCGAGAAGTACGCGGCGCGCGTCCTGGATGAGATCGTCGACGACGTCACTGAGGCGGGCGCGGGCGTGGACGGCCTGCCGCGGGTCTGGGCGGGGCCGGTAGCGGGAGCTTAGTGCCGGTCCTGCCGCGCGATGAAGACTTCCTTGATGAGCAGCATGATCGCAGCTGCCGTGGGAATGGCGATCAACGCGCCAAGCACGCCCAGCAGGCTGCCTCCTGCGATCACCGAGATCACGGCGACAGCTCCCGGCACAGCCACGGCGCGTTGCATGATGCGCGGTGAAATGAAGTAGGCCTCGAACTGGAGGTAGGCGAAGTAGGCGATCGCGTAAATGACCGCGGTCTGCCAGCCTGCGGTCAGTGCCACCAGGATGACCACGACCCCGGCGATCAAGCCGCCCACGAGCGGAATAAACGCCAGCAGTGCCACGACGAAGGCCAGCAGCACGCTGAAAGGTATGCCGAGGATGCTCATGACGATGAACGCGAAGAAAGCATTGAGCAGGGCAACGCAGGCCTGCCCGATCACATAGTTGCCAACCGAGTCCGTGATGGCCTCGGACAGGGCTTCCACCCGTGGCCGGCGTGAGCGCGGTGCCAGCCTGTACGCCCACTTCTTCATGGATGGCAGCGCGGCAAGGAAGTACAGGCTCAACACCAGGACGATCAGCGTGCCGAACAGGCCGTTGGCGACGGTGGAACCGAAACCCACCACGCCGCCGAAGATGCCGCCCATGGCTTCGGGGTCCTTGACGAATTTGTCCAGTTCAGTGGTGATGCGGTCGCGGACGCCGAACTGGGAGTCCACAGTCCGGAAGAAGTCGGAGTCGAGGAAGCTGCGGATCCAATCAGGGGCCTGCCGGACGATTTCCGAGACCTGCTCCACGATCGTGGGAATAAGCGTTGCGAAGAACCCGGCCACGGCCAGGACCAGGACTGTCAGCGAGATCAGGATGCCTGCAGGGCGGGGGAACTTCCGCGTTTCCAACCACCGGACCACGGGGTCCAGGCCCAGGGCGATGAACAAGGCGGCGACGATCCACAAGAGCAGCTGGGTGGTGTTGCTGGCGATATAGAACACCAGCAGGGCAACACCCACCCCGGCAGTGCCCATAAAGCCCACATACAGCGGATGCTGGGAGGACATCCGCGGCCCGGGGGCTCCGAAGCCGTGGTCGTCGTCCGTGCCGGTTGCCTCCAGGGAGGTGCCGGCCTCTTCTTCAGGGGGCATTTCGAAGCGGACCCTGGTCCTGGCACCGGGAATGGGTTGCCGGAGACGGCGGGCCAAGGCAGCCATGCGACCGGTGCGGACCGGGACCGTTGCCGAGGTCCCGTCCACGGGCGCATTCTCCGCGGTTGATCCCGGCTCTTCGACGGGTTGGGACTCCATGTGGTCTTTCACGCGGTTATGCTGCCTTTTCTACGCGGATGCTTGCCGATATTGGCGGTTGCTTGCCCCGATATCATGATCATCGCCACACTATCAGGAGCCCGTAATCGCCCTCTGTCGGCGCCATTACGGGGTTTTCGGCGTGTCCGTGCTTTTCCGCCGATCTGACTCTTTGATAACAAAACGGTTACCCTTGAAGTTCAACGACCGCTGATGATAGGTGATTCTGTGCGTTTGAAGACTGCAGCCTTGCTGGTGCTGCTGGGCCTGCTGACGATGCTGGCCGGCATTGGCCAGCTGACCTTCTGGGCTCCCGCTGAGACTGTAACGGCCTCTACGCCCGGTGACACCAAGGCGTCCCCGCTGACGGTGATCGACCAGGAGCTGATTGCCCGGCATGACGGGCCGGTAAAGATCAAGATCCAGGGCGAAGGCAATTTCATTGTTGCCACCGGCCGTCCCGGTGATGTGGACGCCTGGGTAGGCAACACTGCCCACACCACCGTCAAGGGCGTGTCCGACGACCAGAAGTCCCTGGAAGTGGAGTCTGCTGACGGTGAACCGACGGCACCGTCGCCGGCTGGCTCCGACCTTTGGGTCAACACGGAGGACGCCAGCGGCGAGCTTGACTACACATGGAACCCACCTGCCGAGGGCGAGTGGTCCCTGCTGGTGGCCAGCGACGGAACCCAGCCCGCGCCGTCGTCGATTTCCATGACGTTCCCCAACAACGCAACCACCCCCTGGGCCGTGCCCCTGATCGTGCTCGGCATCATCATCATCCTGGTAGGCGCTGCCCTTCCGTTCGTCGCCAAGGCGATCAGCAACCGCCGGCATGACGATGACACGCACGGCGGCGGCGAGGGACAGACTACGGCGCTGCCAGTGACCCCGGCCGACGACGCCGCCAAGCGCCGCGGTGCAGGTGCCGAAGGTTCCACGCTCCGGATCAGTGCCGTAGCAGCGGCGACTGTTGCGGTCCTCGTGGGCGGTACCGCGGTGGCGGCCCACGCGACCACTACCCCCAGCCCATCTGCCTCGGCGAGTGCCGGGGACGACGCTGCCCGTCCGGTCATGCTCGAATCGCAGCTGCAGCGCATCCTTGAGCAGGTGGCCAGCACCGTTGACGCCGCCGATGCCGCCAAGGACGCAGCCAAGCTTGCACCCCGCGTGGACAAGATGGAGCTTGAGGTCCGGACGCAGAACTACAAGATCCGTTCGGCGGTTTCGGCCTACGAGGCCCGCATGCCGGTACGTGCCACCAAGCTGCAGAGCAGCGTCATCAGCACCAAGACAGACTGGCCTCGCACGGTCTTCGCCCTCACGCAGGGTGACGGAAACGTCGTTCCGCAGGTTTTGACGCTGGTCCAGTTGTCGCCGCGCGAAAACTACAAGCTGTGGGGCACTGCTCCGCTGCAGCCGGGAACCAACTTCCCGTCCTTCCCGGTCCCGCGCGACGGAACCGCCCCGGTGTCGGCTGATGACAAGACCGGACTGGCCTACAGCGGCAACGAGGCACTGGGGATCCTCGGTGAAATGCTGACGACTCCCGATTCGCCCAACCGGAGCAAGCTGGCCGATGGCCAGTCGTCGCCCTACATTGCCGGTGCGCTGACTTACCAGGCAGACACAGTGAAGAACGGCACCAGCGCCAACTTCAAGTTCTCGCACACGCCCGTCAACAACCAGACAGTTGTTCTGCGCACAGCCGATGGCGGCGCCCTGGTGGTAGGACGCCTGAACTTCGCCTTCGAAGGCACCCCGAAAGCCGCCGGTGACAAGCTGATCCTTGAAGACGACTCAGCGGTCTTTGCCGGTGGCAAGGAAACCACTACGGGCATGGTGCTCAACTTTGCAGAGTCGGTGGCCATCTACATTCCGCCGGCAGGTTCCAGTGATCCCATGAAGCTCGTGGCGGCCACGCGTGGACTGGTAGGGGCCAGCTTCAAGTAAGCCACGGCCTGTGCACGGCAGCGGCTAGAGTGGACGGTATGAGTTCGCCCGGATACCGACCCACTCCAGCCGCTGCCAGCCAGCTCAACCTTCGTGGCGCCGTCGACCTCTCGTCGCTGCGCCGTCCGGCCCCTGCCCAGCCGCCCACGCCGCAAGCCCCGGGTGATCCCGGCGCGCCCGCCGGCGGTGAGGCGCCAGGCGCCCCGCTCCGCGTGGATGCCACGGAAACCAACTTCCAGGACCTGGTGCAGTTGTCCGCCCAGATCCCCGTGCTGTTCCTGCTCTGGTCGCGCTACGCGGCTGAATCACCCGCCGTGCTCGATGCCGCAGAACGGGTAGTGAACAGCTATCACGGCCGGCTGGTGCTTGCGGCGGCGGATGTCGACGCTTTCCCGCAGCTCGCCCAGGCATTCCAGGTGCAGGCTGTCCCTACAGCCGTTGCAGTGGTCAAGGGCCAGCCCGTTCCGCTGTTCCAGGGCCCGGCTGACGACGAACAGATCCGCAGCCTTGTGGAAGAACTCCTGAAGGTCGCTGCCGCCAACGGCGTCACCGGCACCATCGGCGATGCTCCGCAGGAGGGCGAGGCCGGAACCGCACCGCTTCCCCCACTTCACCAGGCCGCCGTGGATGCCATCGAGGCAGGCGATTACGAGGCCGCAAAAGCCGCTTACAAGCAGGCCCTGCTTGAACAACCCGCCGATGCTGATGCCAAGGCCGGCCTGGCGCAGGTGGAGCTCATGGCCCGCCTGGAGAAGCTCACAGCACCGGAGGCGGAAAACCTGCGGACCATGGCGGCCGAGGAACCTGACAACCTCGACGCCCAGCTCATGGTGGCGGACCTTGATCTGTCCGGGGGGCACATCGAGGACGCTTTCCAGCGCATTATCTCCTTTATTGGCAGGAATTTCGGTCCCGAACGGGAGACTGCACGGGTACGGCTGCTGGAGCTTTTCGAGGTCGTGGGTACGTCCGATGACAGGGTGGCGAAGGCGCGGCAGGGGCTGGCGAGGGTCCTCTTCTAGTGCCGTCCGCCCTCTTTGCCCCGCTCCAGCTCCGTTCCCTTGCCATTGCGCACCGTGGCTGGGTTTCGCCCATGTGCCAGTACAGCTGCGGCCCGGAAACGGGGGAGGGGGTTCCCCATGACTGGCATCTCATGCATTTGGGTTCGTTCGCTGCAGGTGGTGCTGCCCTGATCCTCACCGAAGCCGCGGCGGTCAACGCCGCCGGGCGGATCAGCCCGAGGGACGCCGGGCTGTATTCGGATGCGCAGGCAGAGGCCTGGCAACGCATCGTCGGCTTCGTGCACAGCAACGGCGCCGTGGACTGCAGGATCGGTGTCCAGCTGGCGCATGCCGGCCGCAAGGCCTCCACGTACTGGCCGTTCGCCGAACGCTCCGGTTCGGTTCCGGAGTCCGACGGCGGTTGGCCCACCGTGGGTCCTTCCGCCGGGTCCTACGAGGGCTACGCAGCACCCGTGGCCATGACCGAAGCGGACATTCGTGGTGTGATCAGCGACTTTGCCGCCGCTGCCGCCCGCGCAGTGGAGGCCGGCTTCGACACCGTGGAAATCCATGGCGCCCACGGGTATCTGCTCCACCAGTTCCAGAGTCCCCTCATCAACACCCGGACGGATGACTGGGGCGGCAGTGAGGGCAACCGGAACAGGCTCATGCTGGAAGTCATTGACGCTGTCCGTGCTGCCATACCGGACTCCATGCCGCTGCTGCTGAGGATTTCGGCGTCGGACTGGGCAGAAGGGGGCGTGGACCTGGATGCCTCCGTCCGGCTCGCCAAGGAGGCCGCAGGGCGGGGCGTGGACCTGGTGGACGTATCAAGCGGAGGAGCAGTGGCCCACCAGTCGATCCGTCCCGCTCCCGGGTACCAGGCGGGCTTCGCGGAGACCGTCAAGCGTGAGGCCGGTGTTCCCACCGGGGCTGTTGGACTTCTGACTACTCCGGCGCAGGCTGAAGATATCGTGGCCAACGGCCGTGCAGATGCAGTCTTCATGGCCCGGGCAGCGTTGCGGGATCCCCATTGGTGGTTGCGGGCTGCCCACGAACTGGGACACGACATTCCCTGGGCTCCGCAGTACCAACGGGCCAAGCCACGCCATAGTTTTTAGGCCGCCCCCCGCGCGCCCGCAGCACGGCTAGGCTGGTGCCATGACGGAACCAAGCCACGAGCCCGAGCCCGCCCAACCGCCCACCGGCCCCGCATCCTACGTCCCCCAGGACGGCTCCCTTGCCGGGCCCGCGGCTCTTTCGATCAGGGGCCTAGCCAAGAGGTTTGGGCAGAAGATCGCCGTCGATGGCGTCAGCCTCGAGGTACCGGCCGGTTCTTTCTACGGCATGGTGGGTCCCAACGGCGCAGGCAAGACCACCACGCTGTCCATGGCCACCGGCCTGCTGCGGCCCGACTTCGGAACGGCGCTGGTTCACGGTGTGGACGTCTGGCGCGAACCTCTCGCCGCCAAGAAGCTCATGGGTGTGCTGCCGGACGGCGTACGCCTGTTCGACCGGCTGACGGGCGAGCAACTCATCACGTATTCGGGGCTCCTGCGCGGCATGGAGCGCGACGTCGTCGCCTCACGGGTGGGCGAACTCCTGGCTGCCTTGGACCTTGAAGCCGATGCGGGCTCGCTGGTGGTCGACTATTCGGCGGGCATGACCAAGAAGATCGCTTTGGCCTCGGCCCTGATCCATGCGCCACGGCTCCTTGTCCTGGATGAGCCGTTCGAGTCGGTGGATCCGGTCTCTGCTGCCAACATCCGCGGCATCCTCGAGAGCTATGTGGCATCCGGTGGCACGGTCATCGTCTCAAGCCACGTCATGGACCTGGTCCAGCGCATGTGCAGCCACGTGGCCGTGGTGGCCGCCGGGCGGGTGTTGGCGGCAGGTACTGTCGAGGAGGTCCGCGGCGGTTCGACCCTGGAGGAACGCTTTGTCCAGCTGGTAGGCGGGGGACACCGGACGGAAGGACTGGAATGGTTGCGCACCTTCTGAGCCTGAAGTGGCGTCTCCTGCTGAATGGCTTCAAACGGAGCCCGTTGCAGTTGATCGGCATAGGGCTGGGCCTCCTGTATGCCCTGGGCATGCTGTCCCTTGTCATCGGCGGCCTGGTGGCACTGCGTTGGGCTGATGCCGGCGTTGCCCAGACCGTCGTGGTGCTCGGCGGTGCCGCGACTGTGCTGGGTTGGGCCATTATCCCGCTCGTCGCCTCAGCTGCGGACATGACCCTTGATCCTTCCCGTTTCACCGGGTTTGCCGTGCCGCCCCGGCAGCTCCTGGCGGGCCTGGCACTGTCCGGCTTCATCGGCGTCCCCGGAATCGCCACGTTGCTCGCAGCCTTGGGTACTGCAGGCACCTGGTGGCGAAGCGTCCCTGCCGTGGCAGGAGCATTGCTTGGCGCGCTGCTGGGTGCCCTGACATGTGTAGTCCTGTCCAAAGTCGTCACCACGGCCACTGCCGGGCTGGCTTCGTCACGGCGCTTCAAGGATGTCAGCAGCATCGTGGTATTCATCCCGCTGATGCTCATGGGACCGATCATGGTGGGGATCATTGACGGCGTGCGGGGCAGCGCCGATTACTTGCCCGTGCTGGCGCGGACAGTCGCATGGACGCCGCTTGGTGCCGCCTGGTCCCTCGGAGGCTCGCTGGATGCCGGGGATTACGCGGGCGCGGGGCTCAAGGCGCTTATTGCCGCCGGCACCATCGCGGTCCTTCTCTGGTGCTGGCACCTGCTCCTGCAGCGTGCCCTGGTCACTCCGCCCTACTCCGGAGGCTCTTCGAAGAGGGGTGGGAAACCCGGCCTCTTCGGCGTTTTGCCTGCTACTCCGGCAGGCGCGGTGGCCGCACGGGCATTGATTTATTGGCTGAAGGATCCCCGCTATGCCGGGTCCCTGGTAGTGGTCCCGCTGTTGCCGGTGATCTTTTTCTTCGCAGGATCGCAGGAAGGCAGCTACGGCACCCTGATGATCCTGGGGCCCCTGACGGCGTTCATCATGGCCTGGGCCATTTGCGCCGACGTTTCCTACGACAACACCGCTTTTGCCCTCCACCTGGCAGCCGGAGTGCGCGGTATCGATGACAGGCTGGGCAGGGCCTTGGCATGCCTGGCTATATCGTTGCCGGTTGTTGTGGTCTTCACTGTGGGACCGCTGTTCGTCACCGGTTCCTGGGAGTGGCTGCCGAACCTGCTCGGCTTGTCACTGGGAACGCTCTTTACTGGACTGGGGTTGTCCTCGGTGCTCTCGGCACGCTACAACATAGCTGTTCCCCTGCCGGGGGACAGCCCGTTCAAGAAGCCTCCGGGGAACGTGGCCCAGACGCTGGCGGTGCAGGCCATAGGCATGGGCGTGCTGGCGGTCCTGCTGATACCGGAGCTGGCTTTCGTGGCAGTGCAGCTCTTTGCCGGCAGCCCGGAAGCCGGCTGGATCAACCTGGCGGTGGGGCCGGTGCTGGGCACCGTGCTGTTCGTTGCAGGAGTTCGCCTGGGCGGAAAGTGGCTGGATGCGCGTGGGCCGGAAATGTTCGCTCAGCTCAGCGTGAACCGTTGAATCCGTAACAATAGTGCATAGGTCGGACATGGGATAACCTCGCACTGAGCTCATTTTTATTAGGAAGGCCGTAGACGATGGAAGTTGTTATTCTCCCCGGTACCAAGCAGATCGGGGCCCTGGCGGCCGATGCCATCGAGGCCTTGGTCCGCCGAAAGCCCAACGCCGTGCTGGGCCTTGCCACGGGCTCTTCCCCCCTCCCCATCTACGATGAGTTGGCTCGAAGGTACGAGGCCGGCGGCCTGGACTTCAGCCAGGCGCATGGCTTTGCGCTGGATGAATATGTTGGCCTGGAAACAGGGCATCCGGAGTCCTACCGTGAGGTCATTCGGCGTGAGTTCACCAACCGAGTCAACATCAAGCCGGAAAACGTCCACGGCCCCGATGGTGCAGCCGAGGATCTCGAAGCGGCATGCCAGGCGTACGAGGATGCAATAAAGGCCGTCGGCGGCGTGGACCTGCAGATTCTGGGTGTTGGTACGGACGGGCACATCGGCTTCAACGAGCCCGGTTCTTCGCTGGCATCGCGGACGCGCATCAAGACCCTGATCGAGCAGACCCGCAAGGATAACGCCCGTTTCTTCGACTCCATTGACGATGTACCCCACCATGTCGTCACGCAGGGGCTGGGCACCATCATGGATGCCCGGCACGTGATCCTGGTAGCGACGGGAGCTCAGAAGGCCCAGGCTGTCAGGGATTTCGTCGAAGGTCCGGTCGCGGCAATCTGTGCCGCTTCCATCCTGCAGATGCACCCGCACGCGACGATTCTGGTGGACGAAGCCGCCGCATCCTCGCTCAAGCTGGCCGATTACTACCGCCACACCTACGACAACAAGCCGGAGTGGCAGGGGCTGTAGACGGTAGGATGGATGCCATGACTACGCTTCCTCCGGATCCATTCGAGAACGACCCCATGCGCGAGCTTTCCGGAGCCGGAACGTCCACCGCCACCATTGAGCGCGAAGAGACGCGCCAGGAAGTGGAGCCCGGCGACCGTGAGCGCTTTGCGCACTACGTGCGCAAGGAAAAGATCATGGAGTCGGCCATGACCGGCGAGCCTGTGATTGCGCTCTGCGGCAAGGTCTGGACCCCGGGGCGGGATCCCAGGAAATTCCCGGTCTGCCCGGAATGCAAGGAGATCTACGAAGGCCTCCGTCCCGGTGACGACGGCGGAAACAGCGGCCCGGGCAACTCCAAGTAGTGGGTGGGGAGAACAACAAGGTCCCCTCTGATTACCACCGCCCAGCGGTGCAATGCCGCGTGCCCGGGGTTCCGGGACGCGCCGGCGCTGCCATCAGGACGGGGGAGTCCGTATGACAGAAACACTTTTTGGTGGTCCATCCCTGCCCCCGGCGTACCCGGAGCGGGCAGCCTGGGGTACAGCTCCCAAGCTCCGCGCCTGGCAGCAGGAGGCCCTGGACCTTTACATGACGCGCAAGCCCAAGGACTTCCTGGCCGTTGCTACACCCGGCGCCGGAAAGACCACGTTTGCGCTGCGTATCGCCACCACGCTGCTGGATAGCGGAGTGGTCAACAGGGTCACGATCGTGGCACCCACTGACCACCTCAAGCGCCAATGGGCTGACGCGGCGGCCCGGGTTGGCATCGCCATCGACCCGAACTTCAAGAACTCGGACGGGCAGCACGGACGCGGATTTGTGGGCGTCGCCGTGACCTATGCGCAGGTGGCCAGCAAACCAATGCTGCACCGGGCCAAGACAGAGGCGGCCCGGACCCTGGTGATCCTCGATGAAATCCACCATGGCGGCGAGGCTTTGTCATGGGGCGACGGTCTTCGTGAAGCGTTCGATCCCGCCGCCAGACGGCTCGCCCTGACGGGAACGCCTTTCCGCTCGGACACCTCCCCGATCCCCTTCGTTGAATACGTCGAGGACCGGGACGGTATCCGCCGGTCCAAGGCCGATTACACCTACGGCTACGGCAACGCCCTGCGCGACCACGTGGTGAGGCCCGTGCTGTTCATGGCCTATTCGGGCCAGATGCGGTGGCGGACCAGCGCGGGCGATGAAATGGCGGCCTCGCTGGGTGAGGCAGCCGTTACGAAAGACATCACCTCCCAGGCGTGGCGCACGGCCCTGAACCCCGCGGGGGAGTGGATTCCCGCCGTCCTGGCGGCAGCCGACAAGCGCCTCAGCGAGGTCCGCCGGACCGTTCCCGACGCCGGAGGCCTGGTCATTGCCACGGACCACGAGGACGCACGCGCCTACGCCGGCCAGCTCAAGAAGATCACGGGGGAGTCCCCCACGGTCATCCTTTCCGACGACTCCAAGGCATCCAGCAAGATCGAGGAGTTCTCGGCGGGGGACAAGCGCTGGATGGTTGCCGTGCGCATGGTGTCCGAAGGGGTCGACGTTCCGCGGCTTTCGGTGGGCGTCTACGCCACGTCCACGTCCACGCCGTTGTTCTTCGCCCAGGCCGTGGGGCGTTTCGTGCGTGCGCGCAAAAGGGGAGAGACGGCGTCGGTGTTCCTGCCGTCCGTACCACCGCTCATGGTGCTGGCCAACACCATGGAGGCCGAGCGGGACCATGCGCTGGACCGTCCGGACAAGGACGACGACGGCCTCTTCAGCCCTGAGGAAAACCTCATGGCAGAGGCCAACCGGGAGGAAAAGGCCTCTGACGAACTGGCCAAGGGCAAGTTCGAAGCCCTGGACTCGCAGGCTTCGTTTGACCGGGTCCTTTTCGATGGCGGCGAGTTCGGTACGGGTGCCGATATCGGCTCGGATGACGAACTGGACTTCCTGGGCATCCCGGGGCTGCTGGATGCCGAGCAGGTGGGTACGCTGCTGCGCCAGCGCCAACGCGAGCAACAATCCCGCCGGAAGCGGCAGCCTCCTGCGTCGGAAGCGGCTCCGGCCGTTCCCGACCACCGCATGCTGATGGATTTGCGCAACGAACTGGCCAAGAACGTCTCGGCGTGGTCGGCCCGGACCGGAACGCCGCACGGGGTGGTGCACACCAAGCTGCGCGAGGTCTGTGGCGGACCTGCAGTGGCGCAGGCCAACGAAGAGCAACTGCAGGCGCGTTTGCGCAAGCTTCAGGACTGGTTCATCGGCCGCAAGTAGCAACCCGCCAACACCAACGATGAAGGGCGCCGCAACTGCGGCGCCCTTCATCGTTGTCCGGAAGTACTAGGAGCGCTCCACTTCGACGCCGGCCGCTTCCATCTCGTCAAAGGCGTCGTCAAGGTCGTCGGCGATACCCGCCGTCAGCTCTGCGATGACGGTGGTGGTGTAGCCGGCCTGCACCGCATCAAGGGCTGTGGCCTTGACGCAGTAGTCCGTCGCGAGCCCTACAACCACTACTTCCTCGACGTCGTGGCTTTGCAGCCAGTCATCCAGCCCGATGGCGTCTTCATCGAGGACCTCCGCCACCGGGGCACCTGCTTTCAAGTCGCCGGACGGGACGTCGTCTTCGGGTGCCAGAACGCCCTCGAATCCGGAGTAGGCCGCGGTGTACTGGCCTTTGCGGAAGTAGGCCTGGATGTACTCGGGGTCAAGGTCCTCGTGGAGTTCGGCACCCTTGGTCCGTGCGCGGCAGTGGGGCGGCCAGGAGTCCACCATGTCTGGTTCATCCGAGAAGTGGCTGCCGGGTTCGATGTGCCAGTCCTGCGTGGCTACGACGTGGTCGAAGTGCTGCTGGTTGGCGTCGAGGTATTCGCTGATGGCTCCGGCCACAGCGGCCCCGCCTTCCACGGCGAGGGTTCCGCCTTCGCAGAAATCATTCTGGACGTCGACGATGATCAGGGCCTTGGCCATCAGTTCTCCTCGTAGATGGTGGGGATGGCGGCCTCGCCGCGCTGGAGGCGGTTCACGACGGCGGGAAGTTCAGCCATGCTGGCAGCGTGCCGCTCCTTCGCCCTCACCACCCCTTCCGGGCCGGTCCAACCGGGAAGGAGTTCCCCGTTCTTGACGAACTGCTGCAGCAGGGGACGGTCATTGCCGTCGTCTTCGGGCCGGTGGCCGATGCCAACGATTTCCTGGGTGGCAATGCCCCGTTCGTTGAGCTTGCGCAACGCGTATTTGCGGCCACCGACGCTGACCTTGTTCTTGGCCGCCTTGGCCACGGAGATGAACTCGCCGTGGTCGTTGGTGCGGCTGACCAGCTTGTAGACCATGCTTGCCGTCGGCGCACCGGAGCCGGTGACCAGCGACGTACCCACACCGTAGGAATCCACCGGGGCCGACTGCAGGGCGGCGATGGCGAATTCGTCGAGGTCGGAGGTCACTACGATGCGCGTGTTGTGGTTGCCGAGGTCGTCCAGCAGTTGCCTGACCCACTGTGCCTGCGCCACGAGGTCGCCGGAGTCCAACCGGACGGCACCCAGCTTGTCACCGGCGAGTTCGACGGCGGTCCTCACCGCGGTCTCGACGTCATAGGTATCCACCAACAGGGAAGTACCCGGGCCGAAGGCAGCGATCTGCGCTTCGAATGCTTCGCGTTCGGTGTCGTGGAGGAGGGTGAAGGAGTGCGCTGCCGTGCCCACCGTCTTGATGCCGTACCGGCGTCCGGCTTCCAGGTTGGAGGTGCTGGCGAAGCCGGCAATCACCGCCGCCCGTGCTGCCGCCGTCGCCGATTCCTCCTGGGTGCGCCGGGAGCCCATCTCGATGCACGGACGGTTGCCGGCCGCCGTCGTCATCCGGGAGGCTGCAGAAGCAATGGCGCTGTCGTGGTTGAGGACGGAGAGGATGTAGGTCTCCAGGATGCAGGCTTCGGCAAAGGTGGATTCCACAATGAGGATGGGGGAGTTGGGGAAGTAGGCTTCGCCTTCGGCATAGCCCCAGATGTCGCCCGTGAACTTATAGTTGGCCAGAAAATCCAGGGTCTCCCGGTTGACCACCTTGTTGTGTTCAAGGAAGGCGAGCTCGGCATCGCCGAACCTGAAGTCGGCGATTCCCTCCAGGAGGCGGCCCGTGCCGCCCACCACGCCGTAGCGACGGCCGTCGGGCAGCCGGCGCGCGAACGCTTCGAAGACCGAACGGCGGTGCGCGGCGCCCGAATGCAGGGCGGCCTGGAGCATCGTCAGCTCGTAGTGGTCGGTGTATAAGGAAGTGGCGGGATGGTCCCATGACGTGGCTCTACTCACGAAATTCACTCTAGTGCGAGCCGCCATAGAATGGACAGATGAGCCCTAGCGTTGCGTTTGGTACGGACATCGATGAACGGACGGAAGCCGCCGAGCTGACCTCCACGGGTGTCCTGACCGCCCCGGACATCCCTTGGAACCTGGTGATCTGGAATGATCCCGTCAACCTCATGAGCTATGTCAGCTATGTGTTCCAAAGTTACTTCGGCTACTCCGAGTCCAAAGCGCACAAGCTCATGATGGAGGTCCACAAGAAAGGCCGGTCCATCGTGGCACACGGCAGCAAGGAACAAGTGGAGCAGCACGCGGTGGCCATGCACGGGTTTGGCCTGTGGGCCACCGTGGAAAAGGCGGCAAGCGGCAACGAAGCACCCGGAAAGGGCGGCCGCGGACGTGGCTAAGGCATTCAAATACGGACTCAAGGGCATCACCGGCTACCTCGAACCGGCAGAACGCGACCTCCTGCGGGGATTGGTGGCCGACGTCATCTCCATGCTGGAGGCTGATATCCGCGAGGACGAGGATCCGCTGGCGGCACTCATCGGCCTGGACATGGACGTCAAGCAGCCAACGGACCGCGCCCTCCTGCGGTTGCTGCCCAACGTCATGAAGAACGACGACGCCGCGTCCCTGGAGTTCCGTCAACTCACCGAGCGCTCCGTCAGGGAAAGCAAGATCGGCGCACTGCGCGCCACCGCCCTGGGCCTGGACAAGGACGATCTCCTCCTGACGCCGGAGGACGCCAAGCGGTGGTCCATGGCCCTCAACGATGTGCGACTCGTGCTGGCCGAAAGGCTGGACATCCGCGACGAAGCCGACGCGGAGCACATCCACTCCATGCAGGACTGGAGCCAGGCCGAGGACGTGGAGAGCTACCTTGCCTTGGTGTACAACTTCACCACCTGGCTGCAGGAGTCGCTGGTGCAGTCGATGATGGCCGCCAGGCAGGCAAAATCCTGATCAGCGGGGTCTGCCGTGGTGCCCGGGTTTGTGACACATCAGACACGAGGCGGTGACCACAGGTAATGGCCGCAGCACAGGTGAAGCCTTATTCTCGAATAATCATGACTTCAGCATCGGGCAGTTCAGCAGGCGGCAGATTCTTCCGCCCCGCGTCTTCGGAAATCCCCGTCACGGCCGCGGCTGACGGCTTGGGCAGCGAGGACGCCCTTATGGGTTCGCGGCCGATCGGCATCTTCGATTCCGGGGTCGGTGGCCTGACGGTGGCCCGCTCCATCATCGACCAGCTTCCCAATGAGTCGATCCTGTATGTGGGCGACACCGCCCACGGCCCGTATGGACCCCTCCCCATCGCGGAGGTCCGGGCCAACGCCCTGGGCGTGATGGACGAGCTGGTCGATTCCGGCGTCAAGCTGCTCACCATCGCCTGCAACTCGGCGTCGGCCGCCGTCCTCCGGGACGCCCGCGAGCGGTACACGGCCCGCTACGGCATTCCCGTGATCGAAGTCATCCAGCCGGCAGTCCGGCGTGCCGTCTCCGCTACCCGCTCCGGAAGGATCGGTGTCATCGGAACATCCGCCACGGTCGGTTCGCGCGCCTACGAGGACACGTTTGCCGCAGCGCCGGACCTTGCCATTACGTCTGTGGCGTGCCCTGCGTTTGTCAGCTTCGTCGAAGCCGGCGTCACTACGGGTCCGGAACTCCTGGCCGCCGCGAACGAATATCTGGCGCCCCTGAAACAGGCCGGCGTGGACACTGTGGTGCTGGGCTGCACCCATTATCCGTTGCTGACGGGCGTGATCTCCTTCGTCATGGGTGAGGATGTCACGCTGGTGTCCAGTGCCGAGGAGACGGCCAAGGATGTCTACCGTGCCCTGGCCAACGGCGGCATTCAACGGACGGAGGGCACGCCTCCGGGCCATGAGTTCATTGCCACCGGCGACGCCGCCCAGTTCGAAACCCTCGCCCGCCGTTTCCTGGGACCGGAGGTTCTCTCCGTGAAGCATGTGGACCACGTGTCGGCGCAGTATCCCACCGGCAGCCTGGCCCGGATCACGCCGGAGATGCTGGAAGCGGCCCGATCGGGGGCCGGCCTGTCCCGCCGGTCGTATTTCGTGCAACCCGCCGATGACCTGAACCGGGGCCCGTTGGAGAGTGGCCTGTGAAACTCACCATTGTGGGCTGCACCGGATCCTTTCCCGGTCCCGGCTCGCCTGCGTCCTGCTACCTGGTAACCGCGCACGACGGTGAGCGTGAATGGAAGATCGTGATGGACCTGGGCAGCGGTGCCTTGGGGGCTATCCAGCGGTACACCGACCTCGAAGACATTGACGCGATCTTCCTGACCCACCTCCACCCTGACCACTGCATGGACCTTTGTGGCCTGCATGTGGCAGTCCGCTGGAAACCAGGGGGCTGGGGCCGGGACCGCCTTCCCGTGTGGGGGCCGGCGGCCACTGCGGACCGGATGGCCACCGCCTACGGCCTGGACCTCGATCCGGGCATGCATGAGGAATTCGACTTCACCAACTGGGCCGAACAGAAGCCCGTGACGGTAGGTCCGTTCACCGTGACCCCCTTCAGCGTGAACCATCCGGTGGAGGAAGCGTACGCCCTGCGGGTCACGGCGACCGAACCGGGCAAGGACGGAATTCCGGTGACCAAAACCCTGACGTACTCAGGCGACACCGATTCCTGCCCCGGCTTGGAAGAAGCCGCCCGTGACGCGGACCTCTTCCTGTGCGAGGCGGCGTTCGAGGAAGGCCGTGACGACGGTATCAAGGACGTCCACCTCACGGGCAAGCGGGCCGGCGAGGCAGCTACCAACGCCGGGGCGAGGCGCCTGCTCCTGACCCATATTCCGGTCTGGACCTCCCAAACCAAGGTCATGTCTGAGGCCAAGCCGGTCTTTGCCGGGGACGTGGCCGTGGCAGTCGCGGGCGTCCACTACACGATCTAACCCAACCCAACCAGGTCGCATTTGTGCGCGTTTTCAGCCGTCAAAACGCGCACAAATGCGACCTGGTTGGGTGCCGGGCCTCGATAAGCTTGGGTCATGACTTCAGAAGCTACAGCCACGCCCGTCACCCGTGCCGACGGACGAACCCCGGACCAACTGCGCCCCATCAGCATCACCAGGGGATGGTCCAAGCAGGCCGAAGGTTCAGCATTGATCGAGTTCGGCAACACCAGGGTCCTGTGTACGGCGTCCCTGACCGAGGGCGTGCCGCGCTGGCTCAAGGGTGAAGGCCGCGGCTGGGTCACGGCCGAGTACGCCATGCTTCCCCGGGCCACCAACACCCGCTCGGACCGTGAATCCGTCAAGGGCAAGATCGGCGGGCGCACCCATGAGATTTCCCGCCTGATTGGTCGTTCGCTGCGTTCCATCATCGACACCAAAGCCCTCGGCGAGAACACAATCGTGCTGGACTGCGACGTCCTCCAAGCCGACGGTGGAACACGGACGGCGGCTATCACCGGCGCGTACGTCGCCCTGGCCGAAGCCATCCGGTTCGCCCGCGAGAACAAGCTCATTGCCCGCAACGCCGAACCGCTGGTTGATACCATCGCCGCCGTTTCCGTGGGCATCATCGACGGCGTGCCCATGCTGGACCTGCCCTACGTCGAGGACGTCCGGGCCGAAACCGACATGAACGTCGTGGTCACCGGCTCCGGCAAATTCGTGGAGGTCCAGGGCACCGCGGAGGGTGCCCCCTTCGACCGTGACGAACTCAATGCCCTCCTCGACCTTGCCCTGATCGGCACCGGCCAGCTGGCCGCCATCCAGCGTGAGACCCTGGCGGAGGCTCCGTGACCGGGCCCGGGGCGGCCTCGCCGCGTCTGGTGCTTGCCACCCACAACAAAGGAAAACTGAAGGAGCTGCGCGAGCTGCTGCGTGGCCAGGTGCCAGGGCTCGACGTCGACACCCAAGTCGTGGACGCGGCTGCGGCAGGTGCGCCGGACGTCCGCGAAACAGGCGTCACGTTCGCTGAAAACTCGCTGCTCAAGGCACGGGCGGTGGCCGAGGCCACGGGGCTTGTTGCCATCGCTGACGACTCAGGTCTTGCAGTGGATGTCCTGGGCGGTGCGCCGGGAATCTTCAGCGCCCGGTGGTCCGGCAGGCATGGAGACGACGCCGCCAACCTTAAGTTGCTGCTGGCCCAGCTCTCCGATGTGCCGGACACCCACCGCGGTGCAGCCTTTGTGTGTGCCGCTGCGCTGGCCGTTCCGGGAACGGGAGGCGTGGAACGCGAAACAGTTGAGTACGGCCAGCTTGAGGGAACGCTGCTGCGCGAACCCCGGGGCGATGGAGGCTTCGGATATGATCCCGTGCTGCAGCCGGCAGGCATGGACCGAAGCTGCGCAGAGCTGAGCCCCGAGGAAAAGAACGCCATCAGCCATCGCGGACAGGCATTCAGGGCTTTGCTGCCGGCCATTGTCGGTGCCCTCTCCGGGCATGGCGCTGCAGGCTGACGGCTGTCCCCTGACAAAAAGGCGCCCCGCGCAGAGCTTCATCAGCTCAGCGCGGGGCGCCTTTGGCGTTTGTCAGTGGTCGCCGTGCTTGCCGCCCTCATGTTCTTCGATGAATTCCTCCACCGGGTCCGTTCCCTCGAGCGCCGCTTTGCGCTTGGCAACGAAACCGCGGCCGACCTCGATGAAGATCGGGATGACGGAGACCAGCACGATGACGATGAAGATGATGTCCAGGTTCTCCTGGACCCAGGGAACGCGGTCACCCAGGACATAGCCCAGCAGGGTGACGCCGGCGCCCCAGAGCAGCGCGCCGATCACGTTGAACAGGAAAAATTTGCGCTTGTCCATCTGGGCCACGCCCACGATAACGGGGACGAACGTGCGGATGATCGGCACGAACCGGGCCAGGATCAGCGCCTTGCCGCCATGCTTTTCAAAGAAGGCATGGGCGCTCTCCACGTTCTCTTTCTTGAACAGGCGCGAGTCGGGCTTGTTGAAGATGGCCGGTCCCGCTTTGGAGCCGATGAGGTAGCCGGTCTGGTTGCCGATGATCGCAGAAACCACGATCAGGGCGGCGAAGGCCCAGATGTTGAACTTGATGGTGTCCGTGGCCACCAGCAGGCCGGCGGTGAACAGCATGGAATCGCCCGGAAGGAAGAAGCCCACCAGCAGGCCGGTCTCAGCGAAAACGATGCCGCAGACCAGCAACACCACCCAGGGTGCCAGGGCGGGATCGGCGAGGAAGATCTGGGGGTTCAGCCAGTCCGGAAGGAACGAGGCCATGGGCGGCCGCACCGGACCCGCGCCCCCAATGGTGGATACGGCAAGGTCGCTCATCGCAGAAAAGATCACCCATTAAGCCTACTTGAACGCCGTGGTCCTCTTTTCTGCCCGGTTTTCTGCCCCGTGGGGCTTGACGACTCGCTGGTTGGTTGTATGGTTAGTTACATGAGTAACGAACCAATGAGGCGGTGATGTGATGATCGATGACAGCCGACCGATCTTCATGCAGATCGCCGAACTCATCGAAAACGGCATCGTGGACGGAACCATGCCCGAGGAATCACAGGTTCCTTCCACCAACGAGTTCGCGGCGTTCCACCGCATCAATCCGGCTACGGCCGCCAAGGGCGTCAATGTGCTGGTGGATTCAGGGATTCTTTACAAACGCAGGGGGATAGGGATGTTTGTTGCCACAGGTGCCCGCGCCCAACTGATTGCCCGCAGGACCGAAGAGTTTTTTGAGCAGTACGTCCGGCCCTTGACGGCCGAAGCCCGCAAGCTGGGAATTACTCCGGAGCAGCTGGGCAGCATGATCGAACGAAGTTCCGGATTGGATCCGGAGACGGAAACCAAGGAAAGGAGCGCGGCCCTGTGAGCGAGATCATCGTCGAGGCCCGTAACCTGAACAAACGCTACAAAGACCTCAAAGCCCTGGACAACGTCAACCTTCAATTGACGGGCGACCGGATCTACGGCCTGCTGGGCCGCAACGGCGCCGGCAAGACCACCCTGATGTCCATCCTGACCGCCCAGGCCTTCGCTTCATCCGGCGACGCGCTCGTTTTCGGGGAAAACGCCTACGAGAACGACGGCGTCCTGTCGCGCATCTGCTTCATCCGGGAGTCCCAGAAGTACCCCGATGACTTCCAGCCCCGGCATGCTTTCCGTTCGGCTGCGCTGTTCTACAGGAACTGGGACCAGAAGTTCGCGGACCGCCTGGCCGAAGACTTCCAGTTGCCGGTAAACCGCCGGATCAAGAAGCTTTCCCGCGGCCAGTTGTCCGCGGTGGGAGTGATCATCGGCCTCGCTTCACGTGCCGAGCTCACCTTCTTCGACGAGCCCTACCTTGGCCTGGACGCCGTGGCACGCCAGCTTTTCTACGACCGCCTGGTGGAGGATTACGCGGAGCATCCCCGCACCATCATCCTCTCCTCCCACTTGATAGATGAGGTTTCCAACCTGCTCGAACACGTCGTGGTGATCGACCGCGGCAGCATCATCATGGATGCCGACGCCGACAGCATCCGCGGTTCGGCAGTCACCGTTTCCGGGTCCGCTGAGAAAGTGGATTCCTTCCTGGCCGGCCGAAAAATCCTGCACCGGGAGACACTCGGCTCGCTGGCCTCGGTCACCGTGGATGAGCCACTGGACGGCCGCACGAGGATGGAAGCACAGGAGCTGGGACTGGAACTCTCGCCCGTCTCCCTCCAGCAATTGGTAGTACGCAAGACGATGGCCCGCGGCATGCCGGACAGTGCCGGCGCGCAGGACTTCAGTGAAGACACGATGGAGGCACGCAGATGAGCAGGGCTGTAGCAGTTGCGCGCATGCAACTGATCAATAAATGGACTTTCCTGGGCTGGCCCGTGGTGATCCTGGCCGCTGCGTTCCTGATGTCGCTGGCCATCTTTGCCCTGATTCCCGTGGCGGAGAACAAGTATGGCGGCGGCAGCCAGGCGCCGATGTGGTACTTCATGGTGCTGGGCATCCAGAGCATGACCCTGGTGTTTCCGTTCTCCCAGGGGCTGAGCATCAGCCGCAGGGCGTTCTACCTGGGGTCGCTGGGCCTGTTCGCCGTCATAGCCCTGGGGATGACCGGGCTGTACCTCCTGGGCGGCGTCATCGAGAGGGCCACCAATGGATGGGGAGTTTCCGGCTATTTCTTCACGATCCCCTGGGTAGCCGACGGCCCGTGGTACTCAACGGCGGCGTTCTTCTTCGTCGTAATGATGTTCATGTTCATTATCGGCTTCTGGTTTGCCACCATCTTCAAGCGCTGGGGGACCACGGGAGTGCTCGTCTCCACGCTGGGCACCGTGGTGGTGCTGATCGGGCTGGCCGCACTCGCCACGCTGCTGGAGTGGTGGGGGTCAATCGGTGGCTGGTTTGCCGGGCAGTCTCCCTTGAGCATCAGTGGCTGGGCCGCCCTGCTGTGCATCCTCCTGGCGGCAGGCTCCTACGCCACCCTCCGCCACGCCACTCCCTGACCGGGTGATGTAGCGTTCACCACAAACGCTTTCCGAAAGGGCCGCCCCGCCGCCGAAACCGGCCGGGGTTGGCCCTTTCCGCCTGTAACCTTGTCCAGTGGCATTGGACTTTACGGCGATCGACTTCGAAACAGCCAACGGCTTCAGGGGGTCCCCGTGTTCGGTCGGACTGAGCAAAGTCCGCGGCGGTGTGGTGGTGGAAGAAGCGTCCTGGCTGATGCGCCCCCCGGAAAACCACGACCACTTCGAGTACCACAACACCCGGATCCACGGCATCAGGGCCGAGGACGTTGCCGGCCTGCCGCGGTTCGCTGAGCTGTTCCCCGAGATCGGGGCCTTCATCGGTGACGACATCCTGGCAGCACACAATGCGGCGTTCGACCTCGGAGTCATCCGCTCGGCCCTGGAGGTGTCCGGACTGGGTGGCCCGGCCTATGACTACGTCTGCACCGTCATGCTGTCGCGGCGTTGCTATTCGCTGGTCTCCAATTCACTTCCCTACGCGGCCGAGGAAGCCGGGGTGCCGCTGGTAAACCACCACGACGCCGCGGAAGACGCCCGGGCATGCGCCGGCATCCTGGTGGACATAGCCCGCCGCAACAACGCCAACAGCATCGCGGAGCTCTACTTGTCTCTGGGGCTGGCTGTGCCGCAACAGCCCGCCTTCCATCCCGCCACGGGTCTGTCGAAGGCCACGGCCGCGGCGCTCGCAGCCCAGGCAGCCGGAACCGGCCCCGCCGCGGCCCCGGGAGGCGTCGTTCCCGGCGGTCCCCGGAGCGGCTGGTCCGCGTGGCCGGAGGAAGGTCCCAACCCCTTGCCGAACCCTGCGGCCGAGCCGGGACATCCGCTGTTCGGGCAGACGGTGGTGTTTACCGGCGACCTGGCCATGACGCGCCCGGAAGCCAAGGCCCGCGCAGCTGACATGGGCGCCCGCCCGGAGAGCCGGGTCACTGCCCGGACTACCGTTCTGGTTGTCGGCAGCGGCTTCGTAGCCGGTGACCTGCGGGCAGGCAGGCTGACCGGGAAAGCGAAGCGGGTGCTCGAACTCCATGCCAAGGGCCAGCAGATCGAGGTGGTCTCCGAGGGCGAGTTCCTGCAGATGGTGGGTGGCTTCCAGCAGCGGCAGGCCTCGTGATGCCGCAGCGGTCATAGAGCGCAACAATGCTTCCCGCGCACAGGCCGGCGCTCCTAGCCTTGGATCATGACCAAGGCCAATCCTGCCAGTGCCCGGAACCAAGGCGGGGACATTGCGCTCCGGGGCGTGGACTGGCGCGCGGTTTTCGCTTTCCCCAATCCCGTGAATGAGCACGCTGCCAGGATCACCGCAGGGCTGGTGGTGGTCCTTGCTGTGGCCACGCTCGCAACGGGATGGGGTTGGGGGTTGGTGGTGATTGCTGCCGGCTTCTGGTTACGGGTGCTTTTCGGCCCACGGATTTCCCCGCTGGCCCTGTTGTCAACCAAGGTACTGGCACCGCGGATCGGCCACGCCAAGCTCGTTGCCGGTCCTCCCAAGCGGTTCGCCCAAGGCATGGGGGCCGCCATGGCGAGTGCCGCCGTCGTGCTCTATTTCCTGGGGTTCCAGCCCGCAGCCTGGACCGTCCTGGCGGTGCTGATCGTGGCAGCGTCCCTTGAAGCGTTCGCAGGGTTCTGCCTGGGGTGCGCAGTCTTCGCCTTCCTGCAGCGCCGGGGGATGATTCCGGACAGCGTGTGCGAGGCCTGCAACAACATCGCGCTCCGCCGTACCTGAGAACCGTCAGCCCACGGTGACGGCCAGCAACCGCGCGGCCATGCCCTCGATGACGTCCCTGCCCTCCAGTGCGTCCAACCAGGAGGGCGGCAGGCATGCCTCGCCGTAGAGGGCGCCGAGGATGTTTCCTGCAATGGAACCGGTGGAATCGCTGTCGCCGCTGTGATTGATGGCGACCGCCACAGCGGCGCGGAAGTGTTCCTGCGGCCCGCCGCCCGCGGTGGCCAGCACAGCGTAAAGCCCGACGGCGAGTGCTTCCTCTGCGACCCAGCCTTCACCCAATGCTTCGGTCAGGTCCTCCGGTGCCAGCAATTGCCCGTCGTCGGAGAGGTCCAGCGCAGCCTGGAGGCGGGCCTGGAGCTCCGGGGCCGCGACCGGCAGGTCCATCACGAGTTCAAGTGCCTGGGCGGCAGCGGCCCTGGCGTCACTGCCTGCCACGAGGTGATGGATCAGCAGGCTGAAGGCGGCCGCGCTGATCCGGGCCGACGGGTGGCCGTGGGTCAGGGAAGCGGCGTCGGAGCTCAGCTTTGCCACCGCTTGAGGCGAAATATGGGGAATCAGGCCGAACGGAGCCGACCGCATGACCGTGCCGCAGCCCTTGGAGTCGGGGTTGACGGGCCGTGCAGCGGTTCCCATCTCGCCCGTGGCGAGGCCGCTGAGGCAGGCGTTCCCCGGCGCCCGGCGGTGTTTGAGGACCTCCTGCCGGTCGATCCAGCGCGGCTGGGGCACGGGGGCCGAGGGCGAAACAGCCACATCCTGGGTGGCCAGCCAGCGCAGGTAGGCAAGCCACAGGCACGCGGTTTCGTCGGCGGCCACTCCGTCGTTGGCCCATTCCAGTGCTTCCACCAGGCCGTCCACGGTGTACAGCGTCATCTGGGTGTCATCCGAAAAGTGGCTGACGCCGTCGAGCTGGTCAAAGGAGGTGAGGCCGGCGGCACCGTACCGCGCCCGGATCGTCTTGATGGGGTCGAATTCCACGGCGTAGCCCAGGGAATCACCCAATGCTCCGCCGAGGAGCGTGCCGCGCACACGCGACGGGAAGGACGGGGCAGCAGCGGAAGGGGAGTCAACACTCATGGCAGTAACTTACCGTGCCCGTCGAACCCCGCTGATATGGTGGGGAGGCTGCGGGGCGACAGGGGCTGCCGGGCATGGACGAACGTGGAGAGGCACCGTGCGCGAACCGGCTTGGCGAAGAACAGGCAAAACGCCTGACTACCGTTTCTCCCTTGCCAACGAACGCACTTTCCTGGCCTGGATCCGCACGTCCCTGGCTTTGCTGGCAGGTGCCGTGGCAATCGACCAGCTCGCACCGAACATCGCGCCTCAGCCGGTCAGGGTGGTCCTCTGCGTAGCCCTGTCCGTCATTGGGGCCGGACTTGCTGCCCTGTCCTACCGGCGGTGGGGGCAGATGGAGGCCGCCATGCGCAACGACCGGGCCTTGCCGTTCTCCCGTGTGATGTTGTTCATGACGATCGTGGTGGCACTTTCGGCGTTCGGATTCGCCGTCCTGATCCTCATAGCCCGGTAGACATGGACACCACCCGTGATCCTGGACTGCAGCCCGAACGGACCACCCTCGCCTGGCGCCGGACGCTGATCTCCCTGGTGGTGGTGGACCTGTTCATCTGGCGGAGCTGGCTGGTGTCCGAACCATCCACCGCCCCCCTGTACCCGGGGCTCCCCGGATTGGATTACCAAGGGCTGTGTGCCCTGGTGGCTGCCGCGGCCACGGCCGTCCTTGCCGCCGTGGTGTGGGTCCGCTCACGGCAGCTCCACGGTGGAAACTCCGCCGTCCCGGCCAAACTGGTCCTGGCCAGCACTGTGGCCGTGCTTGCTTTGGGCGCCTCTGCGATCGCGGCGATCGCCCTGGGCGGCTAAGCTCGAAAGGATGCACTGCGGGGGCCGGTCCCAGCAACTCCCCAGATTCCGCTGGCAAGATTTCCAAGGCCCCGTTCCCGACTTCAAAGGATGCCCAGCCATGACCTCTCCTGTGCAAGCACCGCCCGCGCCTAGGCCTGGACTGATTGCCCGGCTCAGCGCGGAAGCCCTCGGAACCATGTTCCTGGTGCTGGTGGCTGTCGGTGTCCAGATCTTCTCCAATCCCCAGGCAGGTCCGTTGCCGGCCACCCTTGCTGCCGGCTTGGCGGTGACGGCGGCCATGCTGGCTTTTGGTTACGTTTCGGGAGGCCACTTCAACCCGGCCATCACCCTGGGCAGCCTCATCGCCGGCCGTATCCGGCCGGTCGCTGCCCTGGCCTACGTACTGGCACAGGTGGCCGGTGCCGTGGTGGGTGCTGCGTTGGCCTTCTTCGTGGTCCTCACTGTGCCGGTCCTGACCGACGCCCGCGGGGCTTTCGGCACTGTGGCTGCCGGCTTTGGCGAGCACTCCGCAGCTCAAACCCAGCTGGCAGGCGTCCTGCTCGTTGAGGTCATCGGGTCCGCGCTCCTGGTGGCGGTGTACCTGGGGGCGACGGCCGGACGCCGCGCCATCCCGGCGTTGGCGCCCTTCGCGGTGGGCCTGGCCCTTGCTGTCCTCCTTCAACTCGGCCAGGTCCTGGGCAACCTTCCGTTCAACCCCGCCCGGGCAACAGGCCAGGCGTTCTTCAGCCCGTCCTGGGCCCTTGAAAGCCTGTGGCTGTTCTGGGTTGCTCCCTTGATGGGTGCGGCCCTGGCAGGGTTTGTCTTCCGCGGATTCAGCGACTTCTCCCCGGCTCCGGCGGGCGCCGGCGACGCCCCTGAAGAAGCCGCTGAAGAAACTGCTGAAGAAGCCGCTGACGACGACACCGACGACGACACCGCGGCGGAGGAAGCGGGTCGCGCTGATGCCGGGGCGGATGCTGCAGCCGGCAGCAGGCCGGTCAAGCCGGCCGCCAATGAGGCCCGCGACTTCTTCGACGGCAGGAAAGGCTAGGAACGGGTTAAGGATCGACGGCGGGCGGCCTGCCTTCGCTTTTTTGTCGGTGCCCCCCGTTAGCTTGAAAATATGCGGTTACTTCATACCTCCGACTGGCACCTTGGCCGGTCCTTCCACGGCGTAGGGATGCTCGAGGCCCAGCGTAGCTTTGTGGATCAGGTGGTGGCTTTCACGGAAGCCAACGCAGTGGACGTCGTGCTCATTGCCGGGGATGTCTATGATCGCGCCCTGCCCGGGCTGGATGTCGTCAGGCTCCTTGACGAGGCCTTGGTCCGGCTCACCGCGGCAGGCGCAAAGGTGGTGCTGACCAGCGGCAACCACGACTCCGCGATCCGGCTCGGCTTCGCTGCCCGCTTGCTGGAGCGCGGCGGCGTCCACGTGAGGACCCGCGTCGAGGACCTGAATGTTCCGGTGCTCTTTCCGTTCGATGGTGCTACCGGGGCTACGCTCGCCGTGTATGGAATTCCTTATCTGGAGCCCCGCCTGGTAGCCGGTTCCTTGGGCCTGGAGGAAGCAGGTCATTTCGAGGTCACCCGTGAGGCTGTCGACCGGATCAGTCAGGACGTTGACCGCCGGCGTGCGGACGGGCCGGTTTATCCCGTGGTTTTGGCACATACGTTCGCCAGTGGCGGCATTACCTCGGACAGTGAACGGGACTTGAGTGTCGGGGGCCTGGGCGCCGTCCCCTTGGATCTGTTCCAGGAGTTTTCCTACACGGCCCTCGGACACCTGCACGGGCGCCAGGAATTGACCCATAACGTCCGCTACTCCGGGTCTCCGCTGGCCTACTCGTTTTCAGAGGCCCAGCACCGGAAAGGCGCGTGGCTGGTGGACATTGCAGCAGATGGCAGTGTGGAGGTGCAGGACGTTTTTTGGGATGCTCCCAAGCAGCTGGCTGTCCTCCGGGGCACGCTGGCGGAGCTGTTGGCAGCTGAAGAGCACCAGTGGGCGGAAACTGCCTACTGCCACGTCACCCTGACCGATCCGCAGCGTCCCGCGCAGGCCATGGAACAGGTCAGGACCAGGTTTGCCGGGACCCTGGTCCTTGCTTTCGATCCGCAGGGGGCGCAGGCCAAGGCTGTCACGAGTTACAGCAGCAGGCTTGCTGCCGCGGAAAACGACCTCGGGATCTGCTGCGGGTTCCTCGACCACGTGAGGGACCGCGGGCCCGTGGGGGCGGAAGAAGCGGCCCTCCGTGAGGCGCTGGAAGCGGTTCGACTGGAAGAGGCCGCACAATGAGGATCCACCGCCTGGAAATTGAAGCCTTTGGGCCGTTTGCCGAGCCGCAGGTCATCGATTTTGACCAGCTCGGAGCACAGGGCCTGTTCCTCCTCAACGGTGCCACCGGGGCCGGGAAGACCAGCATCCTGGACGCTGTCTGTTTCGCACTTTATGGTTCCGTACCGGGCGCCCGGCAGGATGGCAAGCGCCTGCGCAGCGACCACGCCGCCCCGGCCGCTGAGCCGCGTGTCGTTTGTGAATTCTCGGCCAGGGGACGCCGGTTCGAAGTCAGCCGCTCGCCGGCCTGGGAACGGCCCAGCAAAAGGGGCAGGAACGGAACCACCACCCAGCAGGCCAAGACTCTCCTGCGCGAGTGGGTCTCCGGTGAGTGGCAGGAGAAGACGTCCCGCAATGATGAGGCCGGGGCGGAACTTGCTGATGTGCTCGGCATGGACCGGGAGCAGTTCACCCGTGTGGTGATGCTTCCCCAAGGGGACTTCGCAGCCTTCCTCCGGTCCAAGGCCGCTGATCGCCTTGACCTGTTGCAGAAGCTGTTCGGCACCCAGCGCTTCGAAGCCGTGGAGCGGCAGGTCGCACGGCAGGCAGCGGAGGCGTCGGGTGCCGTGGAGGACAACGCGGCCGAGCTGAAGATGCTGCTGGACCGCGCCGCTGCGGAACAGGAACACTTGGGCGGGGAGCATGCGCCCTTCGATCCCGCGGCCGGGGAGCCGGAGGCCTGGCTGGCGTCGGTTGAAGCAGCCGTGACAGCCGAAGAAGACCGGTGCCGGACTGCGGCCCGAGCTGCCGAAACCCACGCAGCCGGGCTTTCGGCCAAGCTGCAGGAAGACCAGGACAAGGCCAGGCGCCATGCCAGGCTGGCTGCCGCGATGCAACGCCGTGTCCTCTTCGAACTGGCTGCGCCGCAAGCACTCGAGGATCGGGAGCGACTTGATGCCCACCGGCGTGCGGCGGTCCTGAAAGGCCAACTCGACGCAGTTGACGCCGCTGCGCTGAAGGTCCGGTCCGCTGTCGCCCGCAAGGACCACGCAGCGAGTCAGCTGACTGAATCAGGGCATGCTGGCCCGGAGGCCAAGGCGGCACTGGAAACGGTGAAGGCTGCCGTCGCCGTGCTCGAAGCCAGCCTGCCTGATGAACAGCGTCTTGAGGCGATCGCGCGGCGGATGGCTGACCTGCACAAAGAACGTGCTGCCAGCGAGGCCGCGGTAGAGTCGGCGGCTGCCACCCTTGTCCAGTTGCGGGCCGAAGGCGATGCCCTGGACGCGGAGATCACCTCGCTTGAGCCCTTGGCAGCCCGGCAGCCCGACCTTGACCGCGAGGCGGGAGCGGCGGCAGCTGCGGTGGACGTCGTGGCCCGGCATGCAGTGGCTGCCAGGGAAGCGGACCAGGCAACGTCACGCTGCTCCCGGGCAAGAACGATCTGGCAGGACCTCCGGCAGGCGTGGCTGGATCTGCGTGAAGAGCGGCTTGCCAACGCTGCAGGCGAACTCGCCGCTGCCCTGGTTGACGGTGAACCTTGCGGCGTATGCGGAAGCTCCGAGCATCCCCACCCGGCGCGGGCGGCCAGGACGGCGTTGTCCTTGGCACAGGAGGAGGCAGAGGCGCGGGAGGCATTCGAGGCGAGCGAAAAAGAGTTCGATCAGCTGTCCACCGAGCAAGCCGCCGCAGGACAGGCCCTCGCGGCGCTCGCTGCCCAGGGCGGAGACGCTGATCCCTTGGTGGCAAAAGAGCGACTGGAGGAAGCCCGGCTGGCGGCGTCGCAGGCACTGGCTGCGGTGAAGAAACTTGAGGGCCTGCGCGTCAGCAAGGACAAGCTCACGGCACGCGTCACGCTCCTGCAGGAGGAGCATGACGCCTCCCTCAGCAGTGAAGCGCAGGCGTCATCGGCCCTGAGGCTCCTTGCGGAACAGCACCAGGAGCTCGAAACGGAGCTTGCCGGCTTGAGGCAGGAGCACCCGAGCCTTCGCCACCGCCTGGACATTCTCCTGCGGCAATCCGAAGTGCTGCAGGCGTATGTCGCCGCGGACGACGACGCCCGGCTGGCGCTGCAGATGGAAGCAGACGCTCATTCGGCACTGGAGCGCGCCCTGCCCGACGCCGGGTTCACTTCCGCTGATGCAGCCCGGAAACAGCTGCTGCCGGCTTCGGACGTTGTGGGGCTGGAAACTGCGGTCGCAGACTTCGATACCGAAGGTGCCCGCTTGGAGGAGTTGTTTGCCGCCGAGGAACTGGTCCTGGCCGCCAAGGAGGCTGCGCTGGGGGAGTTGCCCGTTCCGGAGCCAGAGCTTGCCGCGGCCGGGGAAGAGGTTTCCCGAGCCACCCGGACAGCCACGTCGCTAGCGGTGGCTGCGGGGGTGGCGCGCAAGGCAGTGACCGCGCTGGCCAGGATCCGCAAGGACTACACCGACCTCAATGCGGCCGGCAAGGAGCCCCGGGAACGGGCCCGCATTCTGTCCGGTCTGGCTGAAACGCTCCGAGGTGCCGGCGACAACAAGTACAAGATGAGCCTGAACACCTACGTGTTGGCGGCGCGCCTGGAGCAGGTGGCACTGGCCGCCTCGGAGCGCCTCGTGGCCATGAGCGATGGCCGCTACACGCTGCAGCACACGGACGCCAGGGCTGCCCGCGGTGCCAAGTCCGGCCTGGGCCTGGAAGTAGTGGATGAATGGACGGGCCACCGCCGGGACACTTCCACACTCTCCGGCGGCGAATCCTTCATGGCTTCCCTGTCCCTGGCACTGGGGTTGGCCGATGTGGTGCAGCACGAAGCCGGGGGAGTGGATATCGAAACCCTGTTCGTGGACGAAGGCTTCGGCAGCCTGGATGAGCAGGCACTCGAGCAGGTCATGGACGCACTGGAAGGCCTCCGCAACGGCGGCAGGGTGGTGGGGCTGGTCAGCCATGTCGCCGAGATGAAACAGCGGATCGGAAGCCAGTTGCACGTGGTCAAGGGCAGGAACGGATCCACGGTCCGCATGGCCGAGGCTGTCCCGCTCTGATGCGGATCCGATAGACTTGATCCGTTATTCCGGGTTACGCGCATCGGGAGGAGGGACGGTGCGCACCTTTAGTGAACCCGGAAAACATGGACAATACTTCCCATCCAGTCCACCACGTGGTGGCCCCCACATCTCCCGCCCCAAAGCAGCCCATCCTGCAGGCTGATCCGCTGCGCTCCCAGGGCCAGCCGGTGGCCGCGGCCCGGCGAACCTCCCGTTTGCCCGGCAGGTTTGCGCGACTGCCGGAATTGGCCGGTCCGGGGTTCCTGCCCCTGGGGCTGTTCGCGCGCCTACCCCTTGCGATGCTGACCGTGGGGACCTTGACGCTCATCACCGCGGTCAGCAACTCCTACGCCATAGGCGGCATGGCAGCGGGCGCTGTAGGCATTGGTTCAGCTGTCGGTGCCCCCGTCCTGGGTTCCCTCGCGGACCGTGCCGGCCAGCGGGCTGTCCTGCTCGCGGCCGCAGTGATCAACACCCTGGCCGTGGCCGGGTTATTGGCGGCCGCCTATCTCACGCCTTCGTACGGATCGCCGGTCGACGCCCTCGCAGTGCTTGTCGTGGCCTTTGTTGCCGGCGCCAGTTGCCCGCAGGTGGGTCCCATGGCCCGTGTCCGGTGGATGGCGCTCACTACCCGCAACCTGGCGTCGCCAACCACTGGACACCGAAGCGTTGCAGCAAACCGTGCGGATCTGGACACGGCCTTGTCCTATGAGGGGACGGCCGACGAAATCACGTTTGTCCTGGGACCCGCGTTGGTGGGTCTGCTCGCAAGCCTGGTGGCACCCTGGCTTCCCCTTGCGCTGGCGGCGGCCATGACCATCACCCTCGTGCCGGCCTTCGCCGTTCATCCCAGCCACCTCGCGGTGGTTCCGCACCCACGTAAGCCGCGTTCCGCCGTCGTTGGTTCCGAAACCGCCCAGCCACGACGCCGGTGGGCGATGGCTGTCGTGGCTGTCCCGGTCTTGGCCATGATCTGCATGGGCACCTTCTTCGGGGCGACGCAAAATGGATTGAGTGCCTTCGGCGCCGCGTTTGCCACTGCGGAAATTGCCGGCCTCCTGTACGCGGTGATGGGTCTCAGCTCAGCGGTGGCGGCGTTGTCGGTGGCTTTTTGGCCGCAGCGCTTCGGCCTTGCTGCCCGTTGGGTGGCCGCAGCGTTGGCGATGTCGGTGTTGACAGTCTTGTTGCTGCTGCCCGCCGGTCTCTGGTCAATGATCGTTGTCCTCTTGGTCCTCGGCATCCCGGTGGGTCCTGTGATGGTCACAGTCTTCAGCATCGGCGGCGTGGTTGCCCCGAACGGGCGCATGGCGACGGTCATGACAGCACTCGCGAGTGGAATTGTTGCCGGAACTGCGTTGGGCGCCTACCTGGGTGGCCAGTTGGCCCAAACGCAGGGATACGGTGGCGCCTTCCTGGTGTCGATGGCCGCAGCAGGTGGATTGCTGCTGCTGGGATTGGTGACGTGGTTGGTCATGCGCCGCAAGGGCAAAGCCTGACTCAGCTGTAGTCCAGCCCGGACGCCAGGGAACGGGCCATGAGCTCCACAAGCCGCAAGGAGCGGTCCTCGTCCGGGTCGGCAAGGTGCTGCATGCTGATGCCGTCAATGCCTGAGATGAAGAGCCTGGTGATGTCTTCCAGGTTGTGGGGGAGCGGCTCGCCGGAGGCTTTGGCAGCGTTGCGGAACAATTCCAGCGTGGAATTCACCCAGCCGTCGTACATTGACCGGTTCATAAGCAGGGCCTGGGGCTGGTCCACCGCCTCTACCCGGTACCTCCTGAGCAGCAGCTCGAAGGTGGTCACCTGCTCGTGGGGGTTCTCGAGCATCCTGCTCCAGATACGGCGGGCGTGGGCGCCGATCATGTGGCGCAGTCCCAGTCCGGGGTCGGCTACGGGTTCCAGCGCCTTGGCGTAGTCCCTGCTGAGGAAGTTGTAAACCTCTTCGAGAAGTTCGTCTTTGTTGCGGAAGCAATAGTGGAGAGCTGCCAAAGGGGCGTCGGCCTCGCTCGCTATCCGTCGGGTAGTAGCGGAGGCGAGCCCGTCCTGGGCAATAACCCGTGCTGCTGCTTCCACGAACTGCAATCGCCGTTCCTCGGCGGGAACCCTGGCCATCCGCGCCCCTCTCATCATGTGCTGACCGGTCATGCCGGTCCCAAACGATCCTAGGCGTTGTCCGCCCGGGTCGGCTTTCGGCGCCACCGGAGAGGCTGGAAATGACCTCCGGGAAAAATTTTATCCGAAAACCTAGTCAAGTGACCTAGTCAGTTGACATACTCTTTTCAGAAACGTTGCCTGCATCACATTCATGGGTGCAGAAACCTGAGGAGACCCGATGCAGGAATTCGCTGACCTGGTGATCATCAATGCCGGGGTCCACACCATGGACCCCGGCGACCCCGGCAGGGTTTCGGATGCGCTCGCCGTGAAGAACGGCCTCGTGTCAGGCCTCGGCCGCGCGCACGTGGATGCGATGACCGGCCCGGCCACGATCGTCGTGGATGCTGCAGGTGGTGCCCTCATCCCGGGCATCAATGACGCGCATCTGCACTTCATCTCCGCGGCCATGGCCTCCTTCGGCTACGTCCGCCTGGACGCCTCAACGGCACCCGACTGGTCCGCCGTCGTCGATGTCATCCAGACCGCACCTGTTGGCGCGGACGGCTGGATCCGAGCCCACGGCTGGGATGAAGTCACGCTCGGACCCGCAACCGGACAGCTGCTTGACGTCCGGCCAGGCATTCCGGTGGTGGCCTTCGACCAGACAGGCCACCAGTTGCTGGCGAACCGCGAGGCGCTGCGCCTGGCGGGTGTCAGCGCGGCAACCCCGGACGCAGGGGGCGGCGTGCTGGTGCGGGCGGCGGACGGCAGTCCCACGGGTCTGCTCCAGGACGGGGCGATGGCGCTGGTTTCCAAGGTCATGCCACCGGTGCCCGAAGAGACCCTCCGCCCCGCGTTGCTCCGCATGCAGGAACAGCTGCATTCGCTTGGCATCACGTCCCTCACCGACCCGGGGCTGGGTCCCGCCAGTGCCGGACTGATGGACGGAGCAGGCTCGACGGCGGCCCTGGCCTTGCTGGGCGATCTTGCCGTAGAGGAGCTGCTCACGCTGCGGATCAACGTCCTCATGCTTTTCGCCGGAACCGGTGGAGCCACCGCATCGGCTGTCGAAGAGGGGCTTGGCAGCGGGCTTGCCGAGGCCTGCTCAAGCAGGGGAATCGACTCCCGGCAGCTGCGGATTGCCGGGGTCAAGGTTTTCGCGGATGGCATCCCGCGCAGCGGCACTGCCTGGATGAGTGAGCCGTATGGAAAGGCCTGCACCCACGGGCAGCTGGTGATCCAGGGCAACAGCGACGCCGAAAGGGTCGCCGAACTGCACAGGATCCTCCGCCTGATCGACGGCGCGGGACTCCAGGCCGGCATCCATGCTACCGGTGACGCAGCCACCGGCGCCGCGGTTGAAGCCATCCTCGCCGCCGGTGACGTAGCGGGCGATCGGCGGCACTACATCATCCACGGTGCCTTCAGCGACACCACAACGCTGTCCACCATGGCCGATCACGGCATCGGCTACAGCACGAATCCACTGATCCGTTCCGAGGCCGGCGACATCATGCGCCGCGTCCTGGGCGAGGAGCGATTTGCCCGGCACCAGCCCCTCCGCTCGGCCCTCGATGCCGGAGTGTGCTTCAACCTTGCCTCGGATGCGCCCGTCACCAGTCCTGATTGGCGCCGCACCATCGTGGCGGCCGTACGCAGGGGGACAGCATCCACACCCGGTGACCCGAACGACCCCGAGCGGATCACCGGCCTCCAGGCGCTTGCCTCCATGACCAGCAAGGCGGCCTGGCAGGACCATGCAGAACATTTCAAAGGGTCGCTGCTGCCGGGAATGGCAGCGGATCTGTGCCTGTTGTCCGATCCCTGGCCCGGGGACGGAGACATCGAAACACTCCCGGGCACAAGGATCACACTCACCGTGGCCGGTGGACGCATTGTCCATCAGGCCGCCACCGAACTCTCCGCCTTATCCAACCGTTCGTAAACCAAGGAGTACCTCCATGAAACGCACACTTCCCGTGGCTTTGGCAGCAGTCCTGGCCATGTCCCTTGCTGCGTGTGGCACCTCGTCCGGTCCGTCCGCCACGGCCGCGCCGGACGGAACAACCACCCTCAAAGTGGGCACCATCGGCATCGGTTCAGACGCCGCCATCAAGCTTGCGGCAGACAAAGGCTACTTCAAGGAACAGGGTCTCAACGTCGAGATCTCTGTCATAGCCAACCCGCCCGCCGGTATCGCAGCCGCCCAGAGCGGACAGCTGGACCTCACCTACACGCCGTCCATCCCGCTGCTCAATGCGCTAAGCCAGAACGTTCCCCTGAAGGTCGTCGCTGCAGCCGACGGCTACAAGGACGGTGCCAGCGAGGGCGCTGACCTGAACCGCGTGGACGACACCGGACTCCTGGTCCAGGAGGCTTCTGCGATCTCGCGGCCCAAGGATCTGGAAGGGAAGAACGTGAGCGTACCGGCCCGCAAGGCCCAGCTTGAGGTCACGGTCAGCAAACTCGTCAAGGACGACGGCGGTGATCCCGCCAAAGTGAACTGGATGGTCCTGGATCCGTCATCAGCACTTCAGTCCCTGAACTCGGGCCGTGTCGATGCAGCATCGCTGGTTGCGCCCTTCACCTCCAAGGCTGTCGCCGAAGGCAACCGCCTGCTGGCATCCCCGGGCGTCAAGTTCTTCGAAGAAGGTGCCATTGGCCTCTGGGTGGCCGGGGCCAACACGGTCAAGGGCAAGCAGAAAGCGTTGGAAGGCTTCCGTGCCGCCATCTACAAGGCCAACGCCTACGCCAACGGCCACACGGACGAGGCCCAGCAAGTCAGTGCCGAGATCACCAAAACCCCGTTGGATGTTGTGAAGTCCGGTGCCGTGAACTACTGGCCGGAGGACGTGCGCCTTGAGGACATCGAACGGGCCAACAAGAACCTGGCCGACCTGGGCTTCCTCAGTTCACCGGTGAAACTGCCGGGCGACCTCATTTTCGGAAAGTAGGACGTGGCTGACGATGGGAGCTTCCCCATGAAACCGTCACTGCGTCCGCTCGTTTTCAGCGGGGCGGGGATAGCAGTCGCATTGATCGCCTGGCAGTTGGCCGCCACTGCCAAGGTGGCCGGCAACGCCCTGCCGCAAGCCACCACGGTCTTCACCACCTTGGCGGGAATCCTGGGGTCGACCACCTTCTGGGCCGCCGTGGGATCCACCATCGGCATTGCGCTTTTCGCGTTGGGAATGTCCGCAGTTGCGGGCGTGGTTCTTGGTTTGCTGGTAGGCAGCTTCGAAACCATCCGCTACGCAACCCTTGCAGTCCTCGAATTCCTCAAGCCCGTGCCGCCCATCGTCGTGTTGCCACTGGCCGTGCTGGTCCTTGGGCCCACCGCCGAAATGTCGTTGTTCCTGGTGGTGTTCGGCTGCTTCCTGCCGATCGTCATGCAAACAGTGGACGGTGTGCAGGGAACGGATCCCGTGGCCCGCGATACGGCCCGCAGCTATGGAATGTCCAGCGCAGAGATCCTGTTCCGCGTGGTCCTGCCCAGTGCGCTGCCGTACATCGGAACGGCGATGCGCGTGGCGGCTCCTGCCGCCCTGGTGGTCACCGTCGTAGCCGGCCTGCTGGGGGGAGGGCCTGGCCTGGGCCAAAGCATTTACCAGGCCCAGGCCGCGGGCGACTACGCCACCCTCTACGCATTGGTGATCGTGTTGGGCGTCCTGGGCCTCTTGTTCCAAGGTGCCACCAGGCTCGCCGAACGCCGGGTCCTGCACTGGCATGAGTCCTACCGGGAAGTGGTGCCCTGATGAAGAATACAAAGATCCGCAACTGGTTGGTGGGTGCAGGCACCCCGGTGCTCCTGCTCGTGGCATGGTGGCTCTTGTCCGCCCGGTCGATCGACCCCTTCTTCCCGCCACTGCAGGACATCCTGCTGCGGTTCCGGCAGCTCTGGCTGTTCGACCATTTCCAATCCGATGTGCTGCTGAGCCTGGGCAACCTGTTCCTCGGATTTGTCATCGCGGCCGTCGGTGGCGTTGCCCTTGGATTCGCCACGGCTCTGGTTCCCCAGGTCCGGTGGATGGTGGACCCGCTCATCCACTTCCTGCGTGGCATCCCGCCGGTTGCCTTGGTGCCGATTTTCATTTCGCTGATCGGCTTCGGGACGCAGATGCGGGTCACGAGCATTGCGTTGGCGGCACTCTTTCCCACCATGATCGCCACCGTGGACGGAATCCGGGGCGTCGGCAACGACATCATGGATGTGGCTCGCGTGTACCGGCTCACGCGGAAGGAAAGGCTGTTCAATGTCCTCCTTCCCGCAGCAGCCCCGCAGATCTTCTCGGGCCTCCAAGTGAGCCTGCAGGTTGCCTTCATCGTCATGATTGCCAGCGAGATGCTGGGCAGCTCCCAGGGCATCGGTGCCATGACGCTCCTGGCACAGCAAAGCTTCATGACGGCCGACATGTGGGCGGGGATCCTGCTCCTTGGGGTCATCGGCTTCCTGGTCAACGTGGTCTTTGCACTGATCAAGCGCAAGGTCCTGGCCTGGTACCTCGGTTCCCGTGCCCTGGCGCGTGTGGCATGAGCATCCGGCAGTCCACCAAGCTTCCCCTCCAGAACAGAAAGTCCGTCATGCCACAGCAACCAGAAACCACACGGCAACCGCAAACCACCAACGGGCCGGAAAACACGCCGCGCCTGGACGTTTCCCATCTCGCCAAGACCTACGGCAGCGGCGAGAAAGCCCGCACGGTCATCGAGGACCTCACCTTCACGGTGGATGCCGGTGAAATCGTCTGCATTGTGGGCCCCTCCGGCGTGGGGAAGACCACGCTCCTGAAGTGCCTTGCCGGCCTGCACCCGGCCAGCAGCGGCCGGGCGGCCATCGACGGCCGCACCATTAGTGGGCCACCTCCTGAAATGGCCCTGGTGTTCCAGGACTACAACCGTTCGCTCATGCCATGGCTGACGGTACGGAAGAACCTCGTCCTGCCCCTGAAGCACATGAAACTGCCGGCAGCGGAAGTGAAGGAACGCTGTGACAGCGCGCTGGCTGCCGTCGGGCTTTCCCACGCCGACAACCAGTACCCGTGGCAACTTTCCGGCGGCATGCAGCAACGTGTGGCGATCGCCCGGGCGCTGGCGTACAGGCCCGAAATCCTGATCATGGATGAGCCGTTTGCCTCGGTCGATGCGCAGACCCGCTTCGACCTGGAAGACCTGTGCCTGAAGATCCGCAAGGACTTCAACATGACCATCCTCGTGGTCACCCACGACATCGACGAGGCCGTCTACCTTGCGGACCGGGTAGTGGTCCTTGGCTCCCGCCCGGCGCGCGTGCACCGGATCGTCGAGGTCGACCTGCCCGCTCCCAGGGACCAGATCACCACGCGGTCCCTGCCGGCCTTCGCGCAACAGCGCACCGATGTTCTGTCCATGATCAAGAGGCCCGCATGACGAAGAGCAAAAAACCACGCGCCAAGCGTCCCAATGTGCTGTTCATCATCGCGGACCAGCTCCGCGCAGACCATCTGGGTTTTGGCGGCAACAGTACGGTCCGGACACCCAACCTTGACGCGCTCGCAGCGAGGAGCCTGGTCTTCAATAATGCGACCGTAGCCAACCCCACGTGCATGCCCAACCGGGCGAGCCTGATGACGGGCCGCTGGCCGTCGGCGCACGGGACCCGCTGCAACGGCATCACCTTGGACCCCTTCACGCAGACAGTTCCCGGCTCGCTGGCTTCCTCGGGTTACAGGACGGTCGGTGTGGGCAAACTGCACCACCAGAACATGGGCTGGGAGTTCGAACCGCACCAGGCGGAGGAGATCCGGTCCACGGATCCCCTGCTCCTCGACAGGACAGTGGGGGACGCACATAGCCGGAACCTGGCGCCGGGCTGGGACCAGTGGGAGAACCGTGAGGCCCACGACCAGCGCTTCATCGCACTTCCGGCCGATTACTACGGCTACCAGCACGTTGACCTGGTGATAGGCCACGGCGACCGTCCCGGCGGGCACTATGTGCATTGGGCCCGCGAACGAGGTGTGGATCCGGAGACGCTGGGCGGCCCCGCCCGCTCCTCCAGCACGTACGGCGGCTGGGACCAGGTCTACCAAACGGCAATCCCTGCCGAGGCCCATCCAACGAGCTACGTGAGCGAGAAGGCAATCGAACACCTCAAGGATGCCGCAGGCCAGGACCAACCGTTCTTCATGTTTGTCTCTTTCCCGGACCCACACCACCCGTTCTCCCCGCCGGCCGGTTACGCGGACTTGTACGAGCCCGCTTCCATGCCCCTGCCGCTTGGCTTCGAGCAGGACCACGGGGCGTCGCCGGACCATATCCGCACCATGGTGGAGCGGCGGGGCGAACCAAACCCGGATCCGACCATGACCTGGTCGGCCACGGAGGAGCAATACCGGCACGCCGCCGCGGCACAGTTTGGCCTGATCACCATGATGGATGAGCACATCGGCCGGATCCTGGATGAACTTGGGCGGCAGGGCCTGGCCGATGACACGATCATCGTGTTCACAAGCGACCACGGCGATCTGTTCGGTGACCACGGACTCATGCTGAAGCACTTCGTCCACTACCGGGCGGTGACCAACGTGCCGCTGGTTGTCCATGTCCCGGACGGCATAAAAGGTCGAAGCGGTGCCCTCGTTTCCAGCGCGGACCTTGCGCCGACCTTGTTGGAACTCACCGGTTCCAGCACTTACCGCGGCATCCAGGGGCGCTCGCTGGTGCCCCTGCTGCACGGCCTGGCAGGCAGCCACCGGGACGCCCTGCTCGTGGAGGAAGAACAGCCGTTCGGCCTGGAAGGGTTGCCCGGACCGGTCCGGATGCGGACGGTCATCACCGCCGAAGGACGGCTGACCCGCTACTTCGGAACAGAGATCGCAGAACTCTACGACCACCGGTCGGACCCGGGTGAGTTGGTGAACCTGGCAGGTGATCCATCCGCGTCGGGGCTGGAGGACCGGCTGCTGCGCGCCATGGTGGAGGAGATGGCCGCCTTGGCTGACGAAGGGACGGCGCCTACCGCGGCCGCGTAGCCGGCGTCAGTCGGAGGCGTTCGACGGCGGCCCTCCCCGGTGCGGGCCGGGTACCTCAGCTGCTGCTGCGGTACCCGGTGGGGGAGTTTCCGAAAGCCGCCCGGAAGATCCTGCTGAAATGGGCGGCATCGGTGAACCCCCATCGGGCAGCAATGGCCGTGACGGGCCGGTCCGCGAGGACCGGGTCCACCAGGTCCCTGCGGCAGCGTTCCAGCCGGCGCTGCCTGATGGAGGCGGCCACGGTGGTGCCAATTTCCTGGAAGAGGTCGTGCAGGTGGCGGGTGGAGATATAGTGGGCGGCCGCGATCGACCCGGGGGACAGCTCCGGATCCCCGAGGTTGGATTCGATGTAGTCGTGGATCCGCGCCAGGAGGAGGAGGTGGGGATCGCGTCCGGCCTCGATGAGCTGGTCGAGTTCGCCGTTGAAGAGAGTGGTGACCAGGTCCAGGGCGTTATGCACCAGCCGGAGGCCGTTGGTGCCGGAGAGTGCCTCGAGATTGTCAGCGAGCCGGACCAGGAAGGGACTGATCAGTTCACCGAGGCCTTGGTCGCCCGGGATCCGCAGGGCTGTCACGTGGCCCATGGCGTCGGCGGGAAGGTCCAACAGCACATGCGGAAACATCAGCACCAGGGTGCGGAAGTCGTCGTCGAACGTCAACTGGTACGGGCGGGAGGTGTCGTAAATGGAGAGGTCGCCGGGGCGGAGGACGGCCTCGCGGTCATCCTGGACCAGGCGGCCGGTGCCGGCCAGTTGGATGCTGAGCTTGAAGAACCGGCCGGTGGATCGGGCGATCAGTTCCGGTGTCCGGTGTACTGTATGGGGGCCTGCCGTCACCTCCACCACCGAAATCTGCCCTAGGACACGGGCGCGCATGGTTCCGTGGAACGACGTGTCCTTGAGCCCGGAAGCCAGCAGCGGCACGAACGACGCCGAGATGGCCCGGCTCCATTCCTGGAATGACCCGGCCACCACTGTCTGCACGGTTGAGGGGCCCGTTTCGGCCGCGACGGTCATCACTATCCCTTTCAATGGCCGGCCGTGCCATGAACATTGGATGCAGCAGCGCGGACGTGAGCTTGCCCACGATTCTACACCTGGGGTCCGCCCCGCCCCGGTGCTTGCGTGGACAGTCAAGAGCCCTGCGGTGTGAGACAAGTCACTCCTGCCTTGGGGGGTGGAAGATGGCGGAGTCACCCAGAAAGTGCCGCGCCATCTCCCGCGGCACCGAGACCCGCGGCTCGGATCCACGCGGTGAAGAGGCAGGAGCATACATATGAGCGTTGACAACCCGGTCCGGGGCAAGACCAGCGGAACGGCCGGCACCGGCGGCCGCCTGGGCGTGCCCGCCGTGACTTTCATGATCATCGCGGCTTCGGCTCCGCTGACGGTCCTGGCAGGCGGGGTAAGCACCACGTTCGCCGTCACCGGGGTGACGGGCGTGCCGCTGTCCTTCCTGATCCTCGGCGGCATCCTCACCCTTTTTGCGGTGGGGTACGCAGCGATGAGCCGCCATGTCACGAACGCAGGCGCGTTCTACGCTTATATCGCGCAGGGCATATCGCGTCCGGCCGGGGTGGGGGCCTCGCTGGTGGCCTTGATGGCCTACAACCTGATGCAGGTGGGCATCTACGGCCTCTTTGGATTTACCGTCTCGTCCCTGCTCTCGGCAAGGTTCGGCATCGCCGTGCCGTGGTGGATTCCCGTGGTGGCCTGCATTGCGGTTGTGGGCTGGTTGGGAGTCAACAGGGTGGATCTCTCCGCCAAGGTCCTCGGCGTCCTGGTGGCCCTCGAGTTCCTGGTGGTGATCGTCTATGACGTCATCAGCCTGGCAGCAGCACCGGAAGGCATCAGTGCCGCCACGTTCAACCCGGCCTCCCTCTTCGCGCCGGGCATCGGGGCGGTCCTCTCGTTCGGCATTGCTGCCTTCATGGGCTTTGAATCAGCAGCCATCTACGGCGAAGAATCCAAGGACCCCAAACGCACAGTCGCCCGGGCCACCTTTGCCGCCGTCGCCATCATTGCCCTCTTCTATGCCGTCTCCGCGTGGGCCATGACCGTGGGCGCCGGACCGTCGGCGGTTGTTGATACCGCAGCAGCCAACGGGCCGGACATGGTCTTCGCCTTCCTCACCGCCCACGGAGGCGTCCTGCTCAGCGACATTGCGCAGTTGCTCTTCGTGACCAGCCTTTTCGCGGCATTGGTTAGCTTCCACAACGCAGTAGCCCGGTATTTCTTCTCGCTCGGCCGGGAGCGTGTCATCCCGGCTGCCCTCTCCGCAGTCCGCCCCAATGGCGCCCCCTATGCCGGTTCCCTGGCGCAAACGGCGATTGCCGTCGTCGTGACCCTGGCCTTTGCCGTGGGAGGAGCAGGTTCGGACCTCGGCGAACTGTACCCGGTCCTGACGATGTTCACCTGGCTGACCAACAGCGGCGCCATGGGACTTGTCCTGCTGATGACCGTGGTGTCGGTGGCGGTGATCGGCTTCTTCCGCAAGCAGCCCCACGGCGCAAGCCTTTGGGTGCGGATGGTGGCTCCGGGGCTTGGGTTTGTGCTCCTGGCCTTGGTTTTCATCCTCATCGTGGCCAACTTCAACGTCCTCCTGGGGCAGTCCGAATCCACCCCCGCCACCTTCATCCTGCCACTGGTGGTGTTGCTGCCAGGAGTCGTGGGGGTTCTCTGGGCCCTGCGCCTGCGGCGTTCGCAGCCCGCCGTTTATGCGAGGATCGGGCACGGTTCCGAGGGCTGAGCAGCGCAGGAAGACGGCCCCGGCAGTCCTGGAAACCAGAACTGCCGGGGCCGTTTGCTGACATCAAGCGGCCGGGTCGAGCCCGGGGCTGTGATGGCTGACGCTGATCAGGCGCCCATGCGCTCCAAAAGTGAAATGGACGGGCAGCGTCCCGGATTCGTCCCATCCAAACAAACTGCCATGGGAGCGGATCGCGCCCACATCCCTGTGGTCGGCGATCGTCACCGAACCGCAGGGGATGACCTTCTCCCGCCACGTGAAGACGAAAATGCCCGGCCTGACCTGGAGGACCGTATTGGAATCGGTGTCCGCCAGGCCGCGTTCCGGTCCGGCCAGGCATTGCCAGGTGTACCAGGTGGGGCTGAGGTATACGTGCTCATAGGCGTGGTCCGGACTGTAAACCCATTCCACGCGCCTGCCGATCAGTCCCGTGCTTTCGCCGATGGGCCGGCCCTTCGGGGATGCGCCGTCAAGGTCGCCGGGGCGGAAGTCGTGCTGCACGGCCGTGCTGCCCGCTGTCGATCTTCCCAGCACTGCGCCGATATAGAGGGCCCGGCCGTTGGCCAGGTCAAGCACCAGCGACACAGCCAGGTCCGGTTCCACGGGACTGTGCCACTGCGCGTAGTAAAGGTCATCGGCCACCTGGAAAGCTTCGTATGCGGCGGTTCCGGAGTGCCCTGCGGCCGCCCAGTTCACTTCATCGTCGTCGAAAGTGAAGGTCATGGGTCCGCCGTCGCCACGGACCGCGAAGTGGCGGCCTGCCAGGTCCTGCACGGTCGGTGCCTTGTTGGCATCAAAGCCTGGCGCCAGGCCGTCGAGTGGCAGCCAGTTGGAGGTGTCAAGGAGGTTCAGGCTCATGGGTTTCCTTCTGATCTCGGCAAAGGACAGGGCCAGGGTGGTCCTGTCCGTCCTTCGAGTATTGGGAACCCGGTGCCGCCAGGTCTTGTGTGCCAAGGCACACTGCTTGGCGTGGAAGGAATGGCTGGCGTGATGGGGTCAGGCCAGTTGGCTTTCGATGCGCGCGGCGCATTCCACCAGCGCCTTGCCCACGGCGTCGGCGTCCTGGTCCAGCCGGATGTAGACGACGGCGACCGCGGCCGGCCGTCCGCCGGGCACGTGGATCGGGGCGGCCAGGGATGACAGGCCGGCGATGACTTCATCGTGGCTGGTGGCGTAGCCGGCGCGGCGGGCTTCCCGGGCTTCAGCGCGGTAGGGGATCCCTCCGCCCACTTGGTGCCAGCGCTCTTCCGTCATGGTGGATTGGATGGCGATGCCCGGGGCTCCGGTGCCCACCGGGTGGCGCGTGCCCGGGTGCTGGGCCAGTGCCGTGCCCGAATTGCGGGGTTCCACGGTCACCAGCGTGACGCATTCCTGGTGGTCCCAGACAGCAACGAAGGCGGTCATGTGCAGCGTGTTGGCGAGTTGGGTCAGCTCGGGCAAAGCAGCTGCCTGCAGGTTCCGCGAGACGCCGCGGGCCAGGACGGCAAGTCCGGCGCCCGGCTGGACCCGCCCCGAATCGTCGCGGAAGACAAGGGAATGGTCTTCGAGCGTCCGCAGGATCCGGTAGGCAATGGACCGGTGGACTCCCAGTGCCGCGGCCAGTTCGGCTATGCTCAGCGGCCGCTCGGCTTCGGCCAGGATCTCCAGCGCCCGGATTCCACGGGAGAGCGTTTGCGACGGCGGGACCTGGGTGGCGGGAGCCTGTTGGCTTGTGGCGTCGCTGCGGGAAGTCATGCGAACCATCCTATGTCCGCTCTGCGGTGGTGGCAGTTGCCGTCGGCAGTGCGCGGGGCCGCGGGGCCAAGCATCGGCGGATGCTGTGCTTGGGATCACAATTGTAGTATTCTTCCTAACTGACCGTTCTGTCGGTTATTGCAGTGCCGCGTACCGACCAGTCACTCACCCCCATGGAGTTCCAATGACCGCAGCCTCCACAGTCGATTCCCCGTCAGGGCCCAGCAGCAAGCGCGATGAGCGCAGGGTCCTTGCAGGGACCCTGGTGGGCACCACCATCGAGTGGTACGACTTCTTCATCTTCGCCCAGCTCACGGCAACACTGCTGTCCCCGTTGTTCCTGACGCCCCTGGAGCAAGCGAACCCAGGCGTGGCGCAGATCCTCTCCTTCGCCACGATCGGCATCAGTTTCCTTTTCCGGCCGCTGGGTGCCACCGTGGCAGGCCACCTCGGTGACCGCGTCGGCCGCAAGGCCGTCCTGGTCATGACGCTCGTGTTGATGGGCGTCGCCACGGCACTGATCGGCCTCCTGCCGACCTACGCCAGCATCGGCCTCTGGGCTCCTGTGCTGTTGATCTTCCTGCGCGTGGTGCAGGGCTTCTCTGCCGGTGGCGAATGGGGTGGCGCAGCCCTCATGGCCGTGGAACACGCGCCGCTGCACAAGCGCGGCCTCTTCGGCGCCTACCCGCAGATTGGTGTTCCCATCGGCATGATCCTCGCGACCGGGCTCCTGTTCTTCCTGCAGTCCGGCATGTCCAAGGAGGACTTCGCCGCATGGGGTTGGCGTGTTCCGTTCCTGCTCTCCGTGGTCCTGATCGTGGTGGGCTACCTGATCCGGCGCGCCGTCGGAGAAAGCCCGGTGTTCAAGGAGATCGCCCAGCGCAAGGCTGAAAGCAAGGCGCCCCTGGGCGAGCTGTTCCGCCACAACACCAAAGAGGTGGTGCTGGCGGCACTGATCTTCATTGCCAACAACGCCGCAGGTTACCTGCTGATTGCCTTCTTCATCTCCTACGCAACCCGTGCCCTCAAGATGCCGGCTCCCCAGATCCTCCTGGCCACCACCGTCGCCTCCTTCGGATGGCTGATCTTCACCATGGTCGGCGGATGGCTGTCTGACAAGATCGGGCGCGTGAAGACCTTCCTCACCGGCTACGCCCTGGTCTTCGTATGGATGGTGCCCCTGTTCGCCCTGATCGACACCAGGGACATCTGGCTCTATGGCGTGGCGCTCTTCGTGCTGACCATCGGACTGGGCCTGTCCTACGGTCCCATGTCCGCAATGTATGCCGAGATGTTCCCGCCCCAGGTCCGCTATTCCGGCATTTCGATCGGCTACGCATTGGGCGCGATCCTGGGTGGTGCCTTTGCGCCCACCATCGCCCAGGCACTGCTGGATGGCACCAAGTGGTCGGGATCCGTGGGCCTGTACATCATGGGCCTCTGCGTTATCTCGGCGGTGGGCGTCATCCTGGCCAAGGAAACCAAGGGCCGGCCCCTCGGGTACAGCGTCCACCACTAGCAACTCCGGCGGACAGCCGACGGGAAGGGGCATGGTCCGGCAGGGCTATGCCCCTTCCAGTTGCTTCATGACCTCAGCGTCCGTCAACTGTTCAAAGTGCTCATAGAACGCACCGACGGCATTAAACTTACCGGGGATATGCAGTGCGTGGACGAGATCGCAAACCCGGCCAAGGGATGTTGCAGCTTCCAGGGAAGCGACCGGAACGGCAGCCACCACCGTTCGCGCCCCGGCCGAGCGCACAGCCTCCACGGCAGCCCGCATGGTAGCTCCCGTGGCCAGGCCGTCGTCCACCAGAATGGTGGTCTTGCCCCGCAGATCGTGGTCTACGCCCGGATATTCCCGCGCTCGCCGGACCAGTTCGGCCCGTTCGTGAGCTTCCACGGCCTCCAGCGCAGCTTCACTGATGCCCAGCGCCTGGATGTGGTCCTTCAGCGGACGGTTGATGAGGCGGACAACGTCCCCCTGGCTCCAGGCGAGGGCTCCGAAGGCAGTTTCGGACCGGCCGGGGATGCCCAGTTTGCGGACAAGGACCGCACCGAAGGGCAAGTAGAGAGCGGAGGCGGCTGCCGCTGCGAGGGGAACGCCTCCCCGGGCCAGTCCGAGGACCACCGTATGGGGCCGTTCCCTGAACTGGGGGAGTCCTTCAGCCAGGCGCTGCCCGGCCTCCGCCCGGTCCCTGAACCGCATGCCCATCTATCCCACTTCCACGTTGTCCGGCGCTGCTTCCAGCCTATCGTCCCATCCTTGCCCGGTGCGGGATCCGCTGGAAGCATGGCACTGTGGACAAGCCCATTGGTTACTGGATCAAAAAGCTGGACGCCGCACTCGAGGCGCAGTTGGACTACACGCTGGCCCGGATCAAGCTCAGCCGCGCCCAGTGGCAGGCGCTGAATGCCCTGGGCGAAGCACCCTTGCGGCCCGAGGAACTTGACGCCGTTCTGCGGCCGTACTGGACCGATGCCGCCCACCAGCGCGAACGCGACCTCGCGGCGCTGGTCGGCAGGGGCTTGCTGAGCATGATGGACGAACGCCTCGTCCTGACGGAGCGCGGACGGGAAACCTACCACCAGGCCATGCGGCTGGTGGAGGCCACCAGGCAGGATCTGTCCCTGGGCATCGGCATCGACGAATACGCCATGGCCGTCAGCGTGCTCCAGCGAATGAGCATCAACGCTGAGCGGCTGTCCCGCTAGTCCGCCGCCCCCAGGCTCCAGGGCTAAACGCCCAGGAACTCCACGGCCGCGTCCTTGAATGCCCTGCTGGTGACCACATTGGTGTGCGTCCTGCCCGGAATGACGAGCGTTTCCACCAGCGCTCCGGCTTTGCCGGCAATGGCGGCCAGCCGGGGCATGGTGAGGGCACGCTCGTCCTTGTCCCCGGCAACCAGAAGGATGGGCAGGTGCGGCGCCGCCTCGGCCGGGTCAAAGGGCTCGCCCTTGATGGCCTCGATAAGGGACAACATGGCGAACAGGTTGTTGCTGGGCAGCATCGCCGCCATCTTCAGCAAGCCCGCGGTGGACTCGTCCTCAATGGGCGTTCCGTCGGCCAGGTACTTCTGGGCGGCTGCGAGGTCGAAGGCGGCCAACGGATCCTGGGCGCTGGGGCCACCGAGCACCAGCCGGTGCACCAGGTCCGGTTGCGTGGCAGCGAACTCCCAGGCGAGCCGGGAACCCAACGAATATCCGATGATGTCCAGGCCGGTGGCCGGGTCTCCATCCCGCAGGGGGCGTGCCCCGGCGTCGATGGCGATCTGAAGCAGGTCGGCCCGGATGCGGCTGGGGGTGTAGGAGTCTAGGTCCTCCGGGGAGTGGCTTCGGCCGTGGCCCGGGAGGTCGACGGTGATCACCCGCCTTCCGGCTCCCTGGAGCGTTGCCACCCAGCCGCTGTCAACCCAGTTGAGTTTGCTGGAGGATGAAAAGCCGTGGATCAGCAGGACAGGCCGAAGCCCGGCGTCGGTGGCAGGTTGGTGGACTTCGACGAACAATCCTGGATCGGTGCCTTCGACGGTGTGCCGCTGTTCCACGGTGTGCCTGCCGGTCATCATGTCAGTCCTCATCGGGTACGGCGCTCAGGCGGACCCGGCGCTTGGGTGCTTCGTCCTTCGGAACAGTGCCCACGATCCCGGCGGTGTCATCCGGGACCTCGAACACAATCAACGGTTCGCCGACATTGATGGTCTGACCCGGCTCGCCGTGAATACGCACCACTTTACCCGCCTGCGGGCTGGGCAATTCGAGGGCCGACTTGCTCGTTTCCAGCTCAACGAGCGGCTGGTTGCGTTCCACCTGTTGGCCCGGTTCCACGAGCCAGTCCAGCACGGTTGCTTCGATGAGGCCTTCGCCAAGGTCCGGTAGGGGAAAGGACAGTTCAGCCACGGCGATACTCCAGTACGCGTTGGATCCCATAAAGGATGCGGTCGATGTTGGGGATGTATTCGTCCTCCAGGTCGCCGGAGGGGTAGGGCACGTCGAAGCCGGTGACGCGTTCCACCGGCGCCTTCAGTGTGTCGAAGCAGTGCTGCGTGATCAGTTGGGCGACTTCGGCGCCCAAGCCTGAGGTCAACGGAGCTTCATGCACGACGACGGCGCGACGCGTCTTGGCGACGGATGTCGCCAACGCCTCTGCATCGATGGGCTTGAGCCACCGCAGGTCCAGGACTTCGACGTCGATTCCGTCCTCAGCGGCCAGTTCGGCCACCTGCAGGCACCGGGCGACCATGGCACCCCAGGCCACCAGGGTGAGGTGGCGCCCCTCCCGGACGATCCGGGCACCGGTCAGGTTCCCGCCGGGGTGCGTACCGGCGTCGTGGGTTCCGCTGTCCGGGGCCGTGGCGGTGGTGAGGTCCACCGGACCTTTCTGCCAGTACCGGGATTTTGGCTCCATGAAGATCACCGGATCCGGCCTTGTGGCTGCGTACTTAAGCAAGTGGTAGGCGTCGTGCGGCGTGGAGGGTGAGACGACTTTGAGGCCGGGAACATGCGCGAAGAGGGCTTCGAGGCTTTCGCCGTGGTGCTCGGGGGCGCGGATGCCGCCAAAGCTGGGAACGCGGAGCGTGATGGGCATGGGCAACGTTCCGCGGCTGCGGTAGTTCATCCGGGCAATCTGGCAGATGATCTGGTTGATGGCCGGGTAGGCGAAGCCGTCGAACTGGACCTCGGGAATCGGGTGGTAACCGGCCATGGCCAGCCCCACGGACATGCCGAGGATGCCGGATTCGGCCAGCGGGGTGTCGAAGACCCGGTCTTCGCCGTGCCTGGCCTGCAGGCCGTCGGTGATCCGGAAGACGCCGCCGAGCTTTCCGCAGTCTTCGCCGAAGACCACGGCCTTGGGGTTCTCCGCCAGGACGTCGTCCAGGGCGCGGTTGAGGGCTTGCTGCATGGACAGCAGTTCCACGGTGCCGGAAGCGGCGCGCGGAGCCGCGACGGTGGTGGCAGTCATTGCCTCAGGCATGGTCGGATTCCTTTCGCCACGCGGTGGCCTGGTGCTGCAGTGCGGGTGTGGGTTCCTGGAAAACCAGGCTGAACATCTCGGCCCCGGGACGCGGTCCCAGGTTCTCGATGGCCGTGCGGATCGCTTCTTCTTCCTCCCGGGCCTGGCGCCCGGCCTCCGCGAAAAAGGCTTCGTCCGCCACGCCGTCGGCCAGGAGTGTCCGGCGGAACCGTTCCAGGGGGTCCTCGCCGGCGTCGAGCCGTTCTTCCTCAAGGGAGCGGTATCGCCCGGGATCGTCCGCGGTGGAGTGCGGTCCGCGGCGGTAGGTCATGGCTTCGATGACTACGGGCCCGTTGCCGGAGCGGCAGTGCGCCAAGGCCGAACGCGTGGCTTCGTACACGGCCAGGACGTCGTTGCCGTCCACCTGGATGCCCGGGACACCGTAACCGGCGGCGCGGGCTGCAACGGAACCGCCTGCTACCTGTCGTTCGGTGGGTACGGAAATGGCCCAGCCATTGTTCTGGACAAAGAAGACCACGGGCGCCTTCATCACCGCAGCAAAATTCATGGCCTCGTGGACGTCGCCCTGGGAGGAAGCGCCATCCCCAAAGTACGTGATGGCGACGCCGGACCCGCCGGACAGGGTCTGGCCGTGGGCCCAGCCGACGGCGTGCAGGACCGACCCTGCCACCACTGCCTGGATGGGAGCGAAACGGGATTCCACGGGGTTGTACATTCCGCCGTGCCACGTTGCCTTGTGGGTGGACATATAGCCCACCATGTCCACGCCCATGGCCCGGGCCACGCCCATCTCACGGTAGGTCGGAAAGACGAAGTCCCGGCTCAGGTCCACGGCGTAGCCGCTGCCGACCTGGGCCGCTTCCTGGCCGAGCTCCGGCGCGTAGCCGGGAATGATTCCCTGGCGCTGCCAGGCGACGGCGGCCGTGTCCAGGTGGCGGACGGATGCCATCAGCGTGTAAAGCTCGCGCAACTGGTGGTGCGTGAGCGGGGCCGCGTCATCCTCGACGGCGGCAATCACAGGAATGCTTGTCATGGCTGTGACAGTAATCACCAAAAGTGGCGGTGCGCAATCAGCCCAGTTTGAAGCAAACACATTGTACAAACTGAAGAGAAAAAGAGGCTCCTTGCAGAACAAACTGCAAAGAGCCTCTTGATTTCATCTGACAAGCCGCTACTTGGCGGTGCTGCCAACCTTCCCGGCCTTCGCGCGGGCGTTGAGGAAGCATCCGAGGGCGATCACAAGGATCAGAGCCGTGGTGCCGAACAGCTGTACCGCACTTTCCGGGTTCGCAAAGCCAACAGCGAAGATGATTCCCAGCAGTACCAGTCCCACGATGGTCAGGACCGGGAAGCCCTTCATCCGGAGCGGAAGTTCCGTGCCGTCGCGGTCGGCGCGGCGGCGGAGGATGAGCTGGGACACCAGTGCCGTACCCCACACCACCAGGCAGGTGGAGCCCACGAGGTTCAGGAGCGCCGGGAGCACCATTTCGGGGAACAGCAACTCCAGGACGGTTGCGGCGAACCCGAACGCCACGGAAATCCCGACGGCGGCAACCGGCACCTTGGCGCCGCTCAGCCGCGACAGGAAGCGGGGGGCTTCGCCACGTTCGGACAAGGAGAAGATCATGCGGGACGCGCCGTACAGGTTGGCGTTCAGTGCCGAAAGCAGCGCTACGACGGCCACCAGGGTGATCGCCGCGCCGGCCCCCGGGATGCCGGCCAGGTCCAGCACCCCGGCAAACGGGGACTTGAGGCCGTCGGAGCCGACGGGGAGGACCGCTGCAATGACGAACACGGAGCCGATGTAGAAGACGAGGATGCGCCACACCACCGTGCGGATGGCCTTACCGACGCTGTGGGCGGGGTTTTCCGTCTCGGCGGCGGCCACGCTGACGATCTCGGTGCCACCAAAGGCAAAGATCACCACGAACAACGCCGCAGCAATGCCGCTGAGTCCGTTGGGGGCGAAATCTGCGAAGCCGGACAGTCCGGGGGATGCGACGTTGGGAAGCAGGCCAAGGAGCAGGGCTGCGCCGATCAACAGGAAGATTACGATTGCTGCCACTTTGAGGATGGCGAACCAGAACTCGAATTCACCGAAGTTCCGGACTCCCACCAGGTTGATGCCGGTGAAGACAACCATGAACACCAAGGCAAGGACCCAGACCGGAATGACGGGCCACACGGAGTACAGCAGACCGGCTGCGCCCAGGGCCTCAGCGGCAATGACCACCACCAGCTGCAGCCACCAGAGCCAGCCGATGGTGCCACCGGCCGTTTTACCCATGGCTTTTTCCGCATAAACGGAGAAGGCGCCGCTGTTGGGGTTGGCCGCTGCCATCTCGCCCAAGGCCCACATCACCAGGATGATCAGGGTTCCCGCCACCAGGTAGGAGATGAGGACTGCGGGACCGGCTGCCTGGACCCCCGCGCCGGAGCCCAGGAACAGCCCGGCTCCGATGGCGCTGCCAAGGCCCATCATGGTGAGCTGGCGTGGCTTGAGTGAATGGCCGAGGCCGGGCGCAGTCGCAGGAGCCGCGATGGACTTCGTTGTCATACGTGTCTACCTTCTATGGATTTCATACGTGGTTGTGCCGCGCCGGCCTCTTGGGCCGGGCAAGCGGAGCGTCGACGACGCAGCAAGAGCCGTGGAATAATTCTCGCAGTTTGTAAGATACATCACTTTTCACAGTAGCGATGTGATGGGTATGGCTCCCCGGGGACAGGAACTTTGATGCTGGTCGATGCTCTTGATGCAAAAATTGTACGTTTCTTCACGGATTCGCCGCGATCCTCCGTGCTGGAGGCATCCCGTGTGCTGAAGGTGGCACGGGCAACGGTGCAGTCCCGGATTGACCGGATGATTGAAAACGGTGTCATCGGTTCCTGGGTGCCGCAACCGGACCCTGCCAACTTCGGCTTTCCCGTGGTGGCCTTCTGTTCGGTGACCATCACGCAGGAAATCGGGCATGACGCCATCATTGAGAGCCTCAGTGCGATCCCGGAGATCATAGAAGTCCATACGGTCACGGGGAACTCGGACCTCATGGTCCGGATTGCGGCCCGCTCCAACCCGGATATGCAGAGGGTGCTCGATGCCATGATTGCCACTAAGTCGGTGGTCCGTTGTTCATCGGTGATCGTCCTCAACAGCCACATCCAGGGACGCACCCTGCCGCTCATGGAGTCGGCCGCCAAGCCTGTGTGACGAAAAGCATTTTGCGCTTGGCCTCCCGAGTCGTACCATTAGTTCTAGTCAATCTGACTTTAACTAAACCGGAACTGATGGTTCCAGCGGCGAAGAAGCGAGGTGAACGCCGTGAACGTCAACTCAGCCAACGTCGCAGAGCGGCGGCTCGCACCGCCGTCGTTGGCCATATCCACGGTGATTTTTGCCCTCAGGCCCAGCGAGAAGACCGGGCGCCCCACCCTTTGGCTGCCGCTGGTCCGCCGCATCCGTGAGCCGTACAAGGACCAATGGGCGCTCCCGGGCGGGCCGCTGTCCCACGATGAGTCCCTTCAGGACGCAGCCTCCCGGAACCTGCGGGAAACAACGGGCCTGGCTCCGAACTACCTGGAACAGCTCTATGCATTCGGCGGAGTGCACCGCTCTCCGAGCCAGCGCGTGGTGTCCATTGTGTACTGGGCGCTCGTCCAGCCCACCGAAGCAGCCCTGGCGGACGAATCCGAAAACGTGAAGTGGTTCCGCGCGGACAGGGTGGGCGAGCTCGCCTTCGACCACAACGCGATCGTGGACTACGCCCTCTGGCGGCTGCGCAACAAAATGGCCTACGGGTCCATCGCCTACCACCTGCTGGGGGAGTACTTCACGCTCGCCCAGGTCCGTGAGGTCTACGAAGCCGTCCTGGACCGGCAGTTGGACCCGGCAAACTTCCGCCGCCACATCAAAGCCACACCGGACATCGAAGAAACCGGTGAATACCTGCAGGGCGGAAAACACCGTCCGCCACGCCTCTACCGCTTCACCGGCACGCCCGGCCTCGGGCCAGACAACAGGAGTACACCATGAGCAGCGTCAACACTGCCGTTCAGCTGATCACCCGCGAGGAAGCCGAGAAGGGCCTTTCCGCTGCCGGAGCCACCTGCAGCCCCGCACTCGCGAAGGGTCCGTGGGAGTACGACCTCGCCGAGGCCCTTGCCGGAGTCCCGGCGTACGGCCCGGGTGCCTCCAGCGCCGACGTCGCCCCGCAGGCGACGCCACGCCAGGGCCAGCTCCCCGAAGAGTACAAGCTGGCTTCCGAGGCCGAGCTCGACCAGCGAATCCGCGCCGCGAAGGAAACCCTCGGCGACCGTGCCGTGATCCTGGGCCACTTCTACCAGCGTGACGAAGTGGTGCAGTACGCGGACTTCGTGGGTGACTCCTTCCAGCTCGCCAATGCCGCCCTCACCAGGCCGGACGCCGAGGCCATCATCTTCTGCGGCGTGCACTTCATGGCCGAGACCGCGGACATCCTCTCCACGCCCGAACAGGCTGTCATCCTGCCCAACCTGGCCGCAGGCTGCTCCATGGCGGACATGGCGGACGAAGACTCCGTGGAAGAGTGCTGGGAACAGCTGGAGGAGATTTTCGGAACCGACGCCGATGAGCACGGCCGGGTGCCGGTCATTCCCGTCACGTACATGAACTCCTCCGCCGCACTGAAGGCTTTTTGCGGCCGGAACGGCGGAATCGTCTGCACGTCCTCCAACGCCAAAATCGTGCTGGAGTGGGCCTTCGAACGCGGCCAGCGGGTGCTGTTCTTCCCCGATCAGCACCTGGGCCGCAACACCGCCAAGGCCCTTGGTGTTCCGCTGGAGCAGATGCCCATGTGGAACCCGCGCAAGGAACTGGGCGGCAACCAGGCCCAGACCTTGCAGGACTCACGCGTGATCCTCTGGCACGGATTCTGCTCCGTGCACAAGCGCTTCAACGTCGGCCAGATCGAGAAGGCCCGCCAGGACTTCCCGGGCGTCAACGTGATTGTGCACCCCGAGTGCCCCATGGAAGTGGTGGACGCGGCAGACTCCGCCGGTTCAACCGACTTCATCAAGAAAGCCATCGCAGCAGCCACCGAACCCACCACGTTCGCCATCGGCACCGAGATCAACATGGTGAACAGGCTCGCCGCGGAGAACCCGCAGCACACCATTTTCTGCCTTGACCCCGTCATTTGCCCGTGCTCCACCATGTACCGCATCCACCCCGGCTACCTCGCCTGGGTCCTTGAGGAACTGGTGGCAGGACGCATCGTCAACCGCATCACCGTGGACGACGCCGTGCAGGACAACGCCAAGATCGCCCTTGAGCGCATGTTAGCCGCCAAGCCTGCATAAACGTGCGCCGTCAAGCACGGCACAGGAATACCGGTTCACCGCAACTAGCCGAATCGAGTCCCACATGACCTCGACACACCTCCCGTCGAGCCTTTCCGGCCCACCCGCGCAGCGACTGATTGTTGTGGGGAGCGGCATCGCAGGCCTCTACGCCGCGCTGCTGGCCGCGGAGGCGGGCGCCGCCGTCGTCCTCCTGACCAAGGGCACGTTGGCGGACAGCAACACCTGGTTCGCCCAAGGCGGGATTTCGGCGGTCCTGCCGGAACCAGCCCCAGGTGACACGGTGGCCGCCCACATCGCCGACACCCTGAAGGCCGGCGCGGGCCATTGCGACCCCGAGGCCGTGCGGGTGCTGTGCACCGAGGCCCGACTGGACATGGTCGGCTTGGAACGCTTCGGGGTGCGTTTCGACCTGGACGACGACGGCGACCCCGCCTTGGGGCTCGAAGCCGCCCACTCGGCGCCGCGCATCCTGCACGCCGGCGGGGATGCCACCGGTGCCAAGGTGGCAGCTGCGTTGATCGGGAGCGTCCTGGAGTTCGAGGCGGCAGGGCGTATCCGCGTGGTCAGTGGAGCTTTCGCCACCTCCTTGCTCCGGACAACCGGTCCCGAAGGCCGCATTTCCGGTCTGACCTACCTGCACGAGGGCCATGAGGTTGCCCTTGCCGCGGACGCCGTGTTGCTGGCCACCGGCGGTGCCGGACAGCTCTTTGCGCAGACAACCAACCCCTCGGTTGCCACCGCGGACGGCCTGGCCCTCGCGTGGCGGGCCGGAGCTGCCGTTGCAGACCTTGAATTCTTCCAGTTCCACCCCACCTGCCTGGTTCCCCAGGCCGGAATGCAGCATGCTGCCGCAGGCGCCGACCCCCTGCTGATCTCTGAAGCCGTCCGGGGTGAAGGGGCCGTCCTGGTGGACGCCAACGGCCAGCGGTTCATGGGCGATTACCACCCCGACGCCGAGCTCGCCCCGCGCGATGTGGTATCCCGCAGCATCGCCCTGCACTTGGCCGCCCTCGGCGACCCCAACGGACACGTCTACCTGGACGCCACGGTGACCGAGAAAGAGCGCGGCGAAGGCTTCCTCGAGAAACGCTTCCCGACCATCAGCCACCGGACCCGGCAAACCGGTATCGACTGGACCACCGAACCCGTTCCCGTAGCACCGGCAGCGCACTACTGGATGGGTGGAGTGGTGACGGACCTGTTCGGCCGGACGTCGGTGCCTGGTTTGTACGCCGCAGGTGAGGCTGCGTGTACCGGTGTGCAGGGCGCCAACCGACTGGCCAGTAATTCCTTGCTTGAAGGGCTCGTGTTTGCGCGGCGTGCCGTGGCGGGGTTCGTCTCCGGCGACCGCGGCGCTGCAGGCCCCTCGGCGCCTGCGCTCGCGGCTCGCACCGGCGATCGCCTCGCAAGCTCGGCGGCCGGTTCGGCCGCTCACGCGACAACGGCGCTTTCGGGGCCTCCAGCACCGCTTGGTGCGGGCGGACTGCCTTCTCCTGCGGATTTCTCTCGACTGGCCCTCCAGCAACTTATGACTGCCAAGGCCGGGGTCCTGCGGAACGGGGTGTTGCTGGCGGAAGCCGAGGCTGTTCTCGATGGCTGGGCTGAGGATGTTTTGCCCTTGGTCGGTGCCGGTTCCTTGGATCCGCGGGAGCACGAGGACGCCAATTTGCTGCTGGCCGCGCAACTGCTTGTCCGGGCCGCCCGGGAGCGGCGTGGGTCCCTGGGGGCGCACTACCGCAGCGACAGCGTGACCGAACCAGCCGCCGTCGACCATTTTGACAAGCGTGACACCATGAGCCGGAAAGCGAGCCTCGTCCATGACTAACCTGACCCTCCCCGCCGCAGCTGTCCGGGACATCCTGGAGCGGGCCTTCGCCGAGGACGCACCCAACGGAGACATCACCTCGCAGCTGCTCATCCCCGCAGACGCCCGAGCCACCGCCGTCCTGAACGCGCGCGTTCCCGGTGTCCTGAGCGGCGGAACGGTGTTTCGTGACGCGATGAAGCTCATTGACCCGGACACCGACGTTGAGTTGCTGCTCGCCGACGGTGAAACGTTCGACGCCGGTACCCACCTCGCGCGGGTCAGCGGACGCGCGCGTTCAGTACTGCTGGCTGAGCGGGTGGGCCTGAACCTGGTTCAGCGCATGAGTGCCATAGCCACGAAAACTGCCGAATTCGTGCGCTTGGTGGAAGGTACCCGCGCCAGGATCACCGACACCCGAAAGACTACGCCCGGGCTCCGGGTGCTGGAACGCTACGCCGTGCGTTGCGGCGGGGGAGCGAACCACCGCTACAGCCTTTCCGACGCCGTCCTGGCCAAAGACAACCACTTGGCCGTCATGACAGGAGGAGACTCCGCCAAACTTACCGGGCTGCTGCTTGCTGCCAAGGACCAACTGGGCCACACCACCCACTTCGAAGTGGAGGTGGACCGCGCCGAACAGATCGAGCCCGTCCTTGCCGCCGGGGTGGACACGATCATGCTGGACAACTTCACCACCGACGAACTCCGCGCGGGCGTCAAGCAGGTCGACGGCCGGGCCATGGTGGAGGCCAGCGGAAACGTCAACCTCCACACTGTCGCGGAAATCGCGGCGACCGGCGTGGACGTGATCTCCGTTGGCGGCCTCACCCATAGCGTCACTGCCCTTGACCTGGGCCTGGACGTCGAACTCGAACTGAACCAGCCGTGATTTTCCTGGACGCAGCTGCCACCACACCCGTCCGCAGGGAAGTGCTCCAGGCCATGTGGCCCTACCTCAGCGGTGAGTTCGGCAACCCCTCAAGCCACCACAGCCTGGGCCAAGCGGCGGCGACAGCGCTCGCGGGGGCGCGGTCCGCCGTCGCGAATGTCCTGAACTGCCGCTCCGGCGAGGTGACCTTCACCTCCGGAGGCACGGAAGCGGACAACCTTGCCGTCAAGGGCATCGCCTTGGCCCGGAAGGCCGCAGACCCGGCGTTGAACCGGGTGGTGATCAGCGCCGTCGAACATCCGGCGGTGGAGGAATCGGCCCGGTACCTGGAACGGGTCCATGGCTTCGCCGTGGACGTGGTGCCGGTGGACGGGGACGGGCTGGTCACACCGGAGGCCCTGCGGGCAGTACTTCGTCCGGAAACCGCATTGGTCAGCATCATGTATGCCAACAATGAGGTAGGAACGGTCCAGCCTGTGGCCCAACTGGCGGCGGTGACGCATGAACTGGATGTCCCCTTCCATACCGATGCCGTCCAGGCTGCCGGATGGCTGCCCCTGGACACCAAAGCCCTTGGCGTGGATGCCCTCAGCCTTTCAGGCCACAAGCTCGGGGCGCCGAAGGGCTCAGGGGTGCTGTTTGCCAGAGGCCGGCTGCGCCTGGAACCACTGGTCCACGGCGGTGGCCAGGAACGTGGCAAGCGCTCGGGCACTGAGAATGTGGCCGGAGCGGTAGCACTCTCGACGGCGTTGACGCTCAGCCACGCCGAACAAAGCACTGCGGCAAGCCAGGTTGCCGGAATGCGGGACCGGTTCATTGAAGCGATCCTCGCGAAAGTCCCGGGAGCTGTGTTGACGGGGCATCCTGTGAAGCGGCTGCCGTCGGTGGCATCCTTCTGCTTTCCGGGAACCAGCGGCGAGTCGGTCCTGCTGGAACTCGAACGGCTCGGCGTGGTGTGTTCCAGCGGGTCGGCCTGCGCGGCCGGATCGGATGCACCTTCGCCGGTGCTGTTGGCGCTCGGCCTGGATCCTGGAACGGCGCAGACCGCTGTACGTTTCAGCTTTACCTCTGCCGTTACCGCTGCAGAACTTGAGCAAGCAGCGGTTGCCGTGGAAACCGCCGTCGGGCGCGTCAGGAACCTGGCCCACCACCCCAACTAGGTCGCAGTTGTGCGCGTTTTGACCCCTCAAAACGCGCACAAATGCGACTCAGTTGGGTGAGCCGTTAGATGTGGCGGGCGCGGCGGAAGATCCAGTGGCGCAGGAGCGTGAACCGCACAGCGGTGGCAAGGAACCCGGACAATGTGGTGGTCCACAGTTCTTCAGTGACCGTCGCTTCGGGTCTGACGAGGTGCAGGACCCCGAGGCTGCCGCCGGTGATGACCAGGGCAATGACGATGACGATCAGCCCGTTCACATGGTCCTGGGTCCGCTTCCTGCTCCCGGAGATCTTGAAGGTCACGCGGCGGTTCAGGGCTGTGTTCATCAGTGACGTCAGGATAAGGGCGATCGCGTTGGCCAGTTGGGGATCGATCCAGGGCCGGAGCACGGCGTAGATGGCCAGCGAACCGGCGGTACAGATGATGCCCACCCCCGTAAACCGGATGAGCTGGCGGACCACGGGGTATTTGAGGATGCCCCTGTGCCGTTTGCGCAGCAGTTTCGCTGCTGGGCTATCCGAGGGAGACGGGCGCAGTCCAGTGGCGTCCGCGGCTGTCTCCATGCCTTAAGCCTGTCACACTATGCGCCCTGGTTTTCCCACGAGGCCCCAGTGACCGGGTTGCGCAGCTCTCCGATGCCCTCCACACGGCACACCACCACGTCCCCGGGGCGGATCCGGGCACATTCTGCCGGGAAGCCCGTCAGCACCAGGTCGCCCGGCTGGAGGGTCATGAAGGCGGTCAGGTAGACCAGGATCTCGTCCACTTTCCAGCCGAGGTCGGCCGAACTGGCCGCCTGCAGTTCCTTGCCGTTGTGGATGATGCCGATGGCCAGGTCCGAATCGTCCAGGTCCGTGACGATCCACGGCCCAACGGGCGTAAAGGTGTCCTGGCTCTTGGCACTGATCCACAACTCGTCTGTTTTTTGCAGGTCACGGGCGGAGACATCATTACCGATGGTGAAGCCAAGGATCGCGTCGCGGGCCGTTTCCATGGTCAATCCCCGGGCTGTGCGGCCGACGACGATCGTCAGTTCGGCTTCCGGGTCCACGTGGCCCGCCCCGTGGCCCAGCTGGATGGCTTCGTCCGGGCCGATCACGCTGGAAGCCGCCTTGTGGAAAGCCTGCGGTGGCAGGTCCCGCCCGGGTTGCCCCGTGTTGTGGGCCATCCCGAACACATTGACCGGTACCGAAGGGGCAAGGAAAGTGAACATCTTCTGGTCCACCACTGCGCCGATGTCCCAGCCGGCCCGGGCAGGGCCTGGAGCGTTGGCCCGTGATCCGGGAAAGGGGGTCTCGATGACAGTCCAGCTCCTGCCGGCATCCGAGTCGAAGTCCCGGGCATCATTGGCCACGAAGAACTGCTCGTCCGGCGTGGTGGGATCAAGGGGACGGACGCGTGCGATGCGGCGGGGGGAGAGGGACGTCATGGAGACATCCTACGTCCTCCGACGCGGTGCTAAGCAAGCGGAGCGGATCCGAAGGCGACGCTGAACCGATCGCACCACAGGACAACAGAGGCCAGCCCCGAGACATCGGTGCCCGCAGGAATGGCGTAATTCTGGTTGCCATGGGTGGCCTTGACAGCGCCGAGGTCAACATAGCGCCCCGACCGGTATTTGAACCAATCGCCGCCGGCTGGCAGGCTGCTCAGCCACACTTTGACGTCGGGCCCATCGCTGCTGGCCAGGTTCTCCAGGCGGAGAACATGGCTGCCGTCCGCGAGCTTCAGCAGCTGGGCGGTGCCACTGGTTGCATGTTCCTGCGATTGGAATGCGCCGGTACCAACCACAACCGGTACGGGGGTTTGTTGCGCTTCTGCAGGGATGGCCGCCTCGGCGCCGGAGGCCGAAGTATCAACCGCTGCGGGCGCCGAAACTCCCGGCGGCGCTTCGTCCACGGCACTGCTCGTGAAGAGCCGCCAGGGCTGGAACAGTGCTGCCCCGGCGACCAGCAATCCAAGGATTGCCGCCGCCGCAACGGCGACGAGCATCCGCTGGGTCCGCGGCCGGAAGAGGAGTCTGTTCATGCTTCAAGGCTAGGCTTCCACGGGCTCTGGCGGTGGGCCCATTGCTTACGATGCCATGACGCATTCTCCTGGCCGACAGCGAAGAACCCGGGCCGTGGGCGAAGAGCCGTGCCGTGGGTTTAGAATCCAGTCCATGCGTCTGGCGATCTTCGGGTTGGTCCTGCTGGTGGCCGGTGGGGTCACCGTTGCCGCGGGTATCCTGCCCTGGCATGAAGTGGCGGTCCTCGTGGACCGGGTGGCACCCATTCTCGGCTTCGTCGTTGCCATGACCGTGGTGACCGAGCTCGTCAGCGAGGCCGGCGCCTTCGAGTGGATCGCACGGCGCTTGGGCCGGTGGGGACGTGGAAGCAGCGTTTTGCTGTGGTTGTTATTGGCATTCTTCGCTGCGGTGAGCACCATTTTTCTGTCGCTGGATACGACGGCGGTCCTCCTCACCCCCGTGGTGGTCACCGTGGCAAAGCAGGCAGGCCTGCCGGTCCTGCCGTTCGCGTTGACCACGGTGTGGCTGGCCAACACGGCTAGCCTGTTGCTGCCGGTGTCGAACCTGACCAACCTCCTGGCACAGCACCACCTGGGCAGCATCAGTCCAGCGCAGTTCGCGCAATTGATGTGGGCGCCGTCCCTGGCCGCGGTCCTGGTGCCAATGGCATTCATTGCCGTTGTCTTCCGCCGCGACCTGCGCAGGGCCTACCCACGCAATGCTTCTGCTCCTGCGACCCCTGGGCCGTCCAAGACCATTGTGCCGTCCAAGGCCACTGGGCCGTCCAAGACCACTGGGCCGTCCAAGGCTGCCGGAGACCGCGTGTTGCTGTCCGTCAGCGCGGTGGTGTTGGTTCTGCTGTTGCCCGCACTGGTATCGGGAACAGCGATCTGGATTCCAGCCACGACCGCCGCAGCCGTTCTGTTGGTCACGTTCGCTGTTCGCCGCCCCAAAGCACTGAAGGTGGCCCTGGTTCCGTGGTCCCTGCTGCTCTTCACCTGCGGACTCTTCCTGGTGGTCGAGGCCGCCCAATACCTTGGGGCATCGTCGCTGCTTGGAGAAGCCGCAGGCCAGGGTGAGGGATTCCCGGACCTGCTGAGATTAGCGCTGACAGGTGCCCTGGGTGCAAACGTCGTCAACAATCTGCCGGCCTACTTGCTCGCCGAACCGCTGGCGGAAAGCCCCCTGCGAATGGCCGCTTTGTTGGTCGGAGTCAATGCCGGACCCCTTGTGGCTCCCTGGGCATCGCTGGCGACACTGCTGTGGCACGATCGCCTGAAGCGGATGAATGTGCTGATCGCATGGAAGGGTTACGCCGTCTTTGGCCTGATCGTGGCACCCCTGACGATACTGACGGCCATTGCCTGCCTCTCCCTTGCCGCTGCAGCCGGCCTGACTGGCTAGCCAACGCGAAAGGTTAGCCGGTGTACAACTCTCCAACAGGGATCTCCTCAGAGAGCCGGTTGGCCGGACCCGCGAGGGGGCACGCCCAGGCTTCGTTGTACGCGCACGAGGGGTTGTAGGCGAAATTGAAGTCCAGCACGAACTCCTGTTCCCCGGTGCCCTGGCGCACGCCGTGGTATGCGCCCTTGATGGTGTCCAGAAGATAGCGTCCGGCGCCGTAGCTGCCGCCGTCCTTGCCCGCGGTGGCGTCCCGGAAGGGAACGAAGATTCCGCCGCCATAGCTGCGCAGGCGCCAGGCAGCCAGGGAGCCGAGCCGGGGAAGCTCAAAGGTGCCGATCCTGATGAAGGGTACAACTCCGTCCGTGCCCGTGTTCACGTTCATTTCCTGGCCGGCACCCTCGGGCGACAACGGGACATACAGCCGGAAGGCGGGGTCGTAGTCCGCAGTTTTGAGGCCGGAGAAGGAAGCTTTCGCGGTATCCGTCAAAGCCGAGGCCGGATGTGTTCCAAACATGCGGTCGCGTTCCTGCCGCCAGTAATTGTGGGCGTCGAAAGGATCCCGGACGGCCAACTCACGCACGTGGTGGTACAGGGCGAACGTCCGCAAACGCCAGTCGGCGATGTCCACGGCGGACATGGTGGGAAGGCTGTCGTCGGAATCCATGCCTTCAGCCTAGTCCTGTGCGTGTTCCGGGGTGTCCCGCGTCCGGATTCCCAAGCGTCCAGTGGATGCTACTGTCTCTGAAGGCCGATCTATAGTCCCGATGTCGGCCGGTCCACGCACGGCGGCACGGGGGCTGTCCCGCCGCAACCAACCCGGAGATTAATGGAACGCAACGTAGCCGCCAAGCTCGTTTTCAAGACCGCAGCGAATACCAAGGTCGCCATGGCCATTGCCGTGGCCAACAACCCCGGCTACGACTCCCTGGCCGAGACGCTTTCCATCACGTGCGACGGGCAGGACGTTCCGTACGCTGAGCTTGCCGACCACCACGGCGGACGGTTCCACTACATGGAGTTCACCGAACCCAGCGAGGTCACGGTCGACTACCACGCCACAGTGGTGGGCACGGGAGTCGCAGATACATCCGAACCCATGGAACTCATCCGCTACGTCCGGCCCAGCCGGTATGCCGAGTCGGACAGGCTGCTTCCCACGTCCTACGCCGAGTTCGGGAACCTGCAGGGAGCCGAACTCCTGGCAGCAGTGCGGAACTGGGTCCATGGCGAGCTCCGCTACGTCAGCGGATCCTCCAGGGGGACGGACGGTGCCGTGGAGACCCTCCTTCACCGGCGGGGTGTATGCCGTGACTTCGCGCATCTTGCCATCGCCCTGCTGCGGTCCAAGGACGTCCCCGCCCGCTTGGCTGCGGTGTATGCCCCTGGCCTGAGCCCCATGGATTTCCACGCCGTGGCCGAGGCCTACATCGATGGTGGCTGGCATGTCATCGATCCCACGGGCCTGGCCCCGCGCCGGTCCATGCTCCGGATCACTGCCGGCAGGGATTCCTCCGACACCGCGTTCCTCTCCACCGTAGGGGGAAGCCTCACGCTGAAAACCCTGAAGGTCAACGCCGGCGTTAACGGCGAGTTGCCCGGGGAAGACCCCGGGCAACTCATCACCTTGCGCTAGGCGCAGTGCAGCCGGCTAGTGGCCCGCGACGGACGCGCGGAGCTTCTCCGTCAGGCGAAGCAACTCGCGCTGTTCGTCGGCGGTCAAGGCCGGAGCGACCAGGTGCGCGATGTCACGGACGTGCTCGCGTCCGATCGTCTTCTGCAACTCACGTCCGGCTTCGGTGAGGGACAGCAGGACTCCACGGCCGTCGTCGGGAGCTGTTGTCCGCTCCACCAGGCCGCGCTTCTCCAGCCGGTCAACCAACCGGCTCAAACTTGACTGGCTCAGCAGGACTTTGTCGTTGATTTCATTCAAGCGCAGCTGGCCGGAAGGGCAGCGGGAGAGCGTAAACAGGACGTCGTACTCCTTGACCGGAAGGGTCTTGAAGGCAGGGCCGGACTGCAGTTTCCGCATCACCGCCACCTGGGAGCGGAAAAGCGACTCCCAGGTTTCAGCGGCGAGACGGACGGCGGATGAGGCCGACGGGCTGGACATCAGGACTCCTGACCTGCAGTCCCCGCCGGAGCCGACTCGCCGACGCTGGCCTCCAGGGCGGTGGCAACACGTGAAGCGTGGGTCGGGGCGTCGGGAACGTGGGCGGGCTTCCGGGCTGCGTACTCCTTGCGCAGGACCGGCAGGACTTCCTCGCCGAAGAGGTCCAACTGCTCCAGGACGGTCTTCAGCGGAAGTCCGGCGTGGTCGATCAGGAACAGCTGACGCTGGTAGTCGCCGAAGAACTCACGGAAGGTCAGGGTCTTCTCGATGACCTCCTGGGGGCTGCCCACTGTCAGCGGCGTCTGCGACGTGAAGTCCTCCAGGGACGGTCCGTGGCCGTACACGGGTGCGTTGTCGAAGTACGGACGGAACTCCTTGACGGCGTCCTGGGAGTTCTTGCGCATGAAGAACTGACCGCCCAGGCCAACGATTGCCTGGTCTGCCTTACCGTGTCCGTAGTGCTCGAAGCGCTCCCGGTAGAGGCCGATGAGCTGCTGGTAGTGTTCCTTCGGCCAGAAGATGTTGTTGGCAAAGAACCCGTCACCGTAGTACGCAGCAACCTCGGCGATCTGCGGGGTACGGATGGAACCGTGCCACACAAAGGGGGCCACGCCGTCGAGCGGCCGCGGGGTGGAGGTGAAGTTCTGCAGCGGGGTGCGGAACTTGCCCGACCAATTGACGGTGTCTTCATCCCACAGCTTGCGGAGCAGGCTGTAGTTCTCGATGGCAAGCTCAATGCCGTCCTGGATGTTCTTGCCGAACCAAGGGTAGACGGGGGCGGTGTTGCCGCGGCCCAGAACCAGATCCACGCGTCCGTCGGAGAGGTGCTGCAGCATCGCAAAGTCCTCGGCGATCTTCACCGGGTCATTGGTGGTGATCAGCGTGGTGGCCGTTGAGAGCGTGATGCGCTCAGTCTGTGCCGCGATGTAGGCCAGCGTGGTGGTGGGGGACGAGGAGAAGAACGGGCGGTTGTGGTGCTCACCGAGGGCGTAGACATCCATGCCGATTTCTTCGACCTTCTTGGCAATGGCTACCGACGCCTTGATGCGCTCGTGCTCGGTGGGAGTACGTCCGGTAGTGGGGTCCGTGGTGATGTCGCTGACGCTGAAGACGCCGATCTGCATGATGTGCCTTTCTCCCTGCCCGTGGTTCCGGGCGATGAATCCAGTGTACCTGAAAATAGATGCATTTGCATGTATCAGTTCCTGCAACAGGGAAGGGCCGGGAATCATTCCCGGCCCTTCTGGTACTGCAAGTGGCGCCGTGCGGCTATTCCGCAGGGTTGGCTGCGGCGCGACGTCCGCTGACCCGGGGCACCATCCCGGTGGTCCAGTCGAGGAATTCGTCAGAGCCGGTGCCGTTGCCGTTGCCGTTGCCCTGGCGGACGGCGGGCCGGTTCTGCAGATCCTTCAGGAGCTGCTTCTTCTCGCGGCGGCCTTCAACCAGCTTGTAGAGCACGGGAACAAGCACCAGGGTCAGGGCGGTCGAGGACACCAGGCCGCCGATCACGACGATCGCCAACGGCTGGGAAATGAAACCCCCGCCGCCGGTCAGTCCCAAAGCCATGGGAGTCAGTGCGAAGACGGTGGCCAGGGCGGTCATGAGGATGGGCCGAAGGCGTTGCCGTGCACCATGCGTAATGGCGTCCGCTACGCTCATGCCCGCGCTGCCGTCGTGCGGCTTGCGGTACTGGTTGATGAGGTCGATCAGCACAATGGCATTGGTCACCACAATGCCCACCAACATCAACATCCCGATCAGGGACGGCAGGCCAAGTGGTACGCCGGTCAGCAGGAGGAGGCCCACTGCTCCGGTGGCGGCAAAGGGCACGGACACCAGCAGGATGAGCGGTTGGATGAGCGACTTGAAAGCGGCCACCATGATGACGTAGACGATCGCGATCGCTGCCAACAGGGCCAGGCCCAGCTGCTGGAACGACTCTGCCTGCTGCGTGGTGGCACCGCCGACAGTCGCCGTGACGCCCGCCGGCAGCTGGACGTCCGCGAGCCGCTCCTGGACAGCGGCGCTGACGCTGCCAAGGTTGGAGCCCGACGGCGTGACGCTCACCCTTGCGGTGCGCTGGCCGTTGCTGCTGGTAATTGAAACCGGCGTTTCCACCTGCTCCACCGAGGCAATCGACTCCAGGGTGATGCTGCCGCGGGGTGTGGGCAGCGGGAGGGCGCGGACGGCGGCGATGCTGGTGAAACGCGTACCCTTTCCGATCTGTACCGGGTAATCGTTCGTCCCGATCCGGACCGTACCCGCCGGGATGGGGCTGACCGTGGTGGCCAGGACCGCTCCCACCTGCTGCTCCGTCAGTCCCGCCGCCACGGCTTTCGCCCTGTCGACCCGGACCTGGACAACGGCCTGGCTGGCGGCCAGGTTGGTGGAAACTTCCGTGCTGCCCGGTACCCCTTCCATGGCCTTCACCATGGTGTCGCTGGCGCTTTGCAGGTCCGCGGAATTGGACGCCCGGATGGTGATGTCCACCGTAGACGAGGTTCCGAATCCGCCCTGCTGGGATCCCACGGTGATCTTTCCGGGCAAGCCTTCGAGTTTTGCCCTGACGTCGTCCTGCAGCTGTTTCTGATTTACTTTCTCATCCGTCACGATCGTGAAGGTCGAGTTCGAGGCGCCGGTGGAGGTCAGGGCAGCGAAGCCGGTCTGCGCATTCCCGGAGGTCGCCTGGATATCCTTGATGCCTTCCAGGTCCCGCAGGGCTTCTTCGACCTTGGCGGCCTCGTTGCTGGTCGCTTCCAGGCTGGTGCCGGCAGGGAGTACCTGGCGGACTGTCATGCTGTTCTCACCGGACCGGCCCAGCAGGTCCGTAGCCAGGAGCGGAGTGGCGGCCACCGTCGCCACCAGGATGAGCGCAGCTGCCGAAAGGGTGGCCGCAGGATGTTTCTGCGTTGTGGCAAGGATGGGCAAGTACCCTCGCTGCAGGCGGGACTTCTGCTCAGCTTCCCGGGCCCTGTCCGCGACGGTCCTGGCGTCCTCGGGGCCGGCCGCAGCCTGCCCGCCCCGGCGCGGTGAGGCGAGGAACCAGTAGGCAAGGACCGGGACGATCGTCAGGGATACCAGCAGCGACGACAGGAGGGCGATGGTCACGGTCAAGGCGAACGGACGGAACAGCTCACCTGCCAGGTCGCCCACGAATGCGATGGGGAGGAAGACCGCGACTGTCGTCAAGGTGGAGGCCGTGATGGCCCCCGCTACCTCACGGATGGAGGTCAGGATCGCCGTGAGTTTGTCTTCCCCGTAGCTGAGGTGGCGCTTGATGTTCTCGATCACCACGATCGAGTCATCCACCACACGCCCGATCGCGATGGTCAGGGCTCCGAGGGTGAGGATATTCAGCGAGTACCCCGTGGCGGAGATCCCGATGAACGTGATCAACAAGGAAAGCGGAATGGACACCGCAGTCACCAGCGTGGACCGTACGGACATCAGGAACACGAGGATGACGGCGACGGCGAAGCCCAGGCCCAGCAGGCCCTCGGTGGTGAGGTCCTTGATGGACTTTTCGATGAAGGGTGCCTGGTCGAACACGGGCGTGAACGAGGCATTGTTGCCCAACTCGGCTTCCATCGGGCCGATTGCGTCACGCACGGCATGGGAAATCGCCACCGTGTCGCCTTCCGGCTTCTTGGTCACTGACAGGGCCAGCGTGGGTTTGCCGTTGGTGCGGGTGATCGAGGTTGGCGCATCATCCTCGATGCTGACGTCGGCCACTGAGCCGATCGTTGCGGAGCTCCCGCCGCCCGCCAAGGGAAGGCCCTTGATGACGTCCACGGAATCCACCGGGCTGCCGAGTTGCAGGGACAGGGTTTTGCCCTGGTCCTCGATGGTGCCCACCGGAACCAGTGCCCCGTTGTTTTTCAGGGCGTCGCTGATGGCCTGGACGGAGGCGCCGGCTGCCGCGAGCTCCGCGGGGCGGGGCTGGACCAGGATGTGCTGGCTGGCGCCGCCCGTCACCTCGGCTCCGCGGACGCCGTCGAGTTTCTGCAAGCGGGGGACACTCAGGCGTTGCAGGTCCGCGTTGAGCTCACTGAGCGGCTTGTCGGATGATACCGCGAGGAAAACGATCGGGAAGTCGCTGATGTTGCCCGCAATGGACTGCGGTTCCACATCTGCCGGCAGGACCCGCTTGGCATTCGAGATGGCACGGTCAATCTGGTTCCGCGCGCGGTCGAGGTTGGAACCATAGGCGAACACCATGGTGATCTGCGAAACGCCGTTGCGGGACGTGGAGGTGGTGGACTCCAGGCCCTCCACACTGTTCAGCGCCGTTTCCAGCGGCTGGCTCAACTGCTTGTCCACGACTTCCGGAGAAGCCCCCGGCATGGACGTCACCACGGTGATCTGGGGGAACTCGATCGACGGGATGAGTTCCTGCTTCAACGACCCCATGGTGATCACGCCGAACACCGCCGCAAAGACGGTGATCAGCGCGATCAATGCACGGTTACCCAGGGACAATCTGGCCAAGCGGAACATGTCAGTCATCGTCTCCTGGAGTACGGATTCCTTCGGCTGACGGGAACCGGCCGCAGCCTCTTCAGTTGCCTAGCTCTTGAGGGCGTTGGCCCCGTCGAGTTGCAGGGAGCGCGCCGTGCTCGCCTCGAGCTCGGCAGCGAGCTCGGGGTTCTCGTTGAGCTTGACGCCGTAGCCGGGCATCATGTCCTTGAGCTTGGACTGCCAGCCCTTGAAGTTCTTGGGGAAGGACTTCTGGAGCAGCTCGATCATGATGGGAACGGCTGTGGACGCTCCAGGGGAGGCGCCGAGCAAGGCACCGATGGAACCGTCGCGCGATGCGATGACCTCGGTGCCGAACTGCAGGACACCACCCTTCTGCGGGTGTTTCTTGATGATCTGTACACGCTGCCCGGCGGTGATGAGTTCCCAGTCTCCGCCTTTTGCTTCCGGGTAGTACTCCCGGAGCGACTCCACCTTGGCCTCGTGGCGCTTGGCCACTTCCTTGATGAGGTAGGCCGTGAGGTCCATGTTGTCCTTGGCGACCGCCAGCATGGGAATGATGTTTCCCGGGCGGATCGACAGGGGCAGGTCCCAGTAGCTGGAGGATTTGAGGAAGTTGGTGGAGAAACCGGCGTACGGTCCAAAGAGCAGCGAACGCTTGCCGTTGACGAAGCGGGTGTCCAGGTGGGGCACGGACATCGGAGGCGCGCCTACCGAAGCCTGGCCGTACACCTTGGCGCTGTGCTGGGAAGTGATCGAATCATCCGTGCAGCGGAAGAACTGGCCGGATACCGGGAACCCGCCGTAGCCCTTGCTTTCCGGAATGCCCGATGCCTGCAGGAGGTGCAGCGCGCCGCCGCCAGCTCCGACAAAGACGAACTTGGCGTGGATCCGGCCGTGCTCACCGGACTTGCGGTGCTTGATGGAGAGGTTCCAGCCGCCTCCGGACGCCCGCTCGACGTCGGTGACGTCGTGGCCGTAGTTGACCTCCGCGCCGCTGCTTTGCAGATAGGTGGTCAACTCACGCGTCAAGGCGCCGAAGTCGACGTCGGTGCCTTCCGCCGCGCGGGTAGCGGCAACGCGCTGCTTGGCGTCGCGGCCCTTGACGATCAGGGGAGCCCACTGGGCGATACGGGCCTGGTCTTCGGAGTACTCCATGCTGCGGAAGAGCGTGTTCGGCTTGAGGGCCTCGTAACGTGTCTTCAGGAAGTTCGCGTGGTCGTCGCCAATGACGAAACTCATGTGCGGAACGGTGTTGATGAAACCTTTGGGGGAGCCGATGACCTTGGTGTCCACCAGGTGGGACCAAAATTGCCGGGAGAGCTGGAATTGCTCGTTGATGTGGATTGCCTTTGACGGATCCACCGAACCGTCCTTGGCAGCAGGTGAGTAGTTGAGCTCACACAGCGCAGCGTGTCCCGTGCCGGCATTGTTCCAGGGGCCGGAGCTTTCGAGTCCCGCTTCGTCGAGGCGTTCGAACAGGGAGATGGTCCAGGTGGGTTCAAGCTGCTTGATGAACGCACCCAGGGTGGCACTCATGATTCCGCCGCCTATGAGGACGACGTCGGCATGTTGAGTCTTGGAAATGAAGGTCACAATCAATCTCCGATAGGGGCGGCACTGGCTGTCACAGAATATCCCCGCGCGGACCCAATACTGAAATTGCCGGGAATCGTCAAGGCTTTAGGCGGACGTTTGTGAAAACTTCGTTGAGGACAGGGGATGCGGGGTAGCTTTCCACCTTGTCGGACAGTGCCAGGGCAGAGATCGGGAAGGCGATGGGAACAGCCGGGACGGAGGCCGCAATCTCGGCGTTGATGGCCTGGTACTGGGTGTTCCGGTCGTCGCCGTTGGGAAGGGCCCGCGCCCTCTCGATCTTGTGGAAGACCTCGGAATCCGTGTAGCCGAATTCGCCGCGGGACTCGCCGAACAGGGGTCCCAGGAAGTTGTCGGCATCTGCGTAGGAACCGTTCCATCCCAGCAGGTGCAGAGCGTGGTCACCCGGGGACTGGACCTTCTGCAGGTAGCCCGACTCCCAGGGCACCGGAACCGGTTTGATGTTCAGGCCCACGGCCACCAGCTGCCTGCTGATTTCGGCGTAAATCTTTTCCGGCGTGGGCAGGTAGGCGCGGGTGGCGTTCTGCGGGTAGTAGAACTTCAGTTCCTCGCCCTTGTAGCCGGCCTTTGCCAGGAGTTCCTTGGCCTTGTCCGGGTTGTATCCCAGCGACGGGGCGTTGTTGTTGAAGCCACTGAGCTTGGGCGGCACAAACTGCGATGCCTGGGCGGTGTTGTCGATAAAGAACCTGCGGATCAGGGTTTCCTTATCGATGGCCATCTCGATCGCCTGGCGCACTTCCAGCTTTTCCAGCGGTGCCACGGCCTGGTTCATGCCCAGGTACATCACGGAGAAGGGGTCGCGCTGGATGATCTGGACGCCCCGTTTGACCAGTTCATCGAAGGTCCCCGGGGTGACGAGGTCGTAGGCATCGATCTTGCCGTCCAGCAATGCCTGCTGGCGGGTTTCGGCACGGTCGTAGGGGATGAAATTGATGGTGGCAATCTGGCCCTTGTTGCCCCAATAGCCCTTGTTCGTGGCCAGCGTGATCTTCTGCTCATCCCAGGTGCTGAACTGGTAGGGGCCGGTTCCTACGGGATGGCCGGAATATGCCGAAACGGCCTGCCCGTTGCGGGTCTGGTCCAGCACGTTGGCGGTCCCGGTCTCCAATGCCTTGGGCGAGGAGATCGCAAATGCCGGGAGTGTCAGGGCCTGCAGGAAACCGGTGAAGGGCCGCGTGAGGTTGATTTGCACGTTGCCCGGTGAAACAACTTTGCAGTCCTTGAAGATCGAGAACACCGGCTCATCCGAGTAGGCCTTGAAAACGCCTTGGAAGGAGATACCTGGAACCTGCTTCCGCAGTTCGGCGGGGAACGTGAACCAGCGGTTGAAGTTGGCGCAGACTGCGGCCGCGTCAAAGACGGTGCCGTCGTGGAACGTGACGTTGGGCCGCAGGGTGAAGTCGTAGGTGAGGCCGTTGTTGCTGTCTTTCCATTCGGTGGCCAGCAGTGCGGTGGTCTGTCCGGTCCCGCCGTCCACTCCCACCAGTCCTTCGAGGACCTGGCGGGTCACGCGGTAGGACTCCGAGTCTGCCGTCATCGCCGGGTCCAGTCCCAGGGGCATGGAGGCTGTCCCGAAATTGAAGGTGGCGGTTGGTTCGGCTGCCGGGCTGCTGGTGGAGGAAGAAGGGGAGGGCCCCGGTGTTCCCGTGCAAGCCGCAAGGGCCAGTGCCATGGAAAGGGCCCCAAGCTGTTTCGTCAGCCGCCGCATTGTGCTGCTTGCCACTCTTGTCCCCTCAAGCCGGTCGGAAGTGCTGTGGCCGGCTTCGGCCAGACCGCATTCCAGTCTAGATGAACCTCATCGTTGCGCTGCGTGGCTTGGTACCGCACACACCGCGTCAGGGCAGTCCCCGTCTGCTTGAGGAAAAAACACCCCCGGCCCGTGGGCCAGGGGTGCCTCGACAACTGTGCGCAAGGGGGGACTTGAACCCCCACGCCCGAAGGCACAGGAACCTAAATCCTGCGTGTCTGCCAATTTCACCACTCGCGCGGATGGTGGCCGGCTGTCCGGGGGACAGTTGGGCTTCCACCGGCCTCCAGTGTACCCGTTAGCTGTCCAGTTTCAGGTCCCGCCGGAGCTTGGCAACATGCCCGGTGGCGCGGACGTTGTACTGGGCCAGTTGGATGTGCCCCGCGGGATCAACCACCACGGTCGAACGGATAAGCCCCATGTAGGTCTTGCCGTAGTTCTTCTTCTCGCCCCAGGCGCCGTAGGCCTCGGCTACTGCGTGATCCTCGTCAGACAACAGGGGGAAGGTCAGGCTTTCGGCTTCGGCAAAGGCGGCCAGGGACTTGACGGGATCAGGGGAAATACCCACCACCTGGTAGCCGGCTGCCTGCAGGGAAGCCAGGGAGTCGCGGAAATCGCAGGCTTGTTTGGTGCAGCCCGGCGTGGATGCGGCCGGGTAGAAATAGACAATCGTTTTCCTGCCCCGGAAATCCGAAAGGCTGACTGAATTGCCTGCCGCGTCCGGGAGGGTGAACTCCGGGGCGGTGGTGCCTGGGGTGAGTCGTTCGGCCAAAATTTACTCCTTGCATACGTGGGCGACTCCCCAGCTTAGTGGGGAGAAGCCACGGCTTCACCCTCTCCGCGCATATACTGTCGGCATGCCGGATATGGAGAGATGGCCCACTACGCGATTGCTTTCGACGGCGGCGCGGCTTGTGGAAATCTCGTGGAATGAAAAATTGAAGAACATCGGATTGACCCACGCCGGGGTGATTGCCATGCAGGTCCTTGCGGCGAAAGGGCCCATTACACAGGCTGCCTTGGCTGAAGTCGCGCGGGTCAAGGCGCAGACAATGGGCACTACGCTCGCCAGGCTGGAGTTGCACGGGCACGTCAGCCGCCAGCGCAGCGACTCGGACAGACGCAGCCATGTGGTGACACTCACAGAGGCGGGTTCGGCGGCGTTGGCCGAGGCGGTCAGGCTTGAGCAGGACGTTCTGGCTCCGGTGGCTGTGGACACATCCCGCCTCCGCGAGGAACTGAGGCTTGTGGTGCGGGGCCTTGCGGGCGCGCCGGTCCTCGACCGTCCAGCCGGAGAGCCGTTCCCCGGGGCGCCCCAGGACGGCAGTTTGTAGGAATTGCAGGAGGGCCGGCCCCCGGGCCGGCCCTCCTGCGCATCACGTATCAGGACGAAAACAAAAAGGCTCCGGACCGCATCAGTGGTCCGGAGCCTTTTCTCGTGGTGCACCCCCCGGGACTCGAACCCGGAACCCATTGATTAAGAGTCAATTGCTCTGCCAGTTGAGCTAGAGGTGCAGCTGCTGTGTTGGTGTTTAGGGCTTCTTCTTTCCCTGTTGACCTCCGCAACGACAGATAACACTACACCACCTTGTGGGGTGGTTATGACCAAAAACGGCTCAGAGTGACGCATCACACTTTCGATGCCTGGAGTGGCCGCATTAAGAAGGTTCTGGAACGAAAAAAGGCTCCGGAGTGAATCACTCCGGAGCCTTGTTGTGGTGCACCCCCCGGGACTCGAACCCGGAACCCATTGATTAAGAGTCAATTGCTCTGCCAGTTGAGCTAGAGGTGC
>NZ_JBQLIS010000007.1:0-218081 GCF_052156435.1 Paenarthrobacter sp. NCHU4564
TGTTCCCGGACGAACCCGCCGGATTCGGCCTTGTAGGTCTGGTAATCGCCATCGGGGGTTTCGTTCATGATTTTCACCAACGCCCCGTCCTGGTCCGCTTCGAGCAGCGAGTCCCATTCCCGGCCCCAGACGACCTTGATCACGTTCCAGCCCGCGCCGCGGAAGAACGCCTCGAGTTCCTGCATGATCTTGCCGTTGCCGCGCACCGGCCCGTCCAGGCGCTGGAGGTTGCAGTTGATCACGAAGTTCAGGTTGTCCAGGTTCTCGTTCGCGGCCAGCTGCAACAGGCCACGGGACTCGGGCTCGTCCATTTCCCCGTCACCGAGGAACGCCCAGACCTGCTGATCACTGGTGTCCTTGATCCCGCGGTGGTGCAGGTACCGGTTGGACTGGGCCTGGTAGATCGCGTTCATCGGGCCGATACCCATCGACACGGTCGGGAACTCCCAGAACCCCGGCATCAGGCGCGGATGCGGATAGGACGAGAGGGCATGGCCTTCCCGGGACTTCTCCTGCCGGAACCCGTCCAAATCCTCCTCGGACAGGCGCCCTTCCATGAACGCCCGCGCGTACATGCCCGGAGACGCGTGGCCCTGGAAGAACACCTGGTCCCCGCCCGAAGGATGGTCCTTGCCACGGAAGAAATGATTGAACCCGACCTCGTACAACGTCGCCGCGCCGGCGTAGGTGGAAATATGCCCGCCCACCCCAATATCGGACCGCTGCGCACGATGAACCATCACCGCCGCGTTCCACCGCATATACGCCCGGTACCGGCGCTCGAACTCCTCGTTCCCCGGGAACTCAGCTTCCTGGTCCACCGGGATCGTGTTCACATAATCAGTGGTCGTCACCATCGGAACACCCACGCTCCGGGCACCGGCACGCTGCAACAACGAACGCATAATGAACTGCGCCCGCTCCGTACCCTGCTCCGCGATCAACGCATCCAAGGACTCAATCCACTCCGCCGTCTCTTCCGGATCACGATCAGGCAACTGGGCAGTCAACCCACTAAGGATGTGTGAGGTCTCTTCTCCTGCAGCCACGTCCAACCTTCCTTTTGGCGCATCCATCGGCGCCTCAGGTCCGGCAGGGTAACTGCCCGGCATGAACGCGTCGTGTGCGACATCTCAGTTCAACAGCCCGGTCGGATGCGCCGGGCGGGTCATGTGAGCGCATGGCTGCCCAGTAGAATTCCTCGGGGCGATCGCCCTGCAGCCATTGCGCTCATGGCCACTCTAGCTTTGACGGCCCTGCGATGCGTAGCCGCGGCGCCTCAAGGGCGTTGTATGTCACACCCCGGCAGGCTGCATGACGCCGGACACCGGATTGTCACAGCTTTGAAACCACGCAGGTGATGCGGATTATGGCGGATCGCGGGGACAATGGCTTGAAGCACAAGCCCAAAGGGTGTTGGCTGTTAGTAATGGAAGTCACTTCAAAAGGAGGAAACGTGAGCGAGGCCGACGCCGCCACATCGGTAAATGTGGCGGAAAGATTGGGTTTCAAGGATGGGGATCTGATTCAGGAACGCGGCTACGACGACGACGTCGATTTCGACTTGCGTGACGACATTGAAGATGTCACGGGCTCCGAGCTGCTTGATGAAGACGACCACGATGTTGTCGACGCGGTGATTTTCTGGTGGCGCGACGGCGACGGCGACCTGGTCGATGCCTTGATGGATTCGCTCACTACCCTGAAAGAAGGCGGAGTGGTCTGGGTGCTGACACCCAAGTCGGGCCGCGACAACTATGTTTCCCCCGCTGACATCCAGGACGCAGCCCCGACATCCGGCCTGCACCTGACGACGTCTGCCGGTGTCTCCAAAGACTGGAGTGCCACGCGGCTGGTGGCAAAGAAAAACAAGTGACTGACGGAGACCAATCGCGGGAAGATCCGCAGGTTCCCCGTCCGGGGCAGCAGGCGCCCGACTTTGAGCTGTCCAACCAGTACGGAGAGCCGGTCCGGCTGTCGGCTTTCCGCGGACGCAACGTGGTGATGATCTTTTACCCCTTTGCGTTCTCCGGTATCTGCACCAGCGAATTGCAGGCGGTCAGGGACCATCTCCCGGCATTCGAGGAACTGGACGCCGTGGTGCTGGCGTTGTCAGTCGACAGCAAGTTCGCCCTGCGGGCTTTTGCCGCGCAGGAGATTTTCGACTTCGATCTCTTGGCCGATTTCTGGCCGCACGGAGCCGTAGCCCGGGAGTATGGCGTTTTCGATGAGGCCACTGGGATGGCCCGCCGGGGATCCTTCGTCATCGATGCCCACGGCATCGTCCGGTTTGCCGTGGTGAATCCCCGTGGCCAGGCGCGGGAGCATACAGACTACTTGCGTGCCCTCTCCAATCTGGCGGGAATCCAGGCATGAGCGGCCAGCGGCCCGGCGTCGGTATGACTGGTTTCGCCAGTATGGCACCGGCCGGGCTTTTGCCCGCCTTGGGGCCTGCAGAGCAAAAGGCCATGGACCAGGCAGTGGAGATTCTCCGCGGCAAGCCCTTGGCCGTCCTCACGGGTGCCGGCCTCAGTACGGATTCCGGGATTCCGGATTACCGGGGTCCCGGGTCGGCACCGAGGAATCCGATGACATACCAGGAGTTCATCAGCAGTGCGGCGAACCGTCGCCGGTACTGGGCCCGCAACCACCTGGGTTGGTCGCATTTGCGGCATGCGGATCCAAATGCCGGTCACGCGGCCATTGCCGCGATGGAGCAACGGGGCCTCCTGACGGGGCTTATCACCCAGAATGTGGACCGCCTGCATGAGGACGCCGGGAGCAGGAACGTCGTGGACCTCCATGGCCGTTTCGACCAGGTGATCTGCCTGGAGAACGGGCACGTCATGTCGCGCAAGCTGCTGGCCGCAATCCTGGAGGAGTTCAACCCCGGCTTCGTTGATGCCGCGTTGGAGGCCGGCATTGTGGAGATGGCTCCGGATGCTGACGCGACCGTCGAGGATCCCGCTCTGATCAAGTCCTTTGTTGTTGCGGTATGTCCTGCCTGCGGAGGCACGCTTAAACCGGACTTCGTGTACTTCGGGGAAAACGTACCCAAGCCGCGGGTGGAGCGGTCCTATGCCATGGTGGACCAAGCCGGAGCACTCCTGGTGGCCGGTTCATCCCTGACCGTCATGAGTGGTCTCCGGTTCGTCCGCCATGCAGCCAAGGCCCGCAAACCGGTGGTCATCATCAACAGAGGGACAACGCGCGGGGACGGTTTGGCCGACTTGAAACTCGAGCTGGGCGTGAGTGCCGCCCTCGATTACCTGGCGCGGCATTTGCCCGATCTTCAAGGTGCCGTGAACCCGATTGGTGTTTCAGCCGACGGATGATGTAAAGTCATTGTTCGTTGGTTGAGCCGCCAAGGTAAACAACCCCGGTAGCACCAACGCCCTGCACTGCAGGAATTGGGTCTTTAGCTCAGCTGGTAGAGCGCCACGTTTACACCGTGGATGTCATCGGTTCGATCCCGGTAGGACCCACCAACCAAGCCCCGCCCTTCCGCTCCTGTTGCGGAAAGGCGGGGCTTTTTGTGTGGGGAAGCGGGCCCTGCCGGCCGCCGGCATCAATGTCGGTGCCACCGCCTACCGTTCCATGCATGGAACACGTATTTCTCCGCAACGGACCTGGGAACGTGCCGGAGGCTGTTGTCAGGGGCGGCAGGGAATGGCAGATTGCAGTGACTCCGGTCCGTTGGTTCGAGCGGATTCCGTGGTGGGAACAGTCGAGGCGCATGCCGGCTGGCCAGGGCCGGGTGGATGTTGAGGTTCTGCAAGTGCAGGTGCGGCTGGGAAATAACCAGCGCTCCACCCTGGCCACCTGGGAGCTGGTGGGGGATGGCATGGGTGGCGGCTGGCAACTGCGGGCAGAGGAAGCCGTGGCCGCCTGACCGTCGCCGGTTCGATGCCGGTCGGAAACTGGATGAGCTCTCCACCACGACTATTGGGGGATGCCGCGGTGGAGAGCTCGAAAATGAATATACAGCGAACTTTTGGATTTTGAAAAGCGCGGGGCCTGATGCGCTGCAGTGTGTCGTGCGGGAGACGCAGCAGCGCTGACTGGCCCGGCGAAATGCCACTATGATGGTTTGTGTTCAGCTGAATGAACAGCCGGTTTCAATGACGAAGGAGAATCATGGCAGATTCCCGAACAACCCGGGCCGAAGGGCTTGGGACATCATCGCCGGCTCCGGCTGTGACCCGGGCCGCCGCGGTCCTCGAAGCATTGGCGGAGTCGCCAACAGGCCGCTTGACGCTCAGCGACTTGTCGCGGGAGCTCGGAATTCCCAAGTCGTCCACCTCCAATCTTTTGCTCGCCCTCGAGGAAGCGCGCCTGATCACACGGCAGGGCGCGGACTTTGCCCTGGGCCGAAAGCTTGTGGAACTCGGTGCGGCCTACCTGAGCAGGCTGGACGAGGTCCAGGAGTTCTATAAATACTGTGAACAAGCTCCGACCCTCTCCGGGGAAACAGTCCGGATCGCGATGCTCGACGGCGACCACGTCATTTATCTGGCCCGCTATGAGGGTCACCCGGCTGTACGCCTGACCTCCAATATCGGCGACAAAATGCCGGTATCTCTCTGCAGTGTCGGCAAGGCCTTGGTCGCGCAGCTTCATGACCACGACATCGAGGCGATGTTCCCGGACGGCATGCAGCTGCCGGTCATGACAGCCAACTCGCTGAGAACCGCAGAAGAGCTGAAAGCCCAGATCACTGCCATCCGCAAGCAGGGCTTCGCTTTCGAAGATGAAGAGTCCACGGTGGGCGTGGTCTGCCTGGCGGTGCCTGTCCCTACGCACGGTGCGCACGGTCCGAGTCTTGGCCTGTCGGTCACAGCGCTCAAGGCTACGTACTCCGAGGAGCAAGGGGCGCTCATGGTCAAGGAACTCAAGGAGCTGGCCAGATCTCTCGGCAACCCCATGGGCTAAGTACTGAAGGCAATAAATCTGATTACAACCTTGGCAGTGCGTTCATCAGACTGTACGCTGTTCACCATAGTGATTGATGCAGTAATGCCGTCGCTATCTCGCCGGGCCAACGGGGGCCTGTCGTGATTTTGAGGGAGTGCCAGTGACAACTCGAACCAATACCAAGCCTGCAGCGGAGGCGGATGACGCAGTCGTCGAGCCGGACCAGCTGAGAAGGGCAACCCTTGCCAGTTCCGTAGGTTCCGCCTTGGAGTACTACGACTTCTACATCTACGGACTGGCCTCGGCCCTGATCTTCGGGCCGTTGTTTTTCGCTCCATTGGGTCCGGACGGTGCCTTGATCGCTTCGTTCGCCACGTACGGAGTGGGCTTTGCGGCCAGGCCCTTCGGCGGCCTGCTCTTTGGCTACATAGGGGACCGCTTCGGGCGGAAGATGGTCCTGATCCTGACCATTGCGCTCATGGGAACCGCAAGCTTCGCGATTGGGCTTTTGCCCACGTTTGACCAGGCAGGAATGCTCGGCGCCATCCTGTTGGTCACTTTGCGCATCGTCCAGGGCCTCGGTGCCGGAGCCGAGCAGGCAGGAGCTACGACCCTGATCTCGGAAGTGGCCCCGCGCCGCCGTCGTGGTTTCTTCGCTTCACTGCCGTTCGTCGGCATTCAGCTGGGCACGCTGCTGGGCGCCGGTACCTTCGCCCTCATCGCCTTGGCGGACAAGTCCGTCCTCCAGGGCTGGCTGTGGCGCGTTCCGTTCCTCGCCAGCTTCGTCCTGATCGTGGTGGCAGTGTTCATCCGGCTCAAGCTGAAGGAAACGCCGGCTTTCCAGGAGCTGGAGAAGCACAAGAACGTGGTCAAGAATCCGATCGGCGCTCTCTGGAAGCACTCCAGGAAGAACGTGCTGGTGGGCATCGGCCTGCGCATGGGCGAGAACGGCAACTCCTCCATCTACTCCGCCCTGCTCGTGTCGTTCATGAGCATGCCGGCGGGCGTCTTTGCCGGCAACAACTCCATTGGTCCGGTAGGCCTGCTCATCGCTGCGGGCTTCGCCGCAGTGCTGGTGGTCACGTTCGGTGCCTTGTCCGACAAGTTCGGCCGCGTACCCGTCTACCGTTACGGTGCCTTGTTCCAGGCGCTCATCGCCATTCCTGCTTTCTATCTGGTGACGCTGGGCAACGTGACCCTCGTGTGGGTTGTCATGGCGGTCGGCATCGCGATTGGTGTCCAGTCAATGCTTGGCCCGCAGTGCCCGCTCCTGCCGGAGCTCTTCGGCTCCCAGTACCGTTTCACCGGTGTTGCCATGAGCCGCGAAATCTCGGCCGTCATTGCCGGTGGCGTGGCGCCGCTCCTGGGTGCCGTGCTGCTCGCTGCCACCAACCACTCGTGGTGGGTCCTGGCCATCTACTCGCTGGTGCTTGCCTTGATCTCCTTCGTGACCACGTTCTTCACTCCGGAGACCGTGGGCCGCGACCTTGTCAGTACCGAAGACGCCAAGTAGCCGGGCACGGAACAAGCAGAAAAGGCTCCGACCCCCGCGGGGGTCGGAGCCTTTTCGGTGGCCCGGAGACCTCAGTAGAAGTGGACCGGATCAACCAGGTGCGGAAGTTCGCCGCCGTCCAGGAAAGTGCGGAGATTGGAACAGAACCGCTCCGCAATAAGCCGGTTCTCCGCCGAGCTCAGCGCGGAAGTGTGCGGGGAAACAAGCACCTTGGGGTGGCTCCAGAGCGGGCTGTCCTGCGGAAGGGGTTCCACCGCGAAGACGTCCAGGCAGGCATAGGAGACCTGACCGCTGTTCAGGGCGTCCAGGAGGGCTTCCTCGTCAACCACCGTGCCGCGTCCGACGTTGACGAAGACGGCGCCGGGCTTCATGGCGGAGAAGATATCCGCGTTGAACAGCTTTTCCGTGTACGGCGTCCCGGGGAGGGTGTTGACCACGGCGTCGGCGGTTGCCACAAGATCCGCAAGCCCGTCGTTGGTGGTGACCTGCTCAATTCCGTCGATGTCCCCGACGTTGCGTTTGGTTCCGCTGACCTTCATTCCCAGGGCACGGGCAATCCGGGCGGTTTCGAGTCCAATCTCGCCCAGTCCGGCGATCACCAGGCGGGACCCGTTGACCAGCTTGGTGGGCGTGCGCAGTTCGGGCCACACTTTGTTGGCCTGGTCCTGCGCCATCTCGGCGCTGCGCTTGAAACCGTTGAGGATGCCGAACGCGGAGAATTCGGCCAGCGGCAGGGCGTGCACACCAGCGGACGTAGTGACGTGGAACTTTTGGAGGGTTTCGGTATCCAGGCCGGAGGCCTTGACCGCTCCGCCGGCACCGGCGGCCATGGCGTGGATCCACTGGAGGTGCGGGTTGCTGCCGGCGATGCGCGCCAGACCCGCCGGGCTTTCATTGGGGAACCCGTAGAGGATGCTGGCGCGGTTGAGCATGGCCCAGTAGCGCTCTTCCTGTTCCGGGGTGCGTTTGAACGCAGGATCGCCGGCGTGGTCCGCGGGGAACCGTTCCGGCGGCAAAAGGTCCGGTTCGTACAGGACGGTTACGGCGGGGTCTACGGCGCGGATTCGCTCCACATGCTCGGCTTCGAGTGGGACGGCGATCGCGACGATAAGTTCATTAGTCGTCATAGTGTTCATCATACTGAATGGAGGCTAGGATATTGAACAGATTTCCTTCCTGTGACCACGACGAAGTGAGGTGCCACCCCCAATGAACGACAAGCGAGTGGGTTTCGCCGGGCTCGGCCTCATGGGTGCTCCCATGGCCGCAAACATCGCCCGCGCCGGATGGGATGTCAGCGCCTGGAACCGTTCGGACGCAGCCTTCCATAGCCTTCCCGCGGTCCAGCGGGTACCGGACCCGGCATCCCTGCGGGATGAACCCGTCATCATCTTCATGCTGCCGGACCTTCCCGTGATCGAGGACGCCGCTGCCGGCCTGCTCGAATCCTGGGCGGACCGGCCACCACAGCCGGGTACCGCCGTCGTCGTCATGAGCAGTGTCTCCCCGGCGGGAGTGAAGGCGTTCGGCGAGAAGGTGCGCCAAGCCAGCCACGGCAATGCCGTGGTGGTGGACGCCCCTGTCAGCGGTGGCACAGTGGGAGCCCGGCAGGGCACACTCGCCATTATGGTCGGTGCCTCCGGGCCCGACTTCGATCGCTTGCAGCCACTGTTGGCCACCATGGGTACCACGGTGCGCCGGATGGGACCGCTCGGGTCAGGCTCGCTTGCCAAGGCGTGCAACCAACTGATCGTAGGAACCACGACGGCGGCACTCGCCGAGGCGGCCGAAGTCGCCGAACGCGCGGGCATGGACGTTCAGGCGCTCTACGAAGTCCTTGCCGGAGGGCTGGCCGCCAGCCGGGTCCTCGAGGTGGTGGGACCCCGCCTTGCAGCCAAGGAATACGCTCCCACGGGACCGGCCAAGTTCATGCACAAAGACCTGGGCTTCGTGCTGGACGCCGCCGGCGAGGTGGGATCGGCAACGCCCATGGCGGCGGCCGCCATCGACCTGTACGCGGAACTCAAACGCCAAGGCCTGGGAGACCTCGACCTCGCCGTGGTCCGCCAGGCGATCGCCAACCTTCCCGCCGGCGCCACCGGTTCCGGCAACTGACCACATCACCAACCAACCACAAGGAAAGCAAACAACGACATGAGTGGACTCTTCGACCTGTCCGGGCGCGTTGCCCTGGTCACCGGCTCCAGCCGGGGGATCGGCAATGCCCTGGCCCGAGGCCTGGCCGATGCCGGGGCAACGGTGGTGCTCAACGGCATCAGCACCGAGCGGCTGGAAGCCGCCCAGCATGCCATGGCCGCCGACTATCCCGAAGGGCGCGTCCACAGCCGTGCGTTCGACGTGACTGATGCCGCCTCAGCCGCAGCGGGGGTGGAGTGGATTGAAAAGAACGTCGGTCCACTGGACATCCTGGTCAACAATGCCGGCATCCAGCACCGCGTCCCCATGCTGGAGTTGGACGTCAAGGACTGGGAGCGGGTCATCACCACGGATCTCACCAGTGCGTTCCTGGTAGGACGCGAAGCAGCGCGGCATATGATCCCCCGGGGGCACGGCAAAATCATCAACATCTGTTCGGTCCAGACTGACCTTGCCCGCCCCACCATCGCTCCGTACGTTGCTGCGAAGGGTGGCCTGCGCAACCTGACGCGGGCCATGACCGCGGAATGGGCGTCCTCGGGTCTGCAGATCAACGGGGTCGCTCCGGGCTACATCCACACCGAGATGACGCAGAACCTGGTGGATGACCCGGACTTCAACTCCTGGATCCTTGGCCGCACGCCGGCCAACCGCTGGGGCACCGTGGCCGACCTCGCAGGACCCACGGTATGGCTGGCGTCCCAGGCATCCAACTTTGTCAACGGCCAGACAATTTTTGTCGATGGCGGAATGACGGTGGTGGTCTGATGGGTATCACGCTTCCTGCATCCGGATCCGCGGTTGTGGCCCACGGCAAGGGCGATCTGCGCATTGAGGACATCCCGCTGAAGCCACCTGCAGCGGATGAGTCGGTGGTGGAGATCGCCTACGGCGGCATCTGCGGCTCGGACCTCCACTATTGGCTGCATGGGGCGGCCGGAGAATCAATCCTCAAGGCTCCCATGGTCCTTGGCCACGAGATCGTGGGCGTCGTGGTCCAGCAGGCCGCGGACGGCAGCGGTCCCGGCGTCGGAACACCCGTCGCCGTGCATCCAGCCACTCCCGCCCCTGGAGACGTCCGTTATCCCGAAGACCGCCCCAACCTGTCTCCGGGATGCACGTACCTGGGCAGCGCCGCGCGGTACCCCCACACCGATGGTGCTTTCAGCCGCTACGCGAACCTGCCGGCCAGGATGCTGCGCGAACTCCCGGCGTCCTTGGAACTTCGGACGGCAGCGCTTGTGGAACCTGCGAGTGTTGCCTGGCACGCGGTGGCCCGTGCCGGCGACGTCGCGGGCAAGAGCGCACTGGTCATCGGCAGCGGACCCATCGGCGCCTTGACTGTCGCCGTCCTGAAACGGGCCGGGGCGTCCCGGATCACCGCCGTCGACATGCATGACAAGCCACTGGAAATTGCCCGCGCCGTGGGTGCCGATGCGGTCCTGAAGGGCGACGATGCCGAGGCGATCGCGGCAGTGGACGCGGACGTCGTCATTGAGTCCTCGGGCAGCCATTTCGGTCTCGCTTCAGCCATCAAGGGCGCCACCCGGGGTGGCAAAGTGGTGATGGTGGGGCTGCTTCCCTCCGGACCACAGCCGGTGTTCATTTCGCTGGCCATCACCAGGGAGCTGGAGCTGCTCGGGTCGTTCCGCTTCAATGACGAAATCGACGAGGTCATCGCTGCGCTGGCTGACGGTTCACTCCAGGTGGATCCCGTGGTGACGCACGAGTTCGACCTCGCCCATGGCCTTGAAGCGTTCGAAGTGGCCAGGAACTCAGCCGAATCCGGGAAGGTCCTGCTGAACTTCCAGGGCTAGGACTTGGCGACGGGCACGAAAACGCGGGGCTGGTCGTCCCAGCTGGGGGCCAGCTCCGCGATGGTCTGGCGCATGATCTGCGCAGACGCGTCCCTCGCCTTCCGGCCGTCGCCCGAACTGATCGCCGCCGCTACGTCGATATGCCACTGCAAGGCCTGCGGCTGCGGGTGCTCGGGCATCAGGCCGTGCACGGTACGGCCGGTCAGGGTCTCGGTGACCTGGCCGATCAGGTTGGCGAACATCTCGTTCCCCGAACCGGAAAGGACCAGTGCATGGAAGCGGATGTCCAGGTCAAGGAACCGGGACATGTCGCCGGCGTCGCCGGCTTCCTTCATGGCCAGGGAGATCCCCGCCAGTTCCTTGCGGAGTTCTTCCGGTGCGTTTGCGGCCGCCAGTTCAGCGGCCACGGGTTCGACGGCGGAACGCAGCTCGGCGAGCGACCTCAACTGGGCGCCCCGGCCTTCGCCCGCCAACCTCCACCGTATGACCAGGGGATCGAAGGGATTCCAGCGGTGTGCGGGAAGGACGCGGATGCCGACGCGTTTGATGGTCTCCACGAGTCCCAGCGACTGCAACACACGGACGGCTTCGCGGACTACGGACCGGGAGACCTTGAGTTCGTCTTCCAGATGCTCGGCCAGCATGACATGTCCGGTGGGAAGGGAACCCCCCACGATCCGGGTTCCGAGGTGCTCAACGGCGCGGTGGTGGAGGCTGGTCGACATAGTGGTAAGCATAGTGGCGCGGGCTCCGGAGGTGCGCAACGCCCGCATCACGGCCGCAGGAAGAACGTGGCCGCATCATAGACTGTTTGTGACGCGGCACCGTTCCACAAAGTGGGCGTGGCTTTCCCGCCCGCCGCTTAAATACGTATGGTTTATTACAGTCCCTGGTTATGAAATCGCTTCCTGCGTGCCCGCAGGATTTTTTCACACGATCGAATTGGAGTTTTGATGTCAGCACACATCGGTGTCACCGGCCTTGCGGTGATGGGCGCCAACCTGGCCCGCAACCTTGCCCGCAACGGCTTCACGGTGGCACTCCACAACCGCTCCGTGGAAAAGACTGACGCCCTGCTGGAAAAGCACGGCTCCGAGGGTGATTTCATCCGCACCGAGACCCTGCAGGAACTGGTGGACTCCCTGGAGAAGCCCCGCCGTGTCCTGATCATGGTGAAGGCCGGCGCTCCGGTGGACAACGTCATCGAGCAGCTCGAGCCGCTGCTTGAAGCCGGCGACATCATCATCGACGCCGGCAACTCCCACTACGAAGACACCCGCCGCCGGGAAGCGGCCCTGGCCAAGAAGGACCTCCACTTCGTGGGTGTCGGCGTATCCGGCGGCGAAGAGGGTGCCCTCAACGGCCCGTCCATCATGCCCGGTGGTTCCCGTGAGTCCTACGACGCCCTCGGCCCGCTGCTGGAAAAGATCTCCGCCAAGGTCGACGGCGAGCCCTGCTGCGCGTGGATCGGCACGGACGGTGCGGGCCATTTCGTGAAGATGGTCCACAACGGCATCGAATACGCCGACATGCAGGTCATCGGTGAAGCTTTCGACCTGCTCCGCTCCGGTGCAGGCATTGAGCCGGCCGAGCAGGCCAAGATCTTCGCTGAATGGAACAAGGGTGACCTGTCCTCCTTCCTGATCGAAATTTCTGCTGAGGTCCTGGGCCACGTGGACGCCAAGACAGGCAAGCCTTTCGTGGACGTCGTGGTTGACGCTGCAGGCCAGAAGGGTACCGGCCGCTGGACGGTTATTTCCGCCCTGGAACTCGGTTCCCCGGTCTCCGGTATCGCCGAGTCCGTCTTCGCACGCGCCCTGTCTTCCCAGGCAGAGCAGCGCAAGCTGGGCCAGGAACTGCTCGCCGGTGAGGAAGCCGCCGTCGAAATCTCCGAAACCTTCGTCGAGGACGTCCGCCAGGCGCTGTACGCCTCCAAGCTGGTTTCCTACGCCCAGGGCCTGGACATGCTGACCTCGGCCGCCAAGGAATACGGCTGGGACCTCAAGCTGGACGAGATCGCATCCCTGTGGCGCGCCGGTTGCATCATCCGCGCGGAACTGCTCAAGGACATCACCAAGGCTTACGCCGCGGATGAAAAGCCTGCCAACCTGCTGTTCGCACCGGCCTTCACCAAGGCGATCGCCGAGGCACTGCCGGCCTGGCGCCGCGTGGTGGCCACCGCCGTCCAGCTGGGCATCCCCGTTCCGGTGTTCTCTTCTTCGCTGGCCTACTACGATGGCCTGCGCCGCAAGCGCGTAGCCGCCGCCCTGATCCAGGGCCAGCGCGACCTCTTCGGTGCACACACCTACGGCCGCGTTGACGCCGAAGGCACCTTCCACACCCTCTGGGGCGAAGACAAGTCGGAGATCTCCGCCGTCGACACCCACTAGGCGCCAGGATGCAAGGCCGGTTCCTCCCGTAGGCTGGGAGGGACCGGCCTTTGCCGTCCATCGAAGGAGTATGTCCATGCCTGACCGCGTCGCTTTGGTAACCGGGGCATCCTCCGGCATTGGCTTCGAAACTGCACGTGACCTAGCTGCGCAAGGCTTCGTGGTCTATGCAGGTGCCCGTCGCGTGGAGCGGATGGAGCCCCTAAAAGGGATCGGGGTCCACGTGATGTCGCTGGACGTCACGGTTGATGAATCGATGACGGCTGTCGTGGCTGCTGTCGAGGCGGCCCATGGCCACGTGGATGTCCTCATCAATAATGCAGGCTACGGGTCCTACGGTTCCCTGGAGGACGTTCCGTTGGAGGAGGGCCGGAGGCAGTTCGAGGTCAACGTGATGGGCCTGGCGCGGATGTGCCAGCTCGTCATTACCGGGATGCGGCGGGCGGGGTCCGGCCGGATCATCAATGTGTCGTCCATTGGCGGGAAAATGTATGAGCCATTGGGTGCCTGGTATCACGGAACCAAGTTCGCGGTGGAAGGCATGAGCGATTCGTTGCGCTTGGAGCTCGGGCCACACGGCATCGACGTTGTGATCATCGAACCCGCCGGAACTGATACCGAGTGGGGGACCATAGCGGGGGAGTCATTGCTCTCACGGTCCGGGGACGGCCCCTACGGCGCCCAGGCCCATACGGTAGCTGCTGCTCTGGCATCGACGTCCGGTCACGTGCTGGCCACCCCACCCGGTGCGGTGTCGCGCTCCATTGTCCGCGCGGCAACAGCACGACGCCCCAGGACCCGCTACCCGGTGGGCAGGGGTGCCTGGAGCATCCTGGCGTTGCGGCGGGCGCTGCCCGACCGCGTATTCGATATCTTCCTTCAGAATCTCTACAAGAGGCTGGGCAGCTAAATCCGGTACTCGATGTAGTACTCGGCCGGATCCACCGCCGGTTTTGTTTCCAACCTGGCGTCGCGATGCCGCCAGGTGGCCGGGATGCCCGTGATGATCGATTCGGGCGGTGCGTTCTTGACCACGACGGCGTTGGCGCCGATCGCGCTGTCGTCACCGATCGTGATGGGGCCAAGGACTTTGGCTCCGGCGCCGATGGTCACGCGGTTCCCGATGGTGGGGTGCCGTTTGACCTTGGCCAGGGACCGTCCGCCCAGGGTCACCCCGTGGTAGATCATCACGTCGTCGCCGATCTCGGAAGTCTCGCCGATGACGACGCCCATTCCATGATCGATGAAGAAGCGGCGCCCGATGGTTGCGCCCGGGTGGATTTCGATGCCGGTCATGAAACGCGCCAGCTGGGAAATCAGCCGTGCCGGAAAGCGGAGGGCCGGGTTCTGCCACAGCTTATGGGTCAGGCGGTGCGCCCAAATGGCATGAAGGCCCGAGTAGGCGAAAAAGTTCTCAAAAGAACCTCGAGCCGCCGGGTCGTGGGACCGGGCGGCATCGAGGTCTTCCTTAAGCCTTGCGAAGAAGCTCACAAAGACCTTTCTACAGGAAACGGATGACTGCGGGCCAAGTGTTAGCCGCGGATGTCATCAAAGAGGACAGTGGAGATGTAACGTTCACCGAAGTCACACACCACAGCCACAATCAGCTTGCCCTTGTTCTCGGGACGCTTGGCCAGCTCCAGGGCGCCCCAGACGATCGCACCGGAGGAGATGCCGCCCAGGATGCCTTCGCGCGCACCGAGGTCGCGGGCCACGCGGACGGAGTCCTCGAGGGTTGCGTCCAGGACTTCGTCGTAGACGTTGGTGTCCAGGATTTCGGGCACGAAGTTGGCACCGATGCCCTGGATCTTGTGGGGGCCGGGGGCGCCGCCGTTGAGGATCGGGGAGTCCTTCGGTTCGACGGCCACGATCTGGACGCCGGGCTTGCGTTCCTTGAGGACCTGGCCCACGCCGGTGACTGTTCCGCCAGTGCCGACGCCGGCTACGAAGATGTCTACTTCGCCGTCGGTGTCTTCCCAGATTTCTTCTGCCGTGGTTGCACGGTGGATTGCCGGGTTGGCCTCGTTGGCGAACTGCTGTGCCCAGATCGAGTTCTCCGTGTTGGCGACGATTTCCTGTGCCTTCTCCACGGCACCGCGCATGCCTTCGGAACCGGGGGTCAGGACGATCTCCGCGCCGAAAGCACGCAGCATGACGCGGCGTTCAGTGGACATGGTCTCGGGCATGGTCAGGATGACCTTGTAGCCGCGGGCAGCGCCCACCAGGGCAAGGGCGATTCCGGTGTTGCCGGACGTACCTTCAACGATGGTTCCGCCCGGCTTCAGGGCACCGGACTTTTCTGCAGCATCAACGATTGCCACGCCAATGCGGTCCTTGACGCTGTTGGCCGGGTTGTAGAACTCAAGCTTCACCGCGACTGTGGCCTCAAGCCCCTCGGAGAGCCGGTTCAAGCGGACCAGCGGGGTGCGGCCGATCAGCTGTGTGACGTCGTCGTAGATCCTTGCCATGAAATATTTGCCTATCTCTCAAGAGGAATGCTGAGGTCAGCCTAACCAGCGGCGGCGAAACCCTGCTAAGCACTAAGCCATGCAGAGTAATATTTCCTGGCCTTGGCAAGCTTCGGGTTAATAATCACCTGGCAGTAGCCCTGGTAGGGGAACTTTGCGTAGTAATTCTGGTGGACTTCCTCTGCTTCATAAAAGTCGGGCAGCCGCGTCACCTCAGTGACGATCGGATCGGACCACAGGGACTGGGCACGCTCAATGGCGTCCTCGAACAGGATCTTCTCTTCCGTGGTCGAGTAGAACATGGACGAGCGGTACTGGGTGCCCACGTCATAGCCCTGTCGATTCAAGGTGGTGGGATCGTGCAGGGCGAAGAACATGTCGAGGATGACTTCTTCCGGAACCACTGATTCGTCGAAGGTCACGGCAACCACCTCGGCGTGCCCGGTGGTGCCGGAGCACACCTCGTAGTAGTCAGGATTTGGAAGATGGCCACCTGTGTAGCCGGATACAACCGAGCTGACGCCGCGGGTCTTCTGGTAAACGGCATCGAGGCACCAGAAGCAGCCGCCGCCAAGTACGAAAGTTTTCATGATCTCTTCAATGGCTCGGAGGAGGTGATGATTCCCGTAACACCTTACGGGACCATGACGGACTCATCAGCCCGCGCCGTGCTTTGCCCGTGGTCGGACCCTGACCGAATCGGTCCTGTAGGTAAGAATAAAGGTATGGAAGCAGTAGACACCGCCCTTTCCAACGGGGACTCCGGCGATGAGGCCGGGACGATCGAAGCGAATGCCGAACCGACCCTGGGCCAGGTCCTGCTGGCAGTGGAGGAACTCTGGCCCGAATCCCTCGCAGAGGACTGGGACGAAGTAGGCCTTGTTGTGGGGCGTCCGAACACTCCCGTCACCAAGGTCATGTTCGCCGTCGACCCCACGCTGGCCGTGATCGATGAAGCGTTGGAATGGGGTGCAGAACTGCTCATTACCCACCACCCGCTGCTGTTGAGGGGTGTGAACTCCGTGGCTGCCACGTCGGCCAAGGGCCTTGCGGTTCACCGGCTCATCGAGGGCGGAACGGGCCTCCTCACCGTCCACACCAACGGCGACTCCGCCGTGGGTGGAGTCTCGGATGTGTTGGCGGACGCGTTCGGGCTGGAAAACGTCACCCCGTTGACGGTCGCTGCGAACGGACTTCCGGAAGAAGGAATCGGCAGGGTGGGCGACCTCCCGGAACTGCAGACGCTCGGTGACTTCGCGGCCCGGGTCTTCGAGATGTTGCCCGCTGTGGCAGGAGGAGTCCGGGTGGCCGGGGACAAGGACGCCCTGGTGCGGAGGGTGGCTGTCTGCGGCGGTGCCGGAGACAGCCTCTTCGATGCTGTGCGGACCCATAACGCGGACGTCTACGTGACCGCGGACATGCGTCACCACCCGGCGTCGGAGGCCCGGGAGGGGGCGGTCAATGGCCGCCCCTACCTGATTGACGTTTCGCACTTTGCCAGCGAATGGCTGTGGCTCCCCGTGGCGGCCGAAGCGCTCGGCAACGTGCTCACGGACCAGGGCTACGACGTCGAGATCCGCGTCAGCACCACCAACAGCGACCCTTGGGACTTCATCCTTACTCCCGGCGGCGACTAGCATCTACAGGACAGGGGCCGGAAGGCCCGCCGGCCTGATCCCCAGTGCCGGCGACTACAGGCGGAGGTAAGCGTGGCGAAAGCAGCACCGGCAGAACAACTGAAATTGCTTGACCTGCAGGGACTGGACGCCAAGCTCAAATCCTTGGCCGGCCGGCGGAAGGTGCTGGAAAACGATCCCCGGATCGTGGACCTCGAAGATGCCCTGCGGGTGGCCCAGGGCGAACTGGGTGCCGCAAAACTTGCCGTGCACGACGCCGAGGCGGAACTTCGACGGTCCGAGGCGGACGTGGAGCAGGTGGCCACGCGCATTGAACGCGACGAGGCAAGGCTGAACAGCGGGACCGGCCTGTCCAAGGACCTGGTGGCCCTGCAGAACGACATCGCTTCACTGACCAAAAGGCGGTCGGATCTTGAGGATATTGAACTCGAAATCCTGGAACGCCTGGACACCCTGCGGGAACGGGAAGCAGCCCAGCAGGCGATCGTGGACGACATCCGGAACTCGTTTGGAAGCATCCGCGCCGAACTCGACCAGGCCATAGCGGAGATTGCGGCAGAGGAAACCACAGTCCGCGGGCAACGGGCGGCCTTCGCCGGATCGCTGGACCAGTCAATGCTGGCCGTCTACGAAAAAACCCTTGCCAAGCGCGGAGTTGGGGCGGCCCGGCTGTTCCATGGCAAGTCCGAGGGTTCCGGGATGACGCTCAGTCCCGGCGACCTCGCGGAAGTGAAGGCTGCTGCCGAAGATGACATCGTCTTCTGCCCGGATTCAGGATGCATCCTGGTCCGTTCCGCGGAGTGGAACTAGCCCTTCAGAATGATGTTGAGGGCATGCGGCTTCCTGGCCGTACCGTCAACAAGCTCTGACGGCCACACTTCACGGGCGGCTTTGAGGAGCTGACCCGGCGTCGCAGGTGCCTTGCCCCTGCGCGTCAGAAGGTGACGGGCGAGCTCGCCCCGCGTGTGCTTGGCGAAGTGGCTCACCACCGTGCGCTTGCCGTTTGATTCGCTGAAGACGTTGACGGCAACCGTCTGCTGAGCCGGCGGCGTCCACGCGGCCGCGTAGGTGCTCGAACGGCAGTCCACCACGAGCTCACCTTCCGCCCTCCCGGCGAGGGCGGCACCCAGTTGGGGCTTCCAGTAGGAGGCGAGGCGTCCGACGTCGGGCAGTGCCGTTCCCATGGACAGCCGATAGGCGGGCACGTGGTCGCCAAAGCCGATGGCACCCCAGAGGGCGGAGACGACCAGGATCGTTTCGGTCGCCTTGCCGCGCTGCGTCGGAGTCATTGAGTCGTAGCCCAGAGCGTCATAGAGCACGCCGGAGTAGACCTGGTGCGCCGGTGCGGCCGGTTCCGCATGCAGCCGTGTATTGCGCTCGACATCCTCACGCAGCGAAGCGCCGACGCCGAGGAGGGCGAGTGCGTCCTCATGCGCACTGACCGTACCCAGCGCCTCCAGGACTTTGGCCCGGGAAGGGTTCAATTCCGGAAAGCTCAGGCTTTCCCATTCGACGGCGGGGCCTGGGGCGGCGGGCGTCTTGCCTTCGGAAGGCGGGAGGAGAATCAGCACCCGTCGATATTACCGGTGACAGGACGGCCGGCTGACGCCGGTAGACTGTAGGGCGGATGGGTTGACCAGGCGGTCGCGCGCCACGCAAGTGGCTCGAGGAACGTCCGGGCTCCGCAGAGCAGGGTGGTGGGTAACGCCCACTCGGGGCAACCCGCAGGCCAGTGCCACAGAAAACAGACCGCCTGCGCGGTCCGATGCCAGCATCGGCGCAGCAGGTAAGGGTGAAACGGCGGTGTAAGAGACCACCAGCTCCCCGGGTGACCGGGGAGGCTAGGTAAACCCCACCCGGAGCAAGGCCAGACAGGACACGTTCGAGGGCTGCTCGCCCGAGTGTCCGGGTAGGCCGCTGGAGGGCGTCGGCAACGGCGTTCGTAGATGGATGGCCGCCACTCCCGTGCCGGTAACGGCACGGGATGACAGAACCCGGCGTATCGGTCAACCCATCCACTACAAGGGGTCGTTTCTCCCATGAATCCGCGGGTTTGAGTACTTGTCATACTGCGTTAACCTTTGTCGGGCGTCGGGCCCTATACGACAGAAGCTGTCACGTTACAAGTCAAGTTAATCGAAACGATTGAGTTGCAGATAGCCTGCACCTCATGGGGCCATTTGGTACAGCTGCAGACAGCGACGAAACATCTCAATCCACCCACGACGGCGCGCAGGAACTCCCTGCCACGTGCCCCGTGTGCGGCGCCATGCGCTGGCTGTGTGAATGCACGGGTTTTGAAGAACCGGACATGGAAAACATCCTGATCCGGGGACGCGTGTCCTGCGTAACGTGCGGAAGGAACACCACAGAACAGCCGTGCGTGGACCACCAGCCGCGCGCGTGGGCGGCTTATCTGGCGGAAAACCATCCGGGCGCCGGGTAGCCGTTCTTGTGCCGGGAGTGTCCGCCTGAAGGGCCGTGTGAGTGACTTCACGCTTCGCGACGGCCCATCTACCTTCCGCCCAGCCTAGAATGGTTACTGAACGTAGATGTTCTGCCGCCTGGCCTGCGTTCGCAGCCGGCGGTTTTTCTCTGCAATCGTTCACAGCGTTCCGGGCAGACCGAAGCCCGTGATGCTTGTGCCGCAGGATTACTCCCGGCGGCCATCGCCATCTGCATACGAGGACGTATGTGGTTGACCCAAGGAAGGTAGTTCTGTGAGCCAGACGTCAGATTCTTGTCTTGATAAGTGGATGGGCCGGGAGGCTCTCGCTGAGGCGATGATTCCGGTTATCGGCCGGCTGTACCGGGAAAACAACGTGGTCACCAGCATCCACGGCCGGAGCCTGATCAACAAGTCGACCATGAACATCCTCAAGGCCCACCGCTTTGCGCGCCGGATGAGCAACACCGAGCTTCAGTTGGAGGAGACGGCTCCCTTGCTCAATGCCCTTGCCGGGCTTGACCTTGGCGCGGCAGCGATCGATATTGCACGGCTCACGGAGAAGTTCCGTGCAGAAGGCGAAGGCACCTCCCTGGATGCCTTCCTTCGCGCCGAACTCGCGGAAATCGTCGGCAAACGCGGCGCCGACGACCGCACGAGCACCGATGTCGTCCTCTACGGTTTCGGCCGTATCGGCCGCCTCCTTGCCCGCCTGCTGATCGAAAAGGCCGGTGGCGGCCATGGTCTCCGTCTTCGGGCAATCGTGGTCCGCAAGGGCGCGGACAATGACCTCGTCAAGCGTGCGAGCCTGCTGCGCCGCGACTCGGTACACGGATCCTTCGAAGGAACCATCCGAGTGGATGAAGAAGCCAACACGATCACGGCCAACGGTGTACAGATCCAGGTCATCTACTCGGACAACCCCGCCACGGTCGATTACACTGCATACGGCATCAAGGACGCCCTGGTGGTGGACAACACCGGACGTTGGCGTGACGCTGCCGGCCTGTCCCAGCACCTGCAGAGCAAGGGCGTCGCCCGCGTTCTCCTGACAGCGCCGGGCAAGGGCGAGCTGAAGAACATCGTTCACGGCATCAACCAGGGTGACATCACCAATGACGACAAGATCGTGACCGCTGCCTCGTGCACGACCAATGCGATCACTCCGGTCCTGAAGGCGATCAACGACAAGTTCGGCATCATCCACGGCCACGTCGAGACCGTCCACTCCTTCACCAACGACCAAAACCTGATCGACAACTTCCACAAGGGTGACCGACGGGGCCGTTCCGCGGCGCTGAACATGGTGATCACCGAGACCGGTGCTGCCAAGGCCGTGGCCAAGGCGCTGCCGGAACTCCAGGGCAAGCTGACCGGCAATGCCATCCGCGTCCCCACGCCCGACGTTTCCATGGCTATCCTCAACCTCAATCTTGAGAACGGCACCACCCGCGAGGAAGTCAATGACTACCTCCGTGAGATGTCGTTGCACTCATCGCTGCGCAAGCAGATCGATTACATCGACTCCCCGGATGTCGTCTCCACCGACTTTGTGGGCTCCCGTCGGGCGGGCATCGTCGACGGCCTGGCCACCATTTCCAACGACAAGAACCTGGTTCTCTACGTTTGGTACGACAACGAGTTCGGTTACTCCTGCCAGGTTGTCCGGGTCATGGAAGAGATGGCTGGCGTGAACCCGCCGTCCTTCCCGGCCCGCGACGTCGTGGCACCCATCGCGGTGCTCGAAGGCGTCAACGCTTAGACACGCAAGTCCATGATCGGTTTCCCGGCTGGGTCTCTGGCCTCAGCCGGGAAACCTGATCACAATTGGTTCATGGAAAATGAATCAACACTCGAGCACGAAACCACCCTGGAGCACGCCCTCGACGTCGCCAAGGCCAACCAGAAGCAAGCGCAGAAGCTTCTTGACCAGGCCATCAAGGCTAACGCCAGCGGGGACGTCACGGACGAACGCGTGGAACAACTTCGAGGCTTGCTTGCCGTAGCCAACGAAGACCTCCAGCGGGTCATGCGCGAGCAATAACCCGAGGTGTGCCCCGATCTGCAGGGTGACTTCTCCTGCACACTGTGGATACCGGCTCCGGCTGTCAGTGCCTTGTCCTAGTCTCTAAGGACATCGCCACACTGACAGGACGGAGCCCTTTGAGTATCACCTGGTCTGCCTATCGCCGGGCACGCCGCCGCTCGCGGCAGGCATGGACCATCCTCGTACTGTTCGCCGCCGGCATGGTCGGGAGCCTTGGCTGGTTCTTCACAACGGGCCAGTTCACTGTTGCGGACCCATGGGTAAGCGGACCCCGGGAGGCTCCGGTCTTCAACCCGGAATGGATGAAACCGTTGTCGGGTGCAGCAACTGTCCCTCCTGGCAGTGCCATGGCCGCGTTGGACAGCCTTGAAGTAAAGGGTCGCGCACAGGGCAATGATTATGACCGCGCGGCTTTTGGGCAGGCCTGGTTCGATGCCGACCGGAATGGCTGCGATACCAGGAATGACATCCTGCGCAGGGACCTGACCGGTGTGGAGTTCGCCGCTGATTCCTCCTGCCGGGTAGCTGGTGGTGCGTTCCAGGAGCCGTATACGGGAGAACATGTGACGTTTCGCCGCGGTCAAAACACCAGTGCTGCCGTCCAGATTGACCACATTGTGGCGTTGGCTGACGCCTGGCAGAAGGGCGCCCGGCGGCTGAGCGTCCAAGAGCGGCAACAGCTCGCCAACGACCCCCTTAACCTTGTGGCCGCCGACGGCCCGGAGAATGTGAAAAAGGGTGCCGGCGATGCCGCCACATGGCTGCCGCCCAACAAGAACTTCCGTTGCCACTACGTTGCCCGGCAGATATCTGTAAAAGCGGCCTACAAATTGTGGGTTACGCAGGCCGAAAAAGACGCCATGAAGCGTGTGCTGGCCAGTTGCCCGGAGCAGCAGACACTTCACAGGCAGAGGTGACCGTGCCCCAGTTGCCAGGTGCCGCCGTCGTCGATCCGCTCCAGCACTACGCGCTGAAGGGATGTGTCCCGGGGGAGTTGTTCGAGGTTGTCGAGGCCCCGTTGCCTGAACGTGAAGTACACCGCATCCGTCGGGGCATCAGTGCAACGATCCACGGTGAAGCGGCGTGCGAAGGAGGCGATATTGCTTCCCGGCAGGTGCCTGGCCAGATAGGGATCGAGCATCCAGGAATCACAGGTTGCAACCGGAGCGGGCTTGTCGGGAAAGTAGCGGGGAAAGAAAGCCCGCGCCTCGGCAAAGCTGGCATCCACCAAGGCGGGGGAGAGGCTGCCGTCTTCGGGAATGTGCACGCCCAACTCCCAGCCGGAGGCTCCGACAGCCGTGTCACGTTGCAGGGGCACCAGATGGAACTGCAGCCGGCCAAGCCGGAACAGGTTGCCCGCCATGTGAAGGGTCATCCAGCCCCACGTATCCAGCCCAAACCGGCCATGGACCCTGCGGTTGATACGAAGCTGGAGTCCCAGGTCCGCCAGGGTGGCAGCTGAGATGTCAGGGGGGATTCCCAAGCTGCTGTGATACCCGTGCACCTCCGGGGCGAACCGCAGGAGCGCTTCGATCCACTCCGTCTCGTCCGCCCCGCTGCCGGGCGCATCGCCTTGGGGAAAGGTTCCCAAGCGTTCACGCAGGGTTGTGAGTGCGGACAGAACGCCGGTGCTTGGTTCCCCGGACAGGAGTTTGCTGCACTCCGTGGCATCAGGCCCGACGATATTCAGGAGATCGAAGAGCTCTTTCTGCGAATCGGTCATGCTTGCCCCGGCCTTCCCATCCTCGTCGCCATGGATCAGTGACCGAACGGATCCGGATCCACCCCGGGCATCCATGTCAGGCCCGGAACGCCCCATCCGTTTCTCTTGGCCTGCTTCAGCGCCTTCCTGGCGTAGCGGTCCACTAGCCGGTTGATGTAGAGCTTGCCGTCAAGGTGGTCGTATTCATGCTGCATGACACGGGCGAACCAGCCCGTGGCTTCGAAGTCCACGGGATTGCCGTGGCCGTCAAAACCCTGTACCCGGGCCCACTCGGCGCGTTGCACTGGATAGTGCTCGCCGGGAAAGGACAGGCAGCCTTCCACGTGGTCGTCCGGGTCGGGCATCGCGCCGGATACTTTGGACAGGGTCAGCACGGGATTGACCAGCACCCCCTGCTCGGGAGCGTTGTCGTCGTTGGCGTACTTGTAAACAAAGATGCGCTTGCCGACGCCCACCTGGGGCGCTGCCAAGCCGACGCCGTTGGCTGCGTCGTTGGTTTCGAACATGTCATTGATGAAGCTGCGCAGCTCATCATCGAAGACTTCGACTTCGCTCGCCCGACGGTGCAGTACGGGTTCTCCCCAAATGGTGACCGGCAGGACTGTCATGTCAGTACATCCTCATTCGTTCGAAAGTAGCCCAAACAACACAAAGGCCGCACCGGATTACCGGTGCGGCCTTTGGGGAAACCGGCTTATCAGCCAATTCCGGTGGGGTGAGCGACGGGGGTTGAACCCGCGACCTCCTGGACCACAACCAGGCGCTCTGCCAACTGAGCTACGCCCACCATGTGCCTGTGACGGCTAGTCCGTTTGACTGGCTCTCCGTGAAGGCAACGACAAATAGCTTACCTGCTGTTTTGGGGTGCAATGTCCACTTTTGCCCGTTTCGACGAAAAAAACTTCGAAAATGGTGCAGATCACATCTGTTTCGGAGCCCCGAGGGTTGCCGCGGTGGCAGTGATGCCCTGCGAAATGCGCTGCGCGGTAGCCGTGTCCGGTCCGGGGGCCGGGACAAAAACGGCTTCCCGGTAATAACGGAGCTCATCGATCGAGTCCTTGATGTCCCCGAGTGCGCGATGGCCGCCGTGTTTGGCCGGTGATTGGAAGTAGGCGCGGGGGAACCAGCGGCGGGACAGTTCCTTGATGGTGCTGACATCAATGACGCGGTAGTGCAGGTGCTCCACGACGTTCGGCATGTCCCGGGCCAGGAACATACGGTCCGTGCCGACGGAGTTACCGCCCAGGGGTGCCTTGCGGGGATCCGGAACCCACTTCTCGATGTACTCCAGCACGAGCGCCTCGGCCTCCGCCATGGTCTTGCCCTGGGGAAGCTCATCGAGGAGCTTTGACCGGGTGTGCATATCCCGGACGAAGTCGTTCATCTGCTCAAGGGCTGCGTCATCGGGCTTGATGACCACGTCCACACCATCGCCGAGGATGTTGAGTTCTGAATCCGTGACGAGGGCTGCGACCTCGATGAGGGCGTCATTCTTAAGGTCAAGGCCGGTCATTTCGCAGTCGATCCACACGATGCGTTCATTAGTAATAGGCACGCGCCTAGCCTATCGTTCGGCAGGTTCCAAGTGCTCCGATGGTACGATTTTTGAGCGCGGCAGTGTCGTTTCTACCTGCTGTAAAAAAGCCCCCAGCCCTTCAGATTCCTGTCCCGAAGCATTCGGGCCAACGATTGGATAAAACCACATGACGGTGCCTGTACCCGCCGACCACAAGGCAGGGATGGAAGCGCCGCCCGCGGAAGCAGCAGCGGCCGAGGTGGACAACGCCCGGTCCCCGCTGATTGCCGGATTCGTTGGTTCCATGTTCCTGGTGTTCGGGTCGCTGGGTGTGGGCTGGCTTGCGCCGGTGTCGGAACTGCGCCGCCTGCCGCTGTTTATCTGGATGCGGACAGAGGGCGTCGGGGTAGGCCTCTCCATCGTCCTGCTAGCCGTTGGCGGCATGCTGTTGGTCCGGGCCTGGTTGCGCTTGGGCCAGCGTGTGCGGGTCTGGGGCCTGGAAGCCCGCAAAGCGACCCTCCAGGCCGTGATCGCGTGGGGTCTGCCCATGATGTTCACGGTTCCGCTGTTCAGTCGTGACGTCTACGCCTACATCGGCCAGGGCCGGCTGATGGTGGAAGGCATGAATCCCTACGAGAACGGGATTTCTGCCCTGCCCAACTACTTCCAACTGGGTGCAGACAAGATGTGGACCGAAGCGCCGGTTCCCTACGGGCAGTTCTTCCTGTGGATCGAGCAATTCGTGGTCTGGGTGACCAATGTGCACCCCGAGGCTTCCATCATGCTGTTTCGTCTGGTGGCCCTGGCGGGCGTGGTGCTGTGCATCATCTACGTACCCAAACTGGCTGAGCTCCACGGGGTGAACCCGCACCGGGCGCTGTGGCTCACAGCAGCGAATCCGCTCTTCCTGACGAACTTCATCGCCAGTGTCCATAATGATGCCCTGATGATCGGGCTGGCCTTGGCCGGCCTGTACTACTGCGCCACCCGCAGGGTCATCCTGGGCATTGTCCTGGTGACACTTTCCATCTCGGTGAAGCCGATTACTGTGGTCTTCCTGCCCTTCATCGGACTCTTGTGGGCAGGCAAAGGAGCATCCTGGCCCCGCAAGTTCCTGTACTGGTTCCTCACTGCTGCCCTCACATTCGGCCTCCTCTACGCCATGAGCCTGGTCAACGGCTTCGGCTTTGGCTGGATCAAGGGCCTCTCGGCTCCGGGCAGCGTTTGGATCTGGTATGCGCCTGTCGGGTTGATCGGCCTGATTGTGGCGTCCATTTTCAATGTCTTCGGCCTGGACGGCTGGGGCATGGCCAAGTGGGTCTACGATGCCGGCAAGCTGCTGATGGTGGCGGCCATCGCCTGGCAGGTCTTCAGGGGCGACCACGACAGGCTGATGCGCCGCCTCACACTTGCTTTCGCCGCGATCGTGCTGCTCGCACCCATGATCCAGTCCTGGTATGTGGTCTGGCTGATACCCCTGTTCGCCGTGACGGGGATTCGAAACGACTGGCAGGTCAAGGCGGTGTACTTCGTGGTCTCCTTCTTTATGGTCTATGCCATCTCGGACCAGCTGGACGTCTTCCCGTACCTCCAAAGCGAAGACCTTGGGTTGGCCCTCACGCTGGCGCGCAATGCAGCCGCCATCATCGCGCTCCTCTTCGCTGTCTACTTGATCTTTGTGGATCCCAAGACGAAGAGCCTGTTCCGCAAACGGGACGAGCCCGGACTGCGCCCCATTATCTGAGCCTGGTGGCCGAAACCGCGGTCCCTGAGGAAAGCAGGCGGAGGGCTTCCCGGCGGGACAGGGGGCTGAGGGCTGCCATGTGGGTGTCGGCAAATGCCCGCACCCAGCCGGGATCCGTCTTACTGTATTCGCGCAGCGCCCAACCAATGGCCTTGCGGATGAAGAACTCCTTGTCCTGCAGGTTTGGCTCAATGACTGCAGACAGCAAGCGCGTATCCGTAGCAGATTTGGCAGCCAGCTGGGACGTGATGGAGGACCTCCGGATCCACAAGTCCGGGTCTTTGGACCACTGAAGCAACAGGGGAGTCATGGTCTCCTTGTTGGCCTGGAGCAGGGCACAGATCCTGGGTGCCACACCGTCCACCAAGTCCCACCATGCACCGGTCCTGATGATCTCCTCATACACCGGCACCATGCCCGGATCCCCTCTGACCAGCCGCGCTCCGGTGAGGTCGATGGCCGCATAGCGTTCTTCCCTTGCTTCGGCTGTGCGCCACAACTCGAGGACTGCCTGGCGAAGGTCGTCAGGAGTCTTCACCGGATGGTGTTTGAGGGCTGCCTTGGTGATTCTTCTAACGTCAGGTACGCGGACGCCCCAAGAGGGCATTTCCGACTTCATGTAGGCTTGCGCACCCCTTGCGCGCTCTGCATCCCCGGCCGCCTTCAAGGTGGTTCGGATGTCCTCGACCAATCTTCCGGTGTCCATGGCTACACTCTAGGACCCGTTCCGCAGGGGACCTGCCACGTGGCCACAGCATCCCCCTCAACCCATGGCATCCATCAGTTCACCCGTGGTTGTGTCCAGCATGAGGCCGGCCGGTACGTCGTCGGGGTCCGTGTTCCCGGTGGATTCGTCTTCAAGCGGGAGGCTGCTTCCTCCAGTGTGCTGATCGTCCGGAGCTGCGCCGTCCGGGTTTTCCGCATCCCATGGCACGTCTTCCCTGGGTTGGTCAGACGCCGCTCCATTGGGAGTTTCCGACGGTGTGCCTTGTGCAGGTCCTGCAGCGCCATTCATCCGCGTGAAGTTTGCCGAACCCCACATGAGGTCATGGCCCACGGATTCGGCGTCTACCTCCGCCACGTGGTAGATGCGGCCCTCATGCTCCCACTGCCGCAACCGGAGCCTGCCTGTGACCATGACGCGTTGTCCCTTCTTGATGCTGCACCCCACGTGTCCGGCCAGGTACCGGAACGCCTGGATCGTGTACCAGTTGGTGTGTCCGTCCACCCAGGAATTGCTCGCCCGGTCATACCTCCGTTCAGTTGTTCCGAGCCGAAAGGAGGCAGTGGATGTTCCGTGGGTGGTCGTGGAGCTCCTGACGTCAGAGGCAACAAATCCCCGGAGGGTAATGGTGTCGTTCATGATGGTCCTTCCTTTTGTAGGCAAGTGCCGGCTGGCTATTTCAGCTTCCGGCACGCCGGATAGTCCGGGCAGGGGCCAGATGGCGTATGTGTAAAAAGCGCATTGTGGAGGACGGGTGGCGGTGGCCCGGCACGGAGCGATTGCACTGTAAACTCTTTGTGGCGCCAGCGGCCGCGACACTGTTGCGGCACCGGATGCCCCAGTAGCTCAGGGGATAGAGCAGCGGCCTTCTAATCCGCCGGTCGGGGGTTCGATTCCCTCCTGGGGCGCCGAGTCCCCCGGATCCACCTGGATCCGGGGGATCACTTTTCAGGAGTCATTGCCGAGTGACATTGGGGGAAGCGCGTGTGGCATGAGCACAGCATGGGCGGCAGGGCCAAGAAGCCGGCCTTGATTTCCATCCTTCTTGCCGGTGCGGTGACGCTGGCAGCGTGCTCCGGCACGGTGCAAAGCAGCGCGTCCACAGGCCCGGACGGCGTGCCTGCGGTGCAGCCACCGGCTTCCGCGGAGGTCCCGGTGACCGCCGAGGTCCCGGCACGCTCCCTGGAAAGCACCTCGACGGACGTGGCAGCAACCGCCACGGCGATGGAAAGAACCCTCAAGGACCTGGTGTCCGCCAACCCGAAACCGGACCGGCAGGCCGTTCGCACCGCGTTGGCGGCCGCAGGCGTGCCCAATGATGCCATCGAGGTATCTGCAAGCCGGACCCCTACAGGGCTTGATGTTGACGCCATGGAAGCCGCCGCCTTGTCCGGTGAAGAGTGCGTCGTTGGCCAGATCCGCGATGGAGCCGTGACCGTCACGGTCCTGCCGGTCCTTTCCACAGGGAAGTGCTTCATCGGCGACTCGCGGTAGCCGCTGGCAACCCGGAGCGCACGACGACCGTCCCGCCGCAGTGGCCGAATGTGAGTTCCAGCCGCCTAGCCACTAGATTTAAGGGCATGGCGGAATTCATTTACACGATGACCAAGGCCCGAAAGGCCGTTGGCGACAAACTTATTCTGGACGATGTCAGCATGTCGTTCTATCCAGGCGCGAAGATCGGCGTCGTTGGCCCGAACGGTGCCGGCAAGTCCACCATCCTGAAGATCATGGCAGGACTGGACACCCCTTCAAACGGCGAGGCCCGCCTGAGCCCCGGTTACACCGTGGGCATCCTCTTGCAGGAACCGCCGCTCAATGAGGAAAAGACGGTCCTCGGCAACGTCCAGGAGGGCGTCGGCGAGATCTACGGCAAGATCCAGCGGTTTAACGAAATCTCCGAGGAGATGGCCAACCCGGATGCCGATTACGACACCCTGCTCGAAGAAATGGGCAAGTTGCAGGAAGCCATCGACGCGGCCGACGCCTGGGACATCGACTCCCAGCTCGAGCAGGCCATGGACGCACTGCGCTGCCCGCCGGCCGACGCCGATGTCACTGTGCTCTCCGGTGGTGAACGCCGCCGTGTGGCACTGTGCAAGCTGCTCCTGCAGAAGCCGGATCTCCTCCTCCTGGACGAGCCGACCAACCACCTGGATGCCGAGAGCGTGCTCTGGCTTGAGCAGCACCTCTCCAAGTACCCGGGTGCCGTCCTTGCCGTGACCCACGACCGCTACTTCCTGGACCACGTTGCCGAGTGGATCGCGGAGGTCGACCGTGGCCACCTCTACCCGTACGAGGGCAACTACTCCACGTACCTGGAGAAGAAGAAGGCCCGCCTGGAGGTCCAGGGCAAGAAGGACGCCAAGCTTGCCAAGCGCCTCACCGAGGAACTCGAGTGGGTGCGTTCCAACGCCAAGGGCCGCCAGACCAAGTCCAAGGCCCGTCTGGCACGGTACGAGGAAATGGCCGCAGAAGCAGAGCGGACCCGCAAGCTGGACTTCGAGGAGATCCAGATCCCGCCGGGACCCCGCCTGGGCAACCTGGTCATCGAGGCAAAGGATCTCAAGAAGGGCTTTGACGACCGTGTCCTCATCGAGGATCTGTCCTTCTCTTTGCCCCGCAACGGCATCGTTGGCGTGATCGGTCCCAACGGTGTGGGCAAGTCCACGCTGTTCAAGACGATCGTCGGGATGGAACCGCTCGACGGCGGCGACCTCAAGATCGGTGACTCGGTCAAGATCTCCTACGTCGACCAGTCCCGCGGCGGCATCGACCCGAACAAGACGCTGTGGGAGGTCGTGTCCGACGGACTTGACCACATCCAGGTCGGCCAGGTGGAAATGCCCTCCCGCGCCTACGTCTCTGCCTTCGGGTTCAAGGGCCCGGACCAGCAGAAGAAGGCCGGAGTGCTGTCCGGTGGTGAACGCAACCGCCTCAACCTGGCCCTGACCCTTAAACAGGGCGGAAACCTCCTGCTCCTTGACGAACCAACCAACGACCTCGATGTCGAAACCCTGAGCAGCCTCGAGAACGCACTTCTTGACTTCCCCGGCTGTGCAGTTGTGGTCTCGCACGACCGGTGGTTCCTGGACCGGGTGGCAACCCACATCCTGGCTTACGAGGGCGATGACGAGAACCCCTCCAAGTGGTACTGGTTCGAGGGCAACTTCGAATCGTACGAGGAAAACAAGGTGGAGCGCCTCGGCCCGGATGCGGCCAAGCCGCACCGCGTCACGCACCGCCGCCTGACCCGCGACTAAGCACCAAAAGCGATGAAAATGGCCGCCCCGCAAGGGGCGGCCATTTTCGGGTTTCAAGCGAACTGCGTCAGGGAATCCTGACCATGCCTTCCTGCGCCACGGTTGCCACGTGGTGGCCCTCCCGGTCGAAGATCCGGCCGGTGGCCAGCCCCCGGGCGCCCTGTGCGCTGGGTGACTCCTGGACATAGAGCATCCATTCATCCACCCGAACGGGCCGGTGCCACCACATGGCATGGTCCAAGCTGGCCACGCTCATTCCGGGGGTCATCCAGGACAGCCCGTGTTTGCGGAGGATGGGTTCCAACAGGGTGTAGTCGCTGGCAAAGGCCAGTGCTGCGCGGTGAAGGTTGGGGTCATCCGGCAGGGGTCCCATGGTCTTCATCCACACTGCGTTGGTCGCAACGTGTTCGCGCGGCGGGTTGACGTAGAGGGCGGGGTCCACGTGCCGGACATCGAACGGACGCTCCGAGGACATATGCCGGGCCATGGGATGGTCAAAATGGGACAGCAACTCGGCGGTGCTGGGCAGGGACTCGGGGTCCGGGATGCCTTGGGGCATGGCCGCCTGATGGTCGAGGCCTTCGTCCTCCACCTGGAACGAGGCAATCATGGAGAGGATCGGGACCCCGTCCTGGTACGCGTGGACGCGGCGTGCAGAGAACGACCTGCCGTCACGGAGCCTTTCGACGCCAAAGGTGATGGGCTTGTTGGCATCGCCCGGCCGGAGAAAGTAGCCGTGCATGGAATGCGCCACGCGGTCATTGTCCACGGTACGCATGCCGGCCATCATGGACTGTGCCAGGACCTGCCCGCCGAAGACCCTGTGGCGGGGTTGTTTCTGTGAGGGCCCAAGGAAGATGTCCTCGTTGGTCCGGGCTCCATCGAAGTCGCCCAGGTCCAGCAATCCAATCAGTATCTCCATGGGATCGCCGGTGGAGGTGTCCACCTCGACGCCGGCGTTTGTGTCAGTCATGGTTCGACTCTAGACGGCGCCCTGAGCCCTCTCAACCGAGGACATGCCGGTAGAGTCGATGATGTGACCGACGTTTTGACCCAGTCTTTCCGCTTTACCGATCCACGCGACCTGACCGATCTCCGGACGTATATCATGCGGGCCAAGAGCATCGATGACGGCGCGATCCGGCTCCAGGCATCCGGACAGGTGCTGGCGGCCTACGTCTGCGTTTTGCGGCCGCGGATTCTCGGTGAGTCCACGCCCACCATCCTCGGCCTGCGCACCATGGCCTTGGCCGAGCCCGCGCAGGCCGACGCCACCGTCAGGCTCGCCTCGGTGATGGACCGGTTGGCCCGGTCCGGTGAGGGAGACGTTGAGTTGCCGGTTCCACCTGCAACGGTCTCCGAATCGTGGGCGGGCGTCAGTGCCCCGCGCAGCGGCTGGGAGGCACTCGGCACGCTCTCCGACGATTTCCTTCGGACCGCTGCCGAGTCGGGGATGGCCGAAGTGGCAGGCGTGGTGCCCGCCATGGCGGGGGCCGCCGTCGTGAATACTGCCCGTGCCGCGGTTTGGGGGCGGGAACTCGAGGGGCAGCCCGGGCTGCCGGCCGGCGCCGCTTTCGCGGCGTTCGCATTGGGCTTCCTGGGCGGGGGCAGCCATCAGGTGTTCCGGAACGGCCGCTGGTTCCGCCTCAGCGGATCCCGCGGGCACGTCCTGGTCCGCACCGGCACCGGCCTTGGCTTGACGGGCCGGGAGTCACCCCGCTGAGGGACTGTTCACCATGGTCAGCGCTGCGCGTTCCATGTAATCCCACAGGGTGCCCTCGTGCAGGGGCGAGAGCCCCAGGGAATCCACGGCGGTCCTCATGTGGAAGAGCCAGCGGTCTTTGGCCTCGGGGGTGACCCGGAACGGCATGTGCCGCATGCGCAGGCGCGGGTGCCCGCGTTCCTCGCCATAGGTGGTGGGGCCACCCCAGTACTGTTCCAGGAACATGAGGAATCGCCGCTTGGCCGGTTCGAGGTCTTCTTCCGGGTACATGGGCCGCAGCAGCGGGTCCTGCGCAACGCCGTCGTAGAAGACATCGATCAGTTTCACGAACGTGTCGTGGCCACCGACGGCTGCGTAGAAACTGTCCGTGTAGGCCGGTTGGCTGAAGGGGTCGTTCTGCATCAACTGGCGTCGGGGTCCCGCCGCCGGTCCTGCCGCTGCCGGTTGCCGGCCCGCAGTCATGTCACTCATTTGCCTTCTCCTCGGGCTTCTTGGCGGATCCGGTGGCTGCCCTGGCTCCGGCGGGAACAGCGGTTGCGTGGCCGTCGTCGCCGGATTCCGGTGTTTCCAGGGGAACGTAGTCGCCTTGGGACCTGTTGCCGACGCGGAGGATTTCGCCGTTCCGGAGGTACCAGATGGCGCCGTCCTCGGCCCGGACACGCGTAATCCGCAGGCCTACGGATTCAACGGTACCAATGACTTCGCTGGTGACGATCACGTCGCCGATTCCGTATTGGTCTTCGATGGTGATGAAGATTCCGGCGAGGAAGTCGCGGATCAGCTGTTGCGCGCCGAAACCGATGGCTACACCGAGGATGCCGACGCTGGTGAGCAGGGGAGCGACGTCCACGTTCATGAATTTGAGGACGTAGATGATCACGATGACCACCACGATCACGCTGACCAGGCTGGTCAGCAGCGAACCGATGGTTTGCGCCCGCTGCGACCGGCGTTCATGGTCCAGTGCCCTGATGGCGGGCTGCACCCATTTGAAATGCGGTTTCTTGAAGAACGAGCTGCCGGAGGCAACCCTCCGTGTGATGCGCAGGATGATGAAGCGTGCCACGGTCCACACCAGCAGGCCAACGCCCACTGTGATGAGGATCGAGACTACATCGATCTTTTCCGGTTCAATCGTGAGGGTTTCCATGGGAGGGAAGAAGGTCAAGGTGTACAAGCTCCTTGTCGTCGGCCCGTGTTCGCCTGGCGCGGAACACTCTGTCCACCATTAACCCTATCGCCGTAGCGTAGCCGCATGCGCATCCTCGTCCTGGGCGGTACCGCCTTCCTGTCCGCCGAAATCGCCCGGCAGGCCGTGGCCGCCGGGCACGAGGTCACCTGCCTGGCCCGGGGTACTTCGGCACAAGCGCCCGACGGCGTAGCCTGGGTCCGCGCGGACCGTGCCTTGGGTTCCGCCGTCTTTGACGGGCTCGCAGGCCGCCGTTGGGACGAAGTGGTGGAGGTGTCACGGGACCCTGTTCAGGCAAGGGTGGCCCTTCAGGCCCTGGGCGCGGATGCCGGCCACTGGACCTTCGTCTCCAGTTGCTCTGTTTATGCTGACCATTCGGTTCCGGGCGCTGCCGAAGACTCGGCGCTGCTCAAGCCCCTGCCGGAGGATCAGGCCGGGACGCCGGAGACCTATGGCGAATCAAAGTCCGCGATTGAGCGAATGACCCGGGACCTGGTGGGGGAGAAGGCCCACATTGTCCGGTCAGGGTTGATCGGGGGACCGGGTGACGCTTCCGACCGCTACGGCTACTGGCCTGCACGGTGCGCCCAGGGTGCGGAACGTCCTGTGCTGGTGCCCGACATTGCCGGTGATCCCACCCAGATCATCGATGTGCGCGACCTCGCCTTCTGGGTCATTGACGCTGCCGTGCGTGGGCTGGCGGGCTCCTTTAACGCCCTGGGGGACGTGGTGCCTTTTGGCGACTACCTGGAGGCTTGCCTGCGTTTGGCCGAGGACCGGCCCCACGTGGTGACGGCGCCGGAAGAATGGCTTGCTGACCAGGGTGTCGGGTACTGGTCGGGTCACGATTCGTTGCCGCTGTGGCTGCCGCCGGGGCATGAGGGATTCCAGGCCCGCAGCAACGACGCTGCGCGGGAACAGGGCATGGTGTTGCGGCCCTGGCGGGAAACCCTGCGGGACACCCTCGCCGATGAGCGGCTGCGGGGACTCGGGCGGGACAGGAAAGCCGGGCTGTCACCGGGTACGGAAAAAAGGCTCGTGGCACTGATGCCCGCCTGACAGCGTCAGGCAACTGCCGCCGTCGTCACGGGCTCGTGGCGGACCGGGAAGTTGACGCTGCGCGCTATGAAGCAGACCTGGTTGGCTTCGTGGTGCAGCTGCGCCATGAGCTCGGCATGGGCGGGGTCCACGACTGCCACCTGCGGCTTCAGGGTGACGCTTCCGAACTGGCCGCTGCCGTCGCGGTTGAGTTTCATGAGCCCTTCGGCGTGGTCCTCGTAGGCCGTGACCACAACGCCGTGCTTGACCGCCACATGAAGGAAGGACAGCATGTGGCACTGCGACAACGCCGCCAACAGGAGTTGCTCCGGGTTGTAGCGTGACCGGTCGCCATGGAAGGTGGGGTCCGAAGAACCCTGCAACGTGGGCAATCCCGGGATTTCGACGTCGTGGTCGCGTGAGTACCCGCGATAGCTGGACGTTCCCTCGCCGAGGTTTCCGGTCCAGCGGACGGTCAGCGCGTAGTGGTGTTCGTTCAGGCCCATGCGGACAGTCTGCCACTTATTGGAGACTGTCCGCAGGACCTCAACGTCTCAGGCGTCGGCAGCCCTGGCCCGGAGGGCGCGTGCCACCGCATCGCGGTTCTCCAGCATCATGCGGCGCAGTGCCGCACTCTCCTCCGGCAGGCCGGCAAGGAACCGGTCGGTACGGTCCACGGTGGCCTGTGTGGTGAGCTGCGCCGGGTAGAGCCCCACCACGATCTGCTGTGCCAGCGCATGGGTACGTTCCTTGACGATTCCCGGCACGGCGTCGAAATACTTCCCGGCATACGGCTCCAGCAGCGCGGTATCGGCAACCCTCATGAAACCTGCGACGGCGGATGCCTGGAGCGCGTTGGACAGCTCGCCCTTGACCACGATCGAGTCCCAGGCTGCGGCTTTGGCTTCCGGGGTGGGGATGGCTGCCTTGGCCTGGGCTGCAGCGTTCTGCCCGTTGGAGGTGTTGTCCCGGGCCAGTTCCTCGTCGATGCGCTCCTGTCCTTGCCGTCCGCCGGCAACAAGGGCAGTCAGGAGCTCCCAACGCATGTCCTGGTCCACGGTCAGCCCGGCCAGGGTATCGGTGCCGTCAAGGAGTTCCTGGATCCGGTCGAGCTGGTCCCCGCTGCGGGCCAGTTGGGCAAAGGACTTGGCAAACTGCAGCTGGGCATCCGAGCCCGGTTCAACCTGCGACGCCAGGTCCCAAAGCTTTCCGGCTGCCTCCGTGGTGGAGCGGAGCTTGTGCTCTTCGGCGACGAAGTATGTCAGTGCCGTGGCCAGTTGGCGCAGCTGGACCAGGATCACGGAGGAGTCCGTTTCGTGCGCAATGTTGGCCAGGATCAGGTCAACGTACCCACGGGCCGGTGTTTCGCCGTCGCGCGCGGCGTCCCACGCCGAGCCCCATACGAGTGTGCGGGGAAGGCTGGCGGCGAAGTCCTTCAGGTGTTCCTTGGCCGTGGCCCACGAGTCCGGGTCCAGCCGCACCTTGGCATAGGCGAGGTCGTCGTCATTAAGCAGCACCAGGTCCGGACGCTTGAGGCCCACCAGTTCCGGCACCTCGGTCCGGGGACCGTCAACGTCGAGTTCTTCACGGTGGGTGCGTTCGAGTTTTCCTTCAGGAGTCCTGTTGTAGAACCCCACTGCGAGGCGGTGGGGGCGCAGGGTGGGGTGCTCGTCGATGGCGGTCTGGTTGATCGCGAAGCCGGTAATGGTGCCCTCAGCATCTGCATCGATGGCGGGAGAGAGCGTGTTCACCCCCGCTGTTTCCAGCCATAGCCTGCCCCACTGGTCAAGGTCGCGGCCGCTGGCTGCTTCCAGTTCCACCATGAGGTCTGCCAGTTCGGTGTTGCTCCACGCGTGCTTGCCGAAGTAGGCCCGCACTCCGGACATGAACTGTTCAGGACCAACCCAGGCCACCAGTTGGCGCAGGACGGATGCTCCCTTGGCATAGGTGATGCCGTCGAAGTTGACCTCAACGTCCTGGAGGTCGTTGATCTCGGCAAAGATCGGGTGGGTGGTGGGAAGCTGGTCCTGCCGGTACGCCCAGGACTTCTCCACCGAGGCGAACGTCGTCCAGGCCCGGTCGAATTCGGTGTTCTCCACGGCTGCCAGGTGCGACATGTACTCGGCGAAGGATTCGTTCAACCAGAGATCGTTCCACCAGCGCATGGTCACCAGGTCACCGAACCACATGTGGGCCAGTTCGTGCAGGACCGTGATGGCGCGGCGTTCAACCTGTGCCTCCGTGACTTTCCCGCGGAAGACATAGCCCTCAAGGATGGTGACGGCGCCGGCGTTCTCCATGGCTCCGGCGTTGAATTCGGGGACGAAGAGCTGGTCGTACTTCTCGAACGGGTACGGACACCCGAACTGCGCTTCGAAGAACTCGAAACCCTGACGCGTCAGTTCGAAAATGTTGTCGGCATCCAGGTACTGCATCAGGGACTTGCGTGCGAAGACGCCCAACGGGACAGTGCGGCCGTCGCTGCTGGTCACTTCGGAGCGGACGGACTGGTAGGGCCCGGCGATGAGCGCGGTGACATAGGACGACAGCCGCGGTGTCGGAGCGAACTTCCACACGGAACGGGCTGATCCGTCTTCCCCCGCGTCTGCGGGTTCCGGTGCAGGTGTCGGGGAATTTGAGATGACATCCCAGTGGGCCGGTGCAGTGATGGTGAAGGTGAAGGAGGCCTTCAGGTCCGGCTGCTCGAAGACGGCGAACATGCGCCGGGAGTCGGGAACCTCGAACTGCGTGTAGAGGTATACCTCGTTGTCCACCGGGTCGACGAACCGGTGGAGTCCTTCGCCGGTGTTCATATACGGGGCATCGCTGACAATCGTCAGTTCATTGTCCGCCTCCAGGGCGGGCAGGCTGATCCGGACGCCATCGGATACCTCGGCAGGGTCCAGTTGCCGGCCGTTGAGCGTCACGCTGTGGACAGTTTCGGTAATGGCATCAATAAACGTTGAGGATCCCGCGGTGGCGGAGAACCGCACCACGGTTGTCGATCCGAAGACGGTGGCACCTTTGGTGAGGTCCAAAGTGACGTTGTAGGACTCGACGTTGAGTATCGCAGCGCGCTGCGCAGCTTCTTCGCGCGTCAAATTCAGGCCTGGCAAGATGCCTCCAGAGTGGTCGGGGTGGCAGGCCGGGCTGTTCCGGCCTCAGTGTGAAGCCATTCTTTCACTCCACGCGGTGATGGCAAGGAGGCGGCGTCCCGGTGTCGCTGGTTCGGAGTAGCGTTGGATCATGGGAACGTTCCGCGATTCAATGGATATCCGGGCCCTGCGGTTTGCAGTGGTCTTTCCGTTGTTGCTGGCCGGCGGCTTTGTTGTCTGCGCCCAACTGCTGCGGAACAGCTTGCCGGAGCCCGTTGCGGTCATGTGGAATTCCGACGGCGGAAGCTCGTTTGCGCCTTTCGGCGCCTACGTTTCAGGAGGCGCAGCCCTGATCACCCTCGTCGGCTGGATCGCGTTTTTCCAGGCTGTTCCCGTTTCCCGTCCGGTCATCATGCGGCGGGTCCTGATGGGGATGGGCCTGCTGGTGAGCTTGTTCGTGACAGCTGTCCTTGCCGCCGGGCTGGTGGGGCAGTCGGGTGCCGTCGATGCCCGGTCCACGCACGTTGACCCCGTCATCCTTGCCATGGGCAGTGGTGCCGCCGTGGCACTCAGCGTCGTCATGATGATGGCCTTCAAGCCCGACCCGCGATGGACGAGGGAGGACGACCAGGCGCTGGAAACTGCAGCCTTGCTGGCTGCCGACCCGGACCTTGCACGGGACAGCCTGAGGATGTGGGTCCATGCCCGGAGTTCGGTCTTCATCATGATCATCGTTGCAGCGGTCTTTCCTGCCGTCCTCATTGCGGTTGCCCTTCCCTGGCTGGGTGCCCTCCTGGTGGTTGCCGCGCTGGTCGGGGCCGGTTTCCTCTTTGCCCGGGTACGGGCGGACAGGGGAGGCCTGCAGGTCTTCGCCGGGGGAATCGTGCGCGTCCTGACCGTTCCCGCCGTCGACATCGCTGCTGCCGCCCCTACCGACGTGAAGGCTGCGGACTACGGCGGTTGGGGCTGGCGCCACCATGACGATGCCACTGCCATGCTGGTCAGCAGCGGGCCCGCTGTGGTGGTTCGGAAGCTGAACGGGCGGCGGGTCGCGCTCAGTGCCGGCACGGCGGCAGCGGCCGACAACCTCGCCGGAATACTCAACCGGGCCGCGGAGAGGGCCCACCGCGGAGGAGAACCCGGGCAGCCGGGGTCGCGGTAACCTAGGTAGCGCATCCCTCCCCACCGCGCCCCGGCAAGGATCCGGACCAGCGCACTCGAAAGAAACGGACTTCCTGTGACTAAACCCCGCGTCCACATCGCCACGGACCACGCAGGCATGGAACTCAGCGCCCACCTGGTCAGCCACCTCACCGCCCAGGGCTACGACGTGGTGGACCACGGTCCCAAGGAATACGACGCGCTGGATGACTACCCCTCGTTCTGCATCAATGCAGGTGAGGCAGTGGTAGCGGACCAGCAGCAGGGGATCCACGCGCTCGGAATCGTCCTGGGCGGCTCCGGCAACGGCGAACAGATCGCCGCCAACAAGGTCAAGGGCGTACGCGCTGCCTTGGCGTGGAACCTCTCCACGGCAAAGCTGGCCCGCGAACACAACGACGCCAACGTTATCGCCGTCGGCGGCCGTCAGCACAGTGTCGAGGAAGCCACCGGGCTTATTGAGGCGTTCCTCCAGGAGCCGTTCAGCAATGACGAGCGCCACGTCCGCCGCATCGGCAAGATTGCCGTCTACGAAACCACCGGCGAGATCGTCCAGTAGTGCCCGAAGGTCATTCCGTCCACCGGCTGGCCCGGCAGTTCCAGGACGTGTTCGCCGGAGAGCGCCTCCAGGTCAGCAGCCCCCAGGGGCGGTTTGCCGAAGGCGCTGCCCTCCTGGACGGGCACGTCCTGGAGGAAGCCATGGCGCACGGCAAGCAGTTGTTCCTGCAGTTCGGAAACGGCCTGTCCCTGCACGTGCATCTGGGGCTTTACGGTGCATGGAGCTTCGGCGGCGACAGTTCGTTCACGGGCGCCTCAAGCATCGGTGCGCCCCGCCGGATCGGAGAACGCGAGACCGGTCCGGCGGGGGACGAGCCTGTCTACACGGGGCCGCCGCCACCGGTTGGGGCCGTGCGTGTCCGGCTGGTATCCGGCCATGGATGGGCGGACCTTCGAGGAGCCACCACGTGCGCTGCCATCACGGCGGACGACGTCCGGTCTGTCCTTGACCGCCTGGGGCCGGATCCGCTGCGGAATCTGCCAGGTGACCGGGAGGAGTTCGTCCGCAGGCTCCGACGGCGCAAAACGGCGGTCGGCCTGCTGATGATGGACCAGTCGGTGCTGGCCGGCGTCGGCAACATCTACCGTGCGGAAGTGCTGTTCCGGCAGGCTGTTGATCCCTGGACCCCGGGCACGGCGATCGACGCCGAAACGGCCGGGAGGCTGTGGGACGACACTGTCTCCACCATGTCCGACGGTGTCCGTGACGGCAGGATCGTCACCACGCCTCCGAGGCTCTGGACCGGGGGCCACGGCAGCGCGCCCGACGCCGATGCCCACTTTGTCTACAAGCGGCAGGGTCTGCCCTGCCGGGCATGCGGAACGCTGGTGGGCATGACTGAGATTGGTGCGCGGAAACTCTATTGGTGTCCCGGCTGCCAGGTTTAGTCGCAACGGGTGGTCTTTAACGCCGAAGGAGCCCCGATCCTGGTGGATCGGGGCTCCTTCTTGTCCTGGAGGGGACGACGGGAATCGAACCCGCGTAATCAGTTTGGAAGACTGAGGCTTTACCATTAAGCTACGTCCCCGGGTAAAGATCTCCGTTCCGGACATCTTCCCGGTGGCTGTTCGAGCCGGGTACAACTAAACCTAATTACGGCGGCGGTGTCAAATGTGCATTCCCGGCCCGCTTGCCCGTAGACTGTCCTGTGCATTCGGGGTGTAGCTCAGCTTGGCTAGAGCGCCTGCTTTGGGAGCAGGAAGTCGCAGGTTCAAATCCTGTCACCCCGACTCTGTGTTTGTGCCCGCTCCGAGGGGCGCGGCAGAACCCCATACCCACAAAACCAGGAGTACTTAGACTGTGAAGAGCGCTGTCGAGAACCTCACCGCCACGCGGGTCAAGCTCAATGTTGAGGTTCCGTTTGAAGAACTGAAGCCGAGCATCGATGCCGCTTACAAGACCGTTGCTTCGCAGATCCAGGTACCGGGATTCCGCAAGGGCAAGGTTCCCTCCCGGATCATTGACCAGCGCGTCGGTCGCGGTTACGTCCTGGAGACGGCCATCAACGACGGCCTCAATGGCTGGTACCAGGCTGCAGTCCAGGAAACCGGTGTGCGTCCGCTGAGCCGTCCTGAGGTCGAGATCACCGAGGTTCCGGACCCGTCCGCTACCGAGGGTGAGCTCAAGTTCCAGGTAGAGGTCGATGTCCGACCGGAGATCGAACTTCCCGACTACGCCGGCATCAAGGTTGAGGTTGCCGCCGCAGAGTCCTCCGAAGCCGACGTCGACAAGGCCCTGGACGAGCTCCGTGGCCGTTTCGGCACGCTGAGGTCCGTTGACCGTCCTGCGCAGAACGACGACTTCCTCACCATCGACATCACTGCCACGATCGACGGCGAAGACATCGATTCCGCAGCCGGTCTGTCCTACCAGGTTGGCGCCGGGACCATGCTCGAAGGCCTTGATGAGGCCGTCACCGGTCTTTCCGTTGACGAGGAAGCAATCTTCGACACCACCCTCGTTGGCGGTGACCACGCCGGCGAAGCCGCCCAGGTGAAGGTCGTCGTCAAGGCCGTCAAGGAGCGCGAGCTTCCCGAGGCCAATGACGATTTCGCCCAGCTCGCTTCCGAATTCGACACCCTTGCTGAGCTCCGCGAGGACCTCGCCAAGCAGGCGGCCGACTCCAAAGTCGTCGGACAGGGCGTCGAAGCCCGCGACAAGGTACTCGACAAGCTCGTTGAACTTGTTGAGGTTCCCGTCCCCGCTTCAGTTGTTGACGAGCAGGTTGAGGCCCACTTCAACCCGGAGAACTCGCACGGCGAAGGTGACCACGACACCGAAGAACACCGCGCCGAGGTTAAGGCCAACACCGAGCGCGCCTTCCAGAACGAGGTCATCCTCGACGCCATTGCGGACAAGGAAGAAGTCGAAGTCAGCCAGAACGAGCTGATCGACTACATCGTCACCACGGCCAGCCAGTACGGCATGGACCCGAACCAGTTCGCCCAGATCATTGATCAGAGCGGCCAGGTTCCCATGATGGTTTCCGAGGTTCGCCGCCGCAAGGCCCTGGCTGTCGTGCTGGGCCAGGCCGAGGTTGTTGACTCCGAGGGCAACAAGGTCGACCTCACCGACTTCGTGCGCCCCGCCGGGGAAGTTGAGGCCGGCGAGGCCGCTGCCGAGGCCTCCGAAGAAGCCGAAGTTGCTGCAAGCGACGACCCCGCAGCAGTGAAGTTCTAACCAGCTGTAAAGGACGGCCCTGGATTCCAGTAATCCAGGGCCGTCCTGTTTTAACCCCTCCGCACCATCGCCCCGGCGCCGGAAGACGTCACCCGCCGGCCAATGGTGCGCCGTCAGCGAACAGCGCGATTCCGGCGAACAAAACGCCTGTCAAAACGGTTAGTGTCCAAGTAGTGAAGTTCAGTGAGGTCACTGGCACAGAGCGAGAGGTAAGCACTTATGTCACAGCAATCAGCGGCTCCCCGGATGGCAACTGTCGATCCCGCAGCCCAGGACAACTACATCTACAACCGCCTGCTGAAAGAGCGCATCATCTGGCTCGGCTCTGAAGTCCGTGACGAGAACGCGAACGCGATCTGCTCACAGCTGCTGCTGCTCTCGGCTGAGGACCCCGAGAAAGACATCTACCTCTACATCAACTCGCCCGGCGGTTCCGTCACGGCAGGCATGGCCATCTACGACACCATGCAGTTCATCCCGAACGATGTTGTCACCGTCGCCACCGGCCTTGCCGCTTCAATGGGCCAGTTCCTGTTGTCCTCCGGCACGAAGGGCAAGCGCTATGCCACCCCGAACGCCCGTATCCTGATGCACCAGCCGTCCGGCGGCATCGGCGGCACGGCCTCGGACATCAAGATCCAGGCCGAACTGATCCTCCACATGAAGAAGGTCATGGCCGAACTGACGGCGGAGCAGACGGGCCAGACCGTCGAAACCATCCTCAAGGACAACGACCGCGACAAGTGGTTCACTGCCACCGAGGCACTGGAATACGGCTTCTTCGACAAGATCTCGGCGCATGCCGGCTCCGTGGCCGGTGGCGGCGGAACGGCCAACCAGTCGGATGCCAACAACAACTAGCCGGCATAGAGAACCACTGAAAACCAGGAGCAATTGACATGAACTACAACTTCGGATGGTCCGCCGGCAACCTCCCCACCAGCCGCTACGTCCTGCCCCAGTTCGAAGAGCGCACGCCCTACGGCTTCAAGCGCCAGGACCCGTACACCAAGCTGTTTGAGGACCGCATCATCTTCCTCGGTGTGCAGGTGGACGACGCCTCGGCGGACGACATCATGGCCCAGCTGCTGGTCCTGGAATCCACCGACCCGGACCGCGACATCACCCTGTACATCAACTCGCCGGGTGGATCCTTCACGGCCATGACAGCCATCTACGACACCATGCAGTACATCCGGCCCGAGATCCAGACGGTTTGCCTGGGCCAGGCTGCCAGCGCTGCGGCAGTACTCCTGGCGGCAGGCACGCCGGGCAAGCGCCTCGCCCTTCCGAACGCCCGCGTGCTGATCCATCAGCCCGCGCTGTCCGGAGGCCAGGGCGGGCAAGCCTCGGACCTGGAAATCCAGGCGGCTGAAGTCATGCGCATGCGGACCTGGCTAGAAGACACGCTGGCCCAGCACTCCGGCCGGACGTCCGATCAAGTCAACAACGACATTGAGCGCGACAAGATCCTCACCGCGGAAGAGGCCCGGGCTTACGGTCTGATCGACCAGGTCCTGGACTCCCGCAAGATCAAGCCCCAGGCAATCGCCCGGTAGCACTCGGAAATTCACGCCGGTGCGGTTCGCGAAACATGGACCGCACCGGCGTTCTGTTTCCACCCAAGCAGCCCATTGTGACCTAGAGTGGATGTTGTCACGGTGGTGCCAACCGCGGCGAAGCCGCACACTTGAGTACGGCGCGGAGCCGCATCACCCGCATGCAACGAAGGGATTCCCACATGGCTCGGATTGGCGAGAGCACGGACCTGTTGAAGTGTTCTTTTTGCGGAAAGAGCCAGAAGCAGGTACGCAAGCTAATAGCCGGTCCCGGTGTGTACATCTGCGATGAGTGCATCGAGTTGTGCAACGAGATCATCGAGGAAGAGCTCGCCGAAGTTTCCGATCTCGGCAGTTTTGAGTTGCCCAAACCGCGGGAGATCTTCGACTTCCTGCAGGAGTACGTGATCGGGCAGGAGCCCGCCAAACGATCCCTCGCCGTTGCCGTCTACAACCATTACAAGCGCATCCAGGCCGGCCACGCGCCCAAGAGTGGAAGCCTCGGAGAGGGCGGCCACCACGAGGACGTGGAGATCGCCAAATCCAATATCCTGCTGATCGGTCCTACCGGCTGCGGAAAGACCTACTTGGCCCAGACCCTGGCCCGGCGCCTCAATGTTCCGTTTGCCGTGGCAGATGCCACGGCCCTCACGGAGGCAGGCTACGTCGGTGAGGACGTGGAGAACATCCTGCTCAAGCTGATCCAGGCCGCGGATTATGACGTCAAGAAGGCCGAACAGGGCATTATCTACATCGACGAGATCGACAAAATCTCCCGCAAGAGCGAGAACCCGTCCATCACCAGGGATGTTTCCGGTGAGGGCGTCCAGCAGGCCTTGCTCAAGATCCTCGAAGGGACGGTTGCCTCCGTTCCGCCGCAAGGCGGACGCAAGCACCCGCACCAGGAATTCATCCAGATTGATACCACCAACGTGCTGTTCATCGTTGCCGGTGCTTTTGCAGGGCTCGAAGACATCATTGGTTCGCGTTCGGGCCGCAAGGGGATCGGCTTCGGTGCCCAGCTCAACGAAGTCCGGGACAACGTGGACACTTACGGTGAAGTCATGCCGGAGGACCTGCTCAAGTTCGGGCTTATTCCCGAATTCATCGGCCGCCTCCCGGTCATTACGACGGTATCCAACCTGGACCGGCCTGCCTTGATCCAGATCCTGTCCACGCCCAAGAACGCGCTCGTCAAGCAGTACCAAAAAATGTTCCAGCTGGACGGCGTGGAGCTTCAGTTCGACGACGACGCGCTCAATGCCATCGCCGACCAGGCCCTGGAGCGCGGAACGGGAGCCCGTGGACTCCGCGCCATCATGGAGGAAGTCCTGCTTCCCGTCATGTTCGACCTTCCCAGCCGGGACGATATTGCTACGGTTGTGATTACGGCCGATGTCGTGGCCAAGAAGGCCCAACCGACCATGATCGCCCACGACGTCGTCGCCAAGCGGCGGAATAAGTCCGCCTGACGCCCGGTTGCAGCAAAGAGCGGGGCTTGCCGCTTTACCACGCCCCTAGCGTCCTATTCCGTCCTTCAGAGGAGTTTTGCCGTGCCTGAACAGAACACGCCCGATCAGACCGTCACCAAGGCCGATTTCTGGTTCGACCCCGCGTGCCCGTTCGCGTGGATTACCTCGCGCTGGATCGGTGAGGTGGAGCAAGTGCGCGGCATCGAAACGGAATGGCACGTGATGAGCCTCTCCGTGCTTAACGAGGGCCGTGACCTTCCGGAAGAGTACCGGGCCCTGATGGACCAGAGCTGGGGGCCGGTGCGCGTCATCATCGCAGCCCAGGAGTTGCACGGCAGCCAGTACGTCAAGCCGCTGTATGACGCCATGGGCGAGGAGATCCACCACGAGGGCAACAAGGACCGCCCGTCGGTCATCCGCAAGGCCCTGGCTGAGGTGGGACTTCCCGCGGAACTGGCGCGCTTTGCCGAGTCGGAAGAATATGATGCCCAGTTGCGTGCCAGCCACGAGGCGGGCATTTCCCTGGTCGGCCAGGATGTGGGGACGCCCGTGGTGGCATTCAACGGCACTGCCTTCTTTGGCCCCGTGCTGACCCGTATCCCGCGCGGCGAGGATGCAGGCAGGATCTGGGACGCCAGCGTTGCGTTGGCCGGCTACCCGCACTTCTTCGAACTCAAGCGCAGCCGCACCGAGAGCCCTGAATTCAACTGACCCCTACTTCAGGAAACGGGACGTCCGTCTGTCCGCCAGGATCTTTCCGTCGGTCTGGCAGGTAGCACAGTATTGCAGGGAGGTGTCCGCAAAGGACACCTCCCTCACAGTGTCACCGCACACAGGGCAGGGTTGTCCCGTCCTGGCGTGAACCCTGAAATTGCTCCGCTTGGTGTCCTTCAATTCGCTGGAAGGCTTACCGGAAGCCGCATTCACGGCGCCTACCAGGATCTCCTGCATTGCGGCGTACAAATGTTCAATGGTTTCCCTGTCCAGTGATTTGGCGATGGCGAAGGGTGAGATCCGGGCAGCATGCAGGATCTCGTCGCTGTAGGCGTTGCCGATTCCGGCGATCACGCCCTGGCTCCGCAGCAGCCCCTTGATCTGCTGCGGGCTGTTCCCGACGATCGCCGCGAGGGCCTCGACGTCGAAATCCGGGCTGAGTGGTTCCGGCCCCAGGCCCGCGATGCCGGGGACGTCCTGGGGATCCCGAACCACGTAGATGGCCAGGCTCTTCTTGGTTCCGGCTTCGGTCAGGTCCAGGCCCAGGTGGGCGTCGTCACTGGAGCGGTGCAACAGCAGACGCGCTGCTATGTTGCTTTTGCCCATGCGGAGGCCGGCAGAGGACGGATGCTCGGTGTACCGGACCCAGCCTGCCTTGGCAAGATGGAACACGAAGAACACACCGTCAGTATCGACGCAGATGAATTTGCCGTAGCGCCGCACGCCACTGATGGTCCGTCCCTCCAATGCGGTGTAGGGCGGATCTGCCGTCTTGAGCGCGGCGATGGAGTTAATACGGACACTCGTCAGCACCGCTCCGTTGAGTTGCGTGTCCAAGTAGGTGCACAGGCCGTGCACTTCGGGCAGTTCCGGCATGGAATTACTCTGCCACAAGCTGGCCCAAAAGACTCCGGAAACTACAGGATTGTAGTTTTCCCGGAGGCCTTGTGGAACGCTCCGGGCAGGACAACAATGGTTCTTACCCACTTCGAAAGAAGAGGGACACGGAAACCGAAGATTCAGTGATATGCAGTCAACGCAGCCTTTGGCAAAGTTGGCAGCAAGCTACCAGTGACGAGGTAGGAAGACCTGAAATTCCAAGGATTCCGCCAGACTGTCAAGCCGTCACCGGACAGCCGAAAAAGTCGAAGCCCCACCAACGGCAAAACGCTGATGGGGCTTCCCCTTTGCCCAAAAACCGGGCCGGCTAGGAGGCGGGTGTCTCCTCTGCCGGAGCCAGGACCACATCGCTGACGGTCAGGTCGCCTTCCCCGGAGAGCAGGGTGATGTCCTTGGCGTTGGCGGCGGCCTTCAGGTCGGACAGACCTGCCTTGAGCTGCGCAACCAGGACCTCCGTGGCGGTGATGGTGGCTGACAGGACCTCGGTGCGCTGTTTCACCTTCGCTTCGGACTTGGCCTTGCGGATGCCGCTGAGGGCAATGCCCACGGTTCCCAGCATGGTGGTATCCCCGTCTGCGACTTCCAGAGTGGAGGGCCACTTTGCACGGTGGACGGATCCGGCGCGCCACCAGCTCCAGACCTCTTCGGTGGCGAAGGGCAGGAACGGTGCGAACAAGCGCAGCAAGGAGTCAAGGGTCGTGGCCAGGGCGGCAAGGACCGAAGCCTGCTCGGCTTCTCCGGCGGCACCGTAGGCACGGTCCTTGATGAGCTCTACGTAGTCGTCCGTGAACTGCCAGAAGAAGGATTCGGTGATCTGGAGCGCACGGGCGTAGTCGTAGTTGTCGAACGCCTTGGTGGCTTGGGCAACGACGTCGGAGAGCTGGGCCAGGAGCGCACGATCCAACGGGTTGGTCAGCACCGAGAGGTCATGTGAAACCACGGAGTTCTCGGTCGCACCCAGGTTCAGGACGAACTTGGAGGCATTGAGCAGCTTGATGGCCAGGCGCCGGCCGATCTTCATCTGCGCGATCTCGTAGGCAGTGTCCGCTCCGAGCTTGGCCGAGGCTGCCCAGTACCGTACAGCGTCCGAGCCGTACTCGTTCAGGACATCCGTGGGGACAACCACGTTGCCCTTGGACTTTGACATCTTCTTACGGTCCGGGTCGAGGATCCAACCGGAGATGGCAGCGTGCTTCCAGGGCGCACTGTTCTGCAGGGCGTCGGCGCGGACGGCGGAGGAGAACAGCCAGGTGCGGATGATGTCGTGGCCTTGGGGGCGGAGATCGAACGGGAAGACCTTGGCGAACAGGTCCTCGTCGCGGCTCCACCCGCCCACAATCTGCGGGGTCAGCGAGGACGTTGCCCAGGTGTCCAGGACATCCGCATCACCGGTGAAGCCATTGGCCTGGTCGCGCTGTGACTCCTCGAAGCCCGGTGCGGCGTCGGCGGCGGGGTCCACCGGAAGCATCTCGTCGGACGGCAGGATCGGGTGGTCGTAGTCCGGGTTGCCCTGGGCATCCAACGGATACCACACAGGGATCGGGACGCCGAAGAAGCGCTGGCGGGAGACGAGCCAGTCACCGTTCAGGCCAGCGATCCAGTTCTCATAGCGGGAACGCATGAAGGACGGGTGGAAGGTGATTTCGTGGCCACGTCCGATCAGCCGCTCACGCCGGTCTTCGTCCCGGCCGCCGTTGCGGATGTACCACTGGCGCGATGTCACGACCTCGAGGGGCTTGTCACCCTTTTCGAAGAAGTTCACCGGGTGGGTGATCTTCTTGGGCTCCCCATCCAAGAGGCCGGCCGCGGTGAGCAACTCCACCACGGCTTCCTTGGCGGAGAAGGCGGTTTTGCCTGCGATGGCTGCGTAGGCTTCCTTGCCGGCTTCGGTGGTGATCCACTCCGGGGTTTCGGCGATGATCCTGCCGTCGCGGCCCATGATGGCACGCGTAGGCAACTGCAGTTCTCGCCACCAGGTGACGTCGGTAAGGTCGCCGAAGGTACAGACCATGGCGATACCGGACCCCTTGTCGGCCTTGGCCAACGGGTGTGCCTTGACCTCAAGTTCGACATCGAACAGGGGCGATTTCACGGTCTTGCCGAAGTACGGCTGGTAGCGCTCGTCGTCGGGGTTTGCCACCAGGGCGGCGCAAGCGGCCAGCAGTTCGGGGCGGGTGGTTTCGATGAAGAGCTTCTGGCCGTCTTCCGTGAAGAACGGGTAGCGGTAGTACGCGCCTGGAACTTCGCGGTCCTCAAGCTCAGCCTGTGCCACGGCGGTGCGGAACGTGACATCCCAGAGCGTGGGGGCTTCTGCCATGTAAGCGTCGCCGGCAGCGAGGTTGGCGAGGAACGCACGCTGGGAAACCGCACGGGAGGTGTCGTCAATCGTGCGGTACGTCAGGTTCCAGTCCACGGACAGGCCGAGCGTCTGGAAGAGGTTCTCGAAGACCTTTTCGTCCTCAACGGCGAGTTCCTCGCACAGTTCGATGAAGTTCTGGCGCGAAACGACGTCGAAATCGCGCTGGTTCTTGGCCGGCTGTGCAGGCGGACGGTAGTCGGCGTTGTACGGGATGGCGGGATCGCAACGCACACCGTAGTAGTTCTGGACCCGGCGCTCTGTGGGCAGGCCGTTATCGTCCCAGCCCATGGGGTAGAAGACGTTCTTGCCGGTCATGCGCATGTAACGGGCCTGGACGTCGGTCTGCGTGAAGGAGAACATGTGTCCCACGTGCAGCGAGCCGGAGGCAGTCGGCGGGGGAGTGTCGATCGAGTAGACCTGCTCCCGGGTGGTGTCCGGGTTGAACTTGTAGGTTCCTTCCTGCAGCCAGCGCTGCGTCAGGGCAGCCTCAAGGCCTTCAAGGGCCGGCTTGTCGGGAACGTTAATGGGGGCGGTGGCGGGCGTGTCTGTACCCTGCGTTGATTCAGCCATGGATCAATTGTTTCATGGCCTGCCGTTACAGCCTGCCTTCGGCAGCAGCCCGGGCCGTCGATAGGCTGGTGCCATGACTTTGGCAGCGCAAACACAGAACAAAACGGCGGTCGTGACAGGTGCAAGCACCGGCATCGGCGAAGCAACGGTCCGGACCTTGACGGCGGGTGGCTGGAAGGTCTTCGCAGTGGCCCGCCGTGCGGAGCGGCTGGAAGCCCTCGCCGGGGAAACCGGCGCCACGGCTTTTCCGGCGGATATCACCAACGACGACGACGTCGCGGCCCTGCTGGGGGCCGTCACCGCGGCCGGGGGAGCCGATACGCTCATCAACATTGCCGGCGGCGCCCGCGGCGCCGATACGATCGCCAACGCCGACACGGACGACTGGGACTGGATGTACCAGGTCAACGTGCTGGGAACCATGAAGATCACCCGCGCCTTCCTGCCCATGTTGCGGGCCCATGGGGAAGGTACCGTCCTGAACCTGACGTCGACCGCAGGCCTGGCGGCGTATGAAGGCGGAGCCGGCTACAACGCCGCGAAATTCGCCCAGCATGCCATGACAAATGCCCTCCGGTTGGAGGAAGTCGGCAACAACCTGCGCGTCATCGAGGTAGCGCCCGGCCTGGTCCACACACAGGAATTCGCCCTCAACCGGCTCGGTGACCAGGAAGCGGCTGCCAAGGTCTACGCCGGAGTGGAAAAGCCGTTGACGGCCGCGGACGTCGCCGACGTCGTGGGCTACGCCGTCTCCCTGCCACACCACATCAACCTGGACCACATCACCGTCCGGCCCGTCGCTCAGGCAGCAAACCATAAGCTCATCCGCAAGGAAGGGTGACGGTGGGGCCGCCCTGGAGGAAAGGTCAGGACGCCGGAACCTCCAGCGCGGCCAGCACGGCTGCGTGGTCCGTGCCCGGGACCCGGTGGACCGAGTAACCGCTGTGCCGGATGTCGGATGAGGTCACCACGTGGTCAATGACGATGCCCGGCAGCGCCAGGTTCTCCATCGGCCACGTGGGCGCGAACCGACCGCCGGATGCCATGCCGATATCCACCAGCCTTGAGCCGTCTGCGCCCTTCTCCTGCAGGGGTCCGTCCAGGAACTGCCGGAATTCCAGGTGGTCGTACGTGGCGTTGAAGTCGCCCAGGAGCACCTGGCGCCCAGGGCGTGATGCCTGCCGGGACAGGGCCATGAGGTCGCTCCGCCACTGGCCGATGCGTTCATCAACAGGCGGCAGGGTGTGGACGCTGGTCATCGTCACCACAGCCGTGGCCTCCCCGGACACTGCCGTGACCCGCACCACCGGCATCTGGAACGGTGTGTCCGGAAGCTGGCCCACGGCCTCCAGCGGGAACCGTGAATACACGGCACTGCCGGAAGCATCATCGGTCGGGCTGCTCAAGAGGTGGGGAAGAACTTCCCGCAGGCGTGCCGCATCCAGGCGGTCTTCCAACGCCTGGGTATGTTCCTGCACCGTGAGGACATCCACATGCTTGTCGCGAACCAGCTGCGCGATCGCCCCGGCATCGGCTTGGCCGAATTCCGAATTGATGGTCATCACCGTCAAACTGACCGGCGCCGGGGCACCGGCCTGAGGGGGAACGGGCCGGCCCATGTCAAACGGAAAGAGCCAGAAGAGCTGGGCGGCGAGCAAAACCGCCGTCGTCATCACTACCCAGGTACGACGGCCCGCAAGGGCCAGCACCAATGCCAGGCCGGCCGGGACCGCCAGCCAGGGCGTAAAGGACAACAGTTGGATTACCGGCAGCGGCCATTCCGCCGGTACCGCGCGGAACAACGACACACCGGCGACAGGGAGAGCGACAACGGCGGCAAACACGGACCAGGCGAGGGATGCCGGGCGCCGGCCACGATGGACAACCGGGAGGGTGGCGGCAGGTTCACTCATGCGTCGAGTCTATGCAGCCATGCCGGGCCGACCTGTCCACCTGCGGGATGATCCGGGTGGAAGGGTGCGCTGATCAGCCGCTAGACTGGGGAGAGCAGCTTTGACCCGGCCATCACCGGCGAGCTTCCGGAAGAACGGCACTGAGAGCCCAGCAGTAATCAGAGCCAAGTAGAACCGGACGGGTAAGCCCGTCACAGCAGTAATGAGCGGCCGGGAAATCAATTCCGGTAAGTGAGGTGGTACCGCGGTACCTGCGTTGTTGAAAAGCAGCATGGGAGCCGTCCTCGCATCCTGACAGTCAACCAGCTATCACCAGGATTCGAGATGACCCACTACCCCAAGGCCTCAGCATCGCCTTCCGGCACGCAGGGCGTGTCCGCTTCCGTGAAGTTCCCGGAAATCGAAGAGCGCATCCTCAAGTACTGGGATGAAGACGGAACCTTCCAGGCAAGCATCGACCAGCGCGAGGCTGGACAAGACGGCAGCAATGAGTTCGTCTTCTACGACGGTCCTCCCTTTGCCAACGGCCTTCCGCACTACGGTCACCTCCTCACCGGCTACGCCAAGGACCTGGTGGGCCGCTACCAGACCCAGCGCGGCAAGCGAGTGGAGCGCCGCTTCGGCTGGGACACGCACGGCCTCCCCGCAGAGCTCGAAGCCATGAAGCAGCTGGGCATGACGGACAAAACCCAGATCGAAGCCATGGGCATCGACAAATTCAACGACGCCTGCCGTGCCTCGGTCATGAAGTACGCCAACGAATGGAAGGCCTACGTCACCCGCCAGGCCCGCTGGGTGGACTTCGACAACGACTACAAGACGCTCAACGTCGAATATATGGAGTCCGTGCTCTGGGCCTTCAAGCAGCTGCACGAAAAAGGCCTGACCTACAACGGTTACCGGGTCCTCCCGTATTGCTGGAAGGACGAGACGCCGCTCTCCAACCACGAGCTGCGCATGGACGACGACGTCTACAAGAACCGCCAGGACCAGACCGTCACGGTCACTTTCCCCATCAAGGCAGGGGAGTCCGAGGTTTCCAAGGCGCTTGCAGGTGTCCAGGCGCTCGCCTGGACCACCACCCCCTGGACGCTTCCCACCAACCTGGCGCTCGCCGTCGGGCCTGACATCAGTTACGCCGTCCTGCCGGCTGGACCCAACGGCGTCAAGGCCGCCTCTCCTGAAGCTCCGGTAACGGGGAGCTTCCTCCTGGCAACTGACCTCCTTGGTGCCTACGCGAAGGATCTCGGTTACGACGACGCCGCTGCCGCAACGGCCGCCGTCACCGCAACGTACACGGGCTCCCAGTTGGAGGGCCTCGAATACGAACCGCTGTGGAACGACTTCGCCGACACCGAGAAGTACGGCACGCAGAACGCCTGGCGCATCCTCGTGGCGGAGTACGTCACCACCACAGACGGTACGGGAATCGTGCACCAGGCCCCGGCCTACGGTGAGGATGACCAGAAGGTCTGTGAAGAAGCCGGCATCCCGGTGGTTCTGTCCGTGGACGAAGGCGCCAAGTTCCTGCCCCTGTTTGCACACGGAGAACTCGCCGGCATTGTTGGGCTCCAGGTCTTTGAAGCCAACAAGCCCATCACCCAGGTCCTGCGCGCCGATGGCCGACTGGTCCGCCAGGCCAGCTATGAGCACAGCTACCCGCACTGCTGGCGTTGCCGGAACCCGCTGATCTACCGCGCCGTGTCCTCCTGGTACGTGGAGGTCACCAAGTTCAAGGACCGTATGTCCGAGTTGAACCAGGAGATCAACTGGATCCCGGGCAACGTCAAGGACGGCCAGTTCGGCAAGTGGCTCGAGAACGCCCGTGACTGGTCCATCAGCCGCAACCGCTACTGGGGTTCGCCCATCCCCGTGTGGCAGTCCGACGATCCCGAGTACCCCCGGACGGACGTCTACGGGTCCCTGGCCGACCTTGAGGCCGATTTCGGCCGCCTTCCTGTCAACAAGGAAGGCCAAGTCGACCTGCACCGCCCGTTCATCGATGAACTGACCCGCCCCAACCCGGACGATCCCACGGGCAAATCCACCATGCGCCGTGTGGAAGATGTCCTGGATGTCTGGTTCGACTCCGGGTCGATGCCCTACGGCCAGGTGCACTACCCCTTCCGGAACGAGGAGTGGTTCGACACCCACAACCCCGCCGACTTCATCGTGGAGTACATCGGCCAGACCCGTGGCTGGTTCTACATGCTCCACATCCTGTCCACGGCGCTGTTCGACCGTCCCGCGTTCCGCAATGTGATCAGCCACGGCATCGTGCTGGGTTCGGACGGGCAGAAGATGTCCAAGAGCCTGCGCAACTACCCGGACGTCTCCGAGGTCCTGGACCGCGACGGCTCCGACGCCATGCGCTGGTTCCTCATGTCCAGCCCCATCCTGCGCGGTGGCAACCTGATCGTCACCGAGCAGGGCATCCGGGACGGCGTCCGCCAGGTCATCCTTCCTCTGTGGAACGTGTACAGCTTCTTCACGCTGTACACGAACGCTGCCAACGGTGGTGCCGGTTATGACGCGAAGCTGCGCTATGACGGCTACGTCGACACCATGGACCAGTACCTCATGGCCAACACGGGCGACCTGGTCCGCAAGGTCACGGAGAGCCTGGACACCTACGACATCTCAGGTGCCTGCGATGAGCTGCGCAGCTACCTGGACATGCTGACCAACTGGTACGTCCGCCGCAGCCGCCAGCGCTTCTTCGACGAGAACGTGGACGCTTTCGATGCCCTGTACACGGCATTGGAGGCCGTGTGCCGGGTGTCCGCATCCTTGCTGCCGCTGGTTAGCGAGGAGATCTGGCGTGGCTTGACCGGCGGCCGTTCGGTACATCTGGCCGATTGGCCGGAGGCCTCGCTGTTCCCGGCCAACCCGGAACTCGTGGAAGCCATGGACCGCGTCCAGCAAATCTGTTCCACCGGTTCCAGCCTGCGCAAGGCAGCGAATCTGCGGGTGCGCCTGCCCCTGCAGGAACTGGCTGTGGTGGCTCCTGGCGCGGATGCGCTGGAAGGGTTCGCCGCCGTCGTCGCGGATGAACTCAACCTGCGTTCCGTCCGGTTGCTGGATGCTGCTTCAGCCTCTCCGGAAGAGTTCGGCATCCAGCAGAAGCTGGTGGTCAACGCCCGCGCCGCCGGGCCGCGCTTGGGCAAGAACGTCCAGCAAGCCATCAAGGGCTCCAAATCCGGCGACTGGTCCATCAATGACGCCGGTGTGGTGGTGGCCGGCGGCCTGGAACTTGAGCCGCAGGAGTACACGCTGGAGACGGTCGTGGCCGAAACGCCCGACGGCGGAGCTGCCGCGGCTGCCGTACTGCCAGGTGGCGGATTCGTGGTCCTCAACACCGAAGTCACGCCTGAGCTTGCCGCCGAAGGCCTGGCCCGTGACATGGTCCGTGCCATCCAGCAGGCACGCAAGGACGCAGGATTGAACGTGAGCGACCGGATCACCACCACGGTAGAGGCACAGCAGGACGTTGCAGACGCCCTCAAGGCCAACGCGGACCTCGTCAAGACCGAAACCTTGACCCTGGAACTCGAGGTGCTGCTGTCCAGCGCCGACGAACCGCAGATCACCGTAGCGAAGGCAGGGGCCTGATCCATGACTGATGAATTCTCGGTCGAAAGCGTTTATGCCGAACTCCTCGGCAGGGCACCGGAGAACAAGATGGAACCGCGCCTTGCTCCGCTGTTCCGTGCCATGGATGTCCTTGGCGAGCCCAACAAGGCCTTCCCGATCATCCACATCACTGGAACCAACGGCAAGACATCCACGGCCCGGATGATCGAGGCCGGGCTGCGTGCCCACGGACTCAGCACTGGCCGCTACACCAGCCCGCACCTGTCCAAGGTCACCGAACGGATCAGCATCAACGGCGAACCCGTATCGGATGAGACCTTCGTCCGGATTTGGGACGAGATCCGGCCCTACCTGGAGATCGTGGACAACGAACTCGTCGCCGATGGCCAGCCGCGCCTGACCTACTTTGAGTGCGTCACCATCCTCGGCTTCGCGATCTTCGCCGATGAGCCGGTTGATGTTGCAGTATTCGAGGTGGGTCTTGGCGGCATTACCGACGCCACCAACGTGGGCGATGGCCAAGTATCGGTGATCACCCCGATCTCCTTGGACCACACGGACCTCCTGGGCGACACCACCGAGGACATCGCCTACGAGAAAGCCGGCATCATCAAGCCCGGCGGATTCCTGGTCAGCGCCGCCCAGCCCGTGGATGCGGCACAGGTCCTGTTGGACAAAGCCCGCGAGGTGGATGTCCCGTTCCGCTTCGAGGGCGTGGAGTTCGGCGTTGAGTCGCGAAGCGTCGCCGTGGGGGGACAGGTGGTGACCATCCAGGGACTGGCCGGACGCTACGAAGACCTCCTGCTGCCCTTGCATGGTGCCCACCAGGCCGAGAACGCGTCCGTGGCCGTTGCAGCGCTGGAAGCGTTCTTCGGCGGGGGAGAGAAGGAGCTGGATGTTGACGTGCTGCGGGAGGCATTCGGCAACGTCACCTCCCCGGGCCGCTTGGAGGTAGTTCGTACAGCCCCCACCATTGTGGTGGACGCCGCGCACAACCCGGACGGTATCCGGGTCTCCGCGGAAGCGATCCACGAGGCCTTCAGCTTCAGCAAGCTGGTGGTGGTGGTTGGAGTCCTGCAGGAGAAGGACGCCGAAGAGATCCTCAAGACCCTCAAGGAACAGCTTGGGGACCTTGCCGAGGAGTTCTGCTTCACCCAGTCCAACTCTCCCCGTGCCATTCCTGCGGCGGAACTGGCCGAACTCGCGGTCGATCTGGGTTTTGGCGAGGAGAACGTCCACATTGCCGAGAAGCTCGACGACGCCCTCGAATGGGCCGTGGAGAGGTCCGAATCCAATGACGACCTCGCTGGCGGCGTCCTCGTGACGGGTTCCATCACCTTGGTGGCAGAGGCCCGCATCCTCCTTGGAAAGGCCGGTGCCTGAGCATGGCAAGACTCACCAAGGCCCAGCGCGAGTGGCGTCCAGGGATGCCAAAAAAGCGTCGGTCCACCAAAGTGATGTTTGGATCCACCGTCCTCCTGTTGGAGGCATTTGTGGCCTTCTTCGGCACGCTGGTGGTCTTCGGCCTGAAGCGGGGAGAGGTTCCGCCAGCCATCATCCTTAGTGTTGGGATCGCCCTGAGCATTGTGCTGGTCCTGACCTGCGCAGTGCTCTCCAAACCGTGGGGCATCGGGCTTGGCTGGGCGCTCCAGGTAGTGCTGATCCTTACCGGCCTGGCAGAGCCCACCATGTTCATTGTCGGCATCCTGTTCGCGGTCTGTTGGTGGTACGGAATCCGGACCGGCATGCGGATCGACCGTGAATTAGCCCAGCGCGACCGCGAGCAGGCCGAATGGGACGCAGCCCACGGTGACGAGGCAGGCTCCCAGACCCCGTAAACTGGCTGGGAAACCCACAAAGCAACCCCATTGGAGCAACTGTGAGCATTGAACGGACCCTTGTCCTGATCAAGCCCGACGGCGTCGCCCGCAACCTCAGCGGCAGCATCCTCGCCAGGATCGAAGCCAAGGGCTACACCCTGTCCGAACTGAAGAAGGTCAACGCGACGCGCGAACTGCTGGAACAGCACTACGAGGAACATGTCGGCAAGCCGTTTTACGAGCCGCTGGTTGAATTCATGCTCAGCGGCCCGGTCATCGCTGCTGTCTTCGAAGGCCACCGCGTGATCGAGGGCTTCCGTTCGCTCGCAGGAACCACCGATCCCACCACGGCAGCACCCGGAACGATCCGTGGTGACTTTGGCCGGGACTGGGGCCTGGCAGTGCAGCAGAACCTTGTTCACGGCTCGGATTCTGTTGACTCCGCCGAGCGTGAGATCAAGATCTGGTTCGCCGCATAGCGCACCTTCACCGAAATGACAGTTAAGGCCAATGTTCATCACGAACATTGGCCTTAACTGTCATCTCGCGGTGTCTGTGGAAGTGCTAGTAGCCCGACGTCCCGGCAAAGACGTGGATGAAGGCGAAGAAGATAGTCGCGATGACCGCTACGTACAGCAGTGCCACGATCGCCCAGCCGGAACCGGCCAGCAGCCTGGTCAGCGCTGGTGGAGCCTTGATGACCCCGTGGGTGATGTTCCGGATGGTCACGAACACGAACATGGGGATCATGGCCGCCCACACCACCATGCAGAAGGGGCAGAGGACGTGGATGACGTACAGGGCCTGCGACCACAGCCAGACCACAAAGACGAAGCCAAGGGTCACGCCGGCCTGGAGGCCCAGCCAATAGCCGCGCGAGTATTTGGCGCCGGCGAGGATGCCCATGGCCGTGGTGATGATGACCGCGAATGCAACGATCCCAATGAACATGTTGGGGAACCCGAAGACCGAACTCTGGGGCGTCTGCATGACCGTGCCGCAGGAAACCCACGGGTTAACATCGCACACGGTCACGTGGTTCGGGTCCTTGAGGACCTCCAGCTTTTCGAGCACCAATGCACCTGATGCCAACCAGCCAATGATGCCCGTGACCAGGAGCAACCAGGCGAAGGGCTTGTCCCGCAGGATTTTCGGCAGCAGGGACTGATCGACAGTGGCGTCGTCCCCGGAAATGGTGGATGGGTTGGCCCGGTTTCCCCTGGCGGTGCTTGTCATCGCGGATGTGATCCTTTTCGACAGGTGGCCCGGCTGCACCGGGAAAGGTTCTTGGGAGGATTGTAACTCCGGAGGCTGGAGGTGGCGCCCAGACTCTCCGCCTGCCGTACGACACACGCTCCCTCCCCTCGAAATGGCAAGCGTATGAGAGAATGAACATGGCCGGACGCCGATCCACATTCGGAATCCGGTCCGGTGACTTGTTCCCAAGACCGCCAGCATGAGCAGGGCATGCCCCGGATCAGAGGATCCTCGGTAGGCCCGCCATGACAATGGACGGCACCTGGTTGTGGCAGCAGAACAACGGGTTCCAGAACCAAGCCACTGGCCTTCCCGGGCTGCCGCACCCCAAGGATGGTGCGAACCGGAAGGAACACTGACGACTTCTGTCAACGCCTGAGGGTTTTGACAATAAATGCCCCACTGGGCGCCGGATGTGGCGGCGTCGCTGGGGCAGGAGTGTTGCCACATATGGATAATGACCAGGTTGTAGCCGTTAATGATGAGGCCGCTGCCGCGGAGACTGCGGAAGCGCCCAAGAAGACCACCCGGGCCAGAACCACCCGGACGCCACGGAAGGCCGCAGCCAAAACTGCCGTGCCCGCCGCAGAAGACAGCGCCGCGGCCGTTGCTGAATTAGACAGCGCCGCGGCCGACGCTGAAGTGGACGGTGCTGCGGCCGGCGCCGACGTCCCCACACAGCCGGAAGAAGTGCCGGCCAAGACCCCCGCCCGCCGCAGCAGGGCACGCAAGAAGGCAGAGCCTGCCGAGCCCCTGCCCGGATTTGACCACGCCGCCGCAGAGTCACCTGCCGCCGCCGGAGAGCCGCAAACTGACGCCGTGGCTGAACCCCTTCCCGAAGCCGTTGCCGAACCGGCCCCCGAAAAGCCGGTCCGCCGTCGTCGTACCGCGAAGCCCGTGACCGTGGAAGCTGCGGAGGCTGCTGAGCCGCCGGCCGCTGAAGCAGCGGTGGAATCCACGACGCCGGTCCCGGCCTCACAGCCTGAAGGTGCAGTTGCCGCAGCCGGCTCAGATGCTCCGGCCGGATCGGTCGAGGCCGGGACGGCCGAGGTGGAGAAGGCTGAGGTGGAGAAGGCTAAGCCGGAGACGGCTGAGGACGGAACCGAGGAGGAAGCCGCCGCGCCGGGCTCCTCAGCGCTGTTCCTGGAGCCGGTTTCCATCACCTCCATGATTTTCCAGGCACCGGACCTCAGCACCGTGTCGCGTCCCGCTGCGGAGGCGGCCGACGAAGCAGAGGGCGAAGACTCCGACGGTACAGGCGACGGGGAACTGGAGGAAGCGGGTGGCCGGCGCCGTCGCCGGAGCCGTGGCCGCCGCGGACGCCGTGGCACCGAGCGTGAAGACAACGACGCCGAGGACACCGCGGGCGATAACGACGAAACCCAGGCCGCCGAGGCCCCTGAAGAGGGGGTAACCTCACGCCGCCGTCGACGCCGGCGTCGTGGGGACCAGGACCTTGAACTGACTGGTGGTTCGGACGACGATCCGCCCAACACCGTGACCCGGGTGCGCGCTCCCCGCGCCCTGTCGGAGTCCACCAGTTCCAACCGTGTGGCCAGCGTCAAGGGTTCCACGCGGCTTGAAGCCAAGAAACAGCGCCGCCGCGAATCGCGGGAGACAGGCCGCCGCCGTCAGGTGATTACCGAGGCGGAGTTCCTGGCGCGCCGTGAATCCGTGGACCGCCAGATGATCGTGCGCCAGCGCGATGACAGAATCCAGATCGGCGTCCTGGAGGACGGCGTGCTGGCCGAGCACTTTGTCTCCAAGACCCAGCAGGATTCGCTGATCGGCAACGTCTACCTGGGCAAGGTCCAGAACGTCCTGCCGTCCATGGAAGCGGCGTTCGTGGACATTGGGCGGGGACGCAACGCAGTCCTGTACGCCGGTGAGGTCAACTGGGACGCCGTCAACCTCGAAGGCCAGCCGCGCAGGATCGAGAACGCGCTCAAGTCCGGCGACTCGGTACTCGTGCAGGTCACCAAGGATCCCGTGGGCCACAAGGGCGCCCGGCTGACCAGCCAGATATCCCTGCCCGGACGTTACCTGGTGTACGTCCCCGGTGGTTCCATGACCGGTATCTCCCGCAAGCTGCCCGACGTCGAACGCAACCGCCTCAAGCGGATCCTCAAGGACCGCTTGCCGGAGAACGCAGGCGTCATTGTGCGCACGGCCGCCGAGGGTGCGTCCGAGGAAGAGCTGACCCACGACATCAACCGGCTGCGGGCACAGTGGGAAGGCATCGAAGGACAAGCATCGTCCACCAAGGTCCTGGCACCCGAGCTGCTGTACGGCGAACCTGACCTCACCATCAAGGTGGTCCGCGACGTCTTCAACGAGGACTTCTCCAAGCTGATCGTCTCCGGCGACGACGCGTGGGACACCATCGAGGCTTACGTGACCTACGTGGCCCCGGACCTGGTGGGCCGCCTGGAAAAGTGGAGCAAGGACCAGGACATCTTCGCCGCGTGGCGCATTGACGAGCAGATCCACAAGGCCCTGGAACGCAAGGTCTTCCTGCCCTCCGGCGGCTCGCTGGTGATTGACCGGACGGAAGCCATGACCGTGGTTGACGTCAATACCGGCAAGTTCACCGGCAGCGGTGGAAACCTTGAGGAGACCGTCACCAAGAACAACCTCGAGGCCGCTGAGGAAGTCGTCCGCCAGCTTCGCCTGCGGGACATTGGTGGCATCATCGTCATCGACTTCATCGACATGGTCCTCGAATCCAACCGCGACCTCGTGCTACGTCGCCTGGTGGAGTGCCTTGGCCGCGACCGGACCAAGCATCAGGTAGCTGAAGTGACATCGCTGGGCCTGGTCCAGATGACGCGCAAGCGCATGGGTACCGGACTGCTTGAAGTCTTCGGCGAGCAGTGTGAACACTGCGCCGGACGCGGTGTTGTCACGCATGACGAACCCGTGGAGCACCGCCGAGCCAATGCGGTTGCCGTCGAGCAGCACCGCCCCCACTCCGAGCCGCAGCAGCCGGCGCCCCGCACGGAGCGCAAGCGCCGCCGTGGCAAGGGTGGTGGACAGGGGAACGGTGAAGCGTCCGTTGCCCACGCCCCGTCCCCGGCAGCGCCGGCACCAGCCGCCGCCACCGAAGCCATGGACCCGGTTCGCCAGGCCAAGGCCGAGGCGACCCGCGCCGCCCTGGCCACGATCGCTGCCGCCGCCCATGCCGCACACCTGCACGACGACGAGGTCCACCGTGCCGAGGAAGCGGCCCGCGCAGCGGCGCAGGCCGGAGATGCAGCTGAAGCCAAGGAAGCACCTGCCGGGCAGGCTCCCACGGAGGATTCGTCCGCCAGGGAATCGGCCACTGCGTCCAAGGAAGGCCGGACCGCGCCTGTCCTGCGGTTCGGCGGCGAGGAAGTTGCACTGCCGTTCGTTGAACACCAAGAGGAACCGCAGCCGGCCAAGCCGACCATGAGCCTGGATCTGTTGGCGGAAGCGTTCTCGCACCTGGGCGCCGCTCCTGAGCCCGAACCCCAGGCATCCGCTTCCGGTGGCGGTTCCGCCGAGGCCACGGACGCAGTGGCAACCGGCCAGGCTTCGGATGCCGGACATGCCGTGGCGGAGGCCGGGGCACGGGCCCGCGGCCGCCGCGGACGCCGGAACCGCAGCGCAAGCAGGGCCCAGGGTGCTGCCAACGAGACCAACATCGAGCACCATGAGACGGGTACTTCGGCGGGCGGTGGTTCCTCGCATGAAGCCAAGGCCCCGGCAAAACCTGCCGAAAAGCCCGCAGGCGAAGAGCCCATCATCCTCGGTGTCGGTGTCCCGGCCTCCGAGCTGTAGCTCTTCGGCGCTGATTGGCGCTCCAACCCGATAGGGATTGACGCGGCCCGCGGATTTTCCTGCACAGGCACACTGCAGCAGGATTCCGGGGGCCGTAGTCATATCCGTGGAGCAACTGCGCGTGGGTTTCGGAGGGCCGGTGTTTCCCGGCTAGTCTTGGGGATTGACACGGGGTGCCGGGCGTCGGGCCCGGCTGAGATCCAGACCCGTTGAACCTGTCCGGTTAGCACCGGCGAAGGGATGTCCCCATGACTTCTTTGTCGTCTTCTTCCGCCTACCCTGATTCTGCCGTCTACCCGGCAGCCCCCGGCCCTGTCAGGCCACCGCGTGTTCTGAGCATCGCAGGCTCGGATCCGTCCGGGGGAGCGGGAATCCAGGCAGACCTGAAGGCAATTTCTGCCCTCGGGGGTTACGGCATGGCCGCCGTCACCGCCCTCACTGCCCAAAATACCCTTGGCGTCAGCAGTGTCCATGTGCCGCCGGTGGAATTCCTGCGCCAGCAGTTGGAAGCGGTCGGCAGCGACATCACGATCGATGCCGTCAAAATCGGGATGTTGGGCGACGCGGAGGTCATTGGCGAGGTCCGCAGCTGGCTCGGAACGGTGCGTCCCGCCGTCGTGGTCCTTGATCCCGTGATGGTAGCCACCAGCGGCGACCGCCTCCTGAGGGAAACCGCTGAGGAAGCATTGCGTCATCTTCTGCCCCTGGCGGACCTGGTCACCCCCAACCTCCCCGAACTTGCCATGCTGCTCGGAGAACCTGAGGCCGCGGACTGGGCCTCGGCACTCGACCAGGGAAAGCGCCTGGCCGCGGCTTGCGGAAATACCGTGCTGGTCAAAGGCGGGCACCTTGCCGGTGACGATTGCCCCGACGCCTTGGTCAACACGGGCGGTTTGCTGCGCCAGGACATCATCGAGGTTGGCGGACCGCGTGTCTACACCGGCAACAGCCACGGGACGGGCTGCTCGCTTTCATCGGCATTGGCCACCGTGCAGGCCCGGACGGGTGACTGGGAAGCTTCCCTTCGGGAAGTGAAGCCGTGGTTGCTGCAGGCACTCCGGGACGCTGACAGGCTGGAGGTCGGCCAAGGCAGCGGCCCCATCCATCATTTCCACCACCTTGAGGCCTCCGCAGCGCCGGATACCTTCGCGGCGCGCTTATGGGCAGAGGCGTCCAGAGAACTCGGGGCCATCAACGCGTTGCCGTTTATCGAGGGGCTGGAATCGGGTGCGCTGCCAGAGTCCTGGTTCAACTACTACCTCGCCCAGGACGCGCTGTACCTCAACGGATACTCGCGGGTCCTGGCCAGGGCGGGGGCACTGGCTCCCAGCGAGGAAGAGCAGCTGTTCTGGGCCAAAGCCTCCCAGGTGTGCCTGGAGGTGGAATCGGAGTTGCACCGGAACTGGCTGGCCACGCGCCGCACCAGCCAGGCGACCGGGCCGGTTACCAAGTCCTATGTGGACCATCTCCTGGCGGCCTCGGCATCAGGCAGCTATGGTGTGCTGCTCGCGGCGATCCTGCCCTGCTACTGGCTTTACGCCGAGGTGGGACACCGCCTGCATGCTTCCTATGTCCGGAACGGCGAACCGGCCAGCCACCCTTATGCGGACTGGCTCCGGACCTACGCAGACGAAGAATTCGCCGAAGCGACCAGGACCGCCATCAGGTTCACCGACCTGGCAGCGGCTTCTGCCTCAGGGCAAGAGCGGGCGGCGATGGTGGAAGCCTTTGCCCACTCCTGCCGCTACGAGACAGCCTTCTTCGACGCTCCGCGCTTGTTCGCGTAATGGCTTTCCAGCGCGTCGAAACAGCAAAGCCGCCCGTCCGCGGTAGGCTGTATGGGCACGGTGCCGGGCGAGTCCGTTCCAGTGGTGACAAGCGTCACCTCCAGGGCTCCGGGCCCGGCCTCATTTGCGACTGAAGGTCAAACTAGCGTAATCTTGATCTTCGGTGCTTACGCCAACACTTGGGTTATGCCCCTTGGAATTGTTCATGGGATGACTCGCGGGCTTCGATCTGAAGTCCACGGCGTTGAGGCACAGCGCGAACCGGGCCCTGCGTTGGATCAAGGTTCCGCACGCAAATTTAGTAAGAAACGTCGAGAGAAGTGAGTACCCAAGTGGTGTACGCGATTGTCCGCGCAGGCGGCCGCCAAGAAAAGGTTTCCGTTGGAGACTACGTAACGCTGAACCGCGTCCCCGGTGGAGCCGGCAGCACGCTTGAGCTGCCCGCCTTGCTCCTGGTTGACGGCGACAAGGTCACCTCCGCAGCTGCGGACCTGGCCAAGGTCAAGGTTACGGCTGAGATCCTTGAAGACCTCCGCGGTCCCAAGATCGTCATCCAGAAGTTCAAGAACAAGACCGGCTACAAGAAGCGCCAGGGTCACCGTCAGGAACTGACCAAGATCAAGATCACGTGCATCGCGTAACTTCCGTTACCGGTTCACGTTTTTCAGTTTCCCAGAATTTTAGAGGCAGGCATTTCACATGGCACACAAAAAAGGCGCGAGCTCCACTCGCAACGGTCGTGACTCCAACGCACAGCGCCTCGGCGTCAAGCGCTTCGGTGGTCAGGTAGTTTCCGCAGGCGAGATCATCGTCCGCCAGCGTGGCACCCACTTCCACCCCGGTGCAGGCGTCGGCCGCGGTGGCGACGACACCCTGTTCGCACTGCAGGCAGGTGCGGTTGAGTTCGGCACCCGCCGCGGTCGCCGCGTAGTGAACATCGTTGCTGCTGCAGCTGCAGAGTAACACCACGTTCTGAACCGGTGGAGCGGGCCAACAGGCCCGCTCCACCGTTCTTTTAACCGCATTACAATCGACTGGGACGCCCTGGGCGTGCCGGTTCCGGCAATCATGCCGGCAACAGCAACAAGAGGAGATTCACGTGGCGAGCTTTGTTGACCGGGTAGTCCTGCACGTATCCGGCGGAACCGGCGGCCACGGCTGTGTCTCTGTCAAACGGGAAAAATTCAAGCCCCTTGGCGGTCCGGACGGCGGCAACGGCGGCAACGGGGGAGATGTCATCCTTCGGGTGTCGTCACAAACAACCACGCTGCTGGACTACCACCACGCACCGCACCGCCACGCCACCAACGGTGGCCCGGGCATGGGTGACTGGCGTGGCGGCAAGAATGGCGAAACCCTGATCCTGCCCGTTCCGGACGGCACCGTGGTAAAAACCAAGGACGGCGAAGTCCTTGCCGACCTCGTGGGCGAGGGTACCGAGTACGTCGCCGCGGCCGGTGGCCAGGGCGGCCTCGGCAATGCCGCGCTTTCGTCGCAGAAGCGCCGCGCTCCCGGTTTCGCCCTGTTGGGAATCGAGGGTGAGTCCGCGGACATCGTCCTCGAACTGAAATCCATCGCTGACATCGCACTGGTTGGCTTTCCGTCAGCCGGCAAGTCGAGCCTGATCGCTGCCATGTCCGCCGCCCGTCCCAAGATTGCCGATTACCCCTTCACCACCCTTGTTCCCAACCTGGGCGTTGTGCAGGCCGGAGACGTCCGCTTCACCATTGCCGACGTTCCGGGCCTGATCGAAGGCGCCAGCGAGGGCCGCGGCCTGGGCCACAACTTCCTCCGCCACGTGGAGCGCTGCGCCGCCCTGGTGCACGTTCTGGACTGCGGAACCCTTGAATCGGACCGCGACCCCCTCTCCGACCTCGCCATCATCGAGGCGGAGCTGGAAAAGTACGCGGTGGACATGAGCTACGCCGGCACGGACGGCGAGGTTGTACCACTGAATGAGCGGCCCAAACTGGTGGTGCTGAACAAGGTGGACCTTCCGGACGGCCGGGACATGGCGGAATTTGTCCGGCCGGACCTTGAGGCACGTGGATACCGGGTCTTTGAGGTATCCGCCACCAGCCACGAGGGGCTTCGCCCGCTCAGCTTCGCCATGGCGGAGATCGTGAAGTCCGCCCGTGACGCGGTCGAGGCGGCCCCGCCCAAGGTGGCGCCCCAGATCCTCCGTCCGCGCGCCGTCAATGAGACCGGCTTCCGGATCCGCCGTGAGGAGAAGAACCTCGAGCCGCTGTTCCGGGTCCTGGGCGAAAAGCCCGAGCGTTGGGTCAAGCAGACCGATTTCACCAACGAGGAAGCCATTGGCTACCTCGCCGACCGCCTGGCCAAGCTGGGCGTGGAGACCGAACTCTTCAAGGTCGGTGCCAAGCCGGGCGACACCGTGGTGATCGGCGGGGACGACGGTGTGGTCTTTGACTGGGAACCCACCATGATGGCAGGTGCCGAACTGCTCGCCACGCCTCGAGGCACGGATATCCGGGTTGCGGATATCGGAGATCGTCCTACCCGTTCCCAGAAGCGCGAGGAACAGATCGAGCGCCGTGAGGCCAAGGCCGCCGCACGTGCCGAATTGGAAGCCGAGCGCAAGGCGGGCATCTGGACGGAGTCCGTCAGCCGCCGTCGTTCGCAGCCTGTCAAGGAAAGCAACCTGGACGCCGGTGATGACGACTAAGACCCTCGACGTCCCCGGAACGGACGCGGCCGAACGCCAGGCGCTGGCCGGCGCCAAGAGGATAGTAGTCAAAGTTGGTTCGTCCTCGCTGACCAGCATCAAGGGCGGCATCTCCGAGAAGTCGCTCACCGCGCTGGTCAACGCGCTGGCAGGGAAGCGCAACGCCGGGACGGAAATAATCCTCGTATCGTCAGGCGCCATTGCCGCGGGGCTTGCTCCGCTGGGCCTGGCCAAGCGGCCGAAGGACCTTGCTACCCAGCAGGCGGCGGCGAGTGTGGGGCAGGGGCTGCTCATGGCCCGCTACACCCAGGCCTTCAACGCCCACGGTGTCACGGTCAGCCAGGTGCTCCTGACGGCAGACGACCTCATGCGCCGTACCCAGCACACCAACGCCTTCCGTGCTTTGGACCGCCTGCTGAACCTCGGGGTTGTTCCCGTGGTCAATGAGAACGACACCGTCGCCACGCACGAGATCCGGTTCGGTGACAACGACCGCCTCGCAGCCTTGGTAGCCCACCTGGTGCGCGCCGACGCGCTGGTTCTCCTGTCCGACGTCGACGCCCTCTACGATGGCCCGCCATCACAGGGAGCCAAGCGCATTCCACTGGTCCGGGGTCCGCAGGACCTGGACGGCGTGACCATCGGAAAGGCCGGAAAGGCCGGTGTAGGCACCGGCGGAATGATGACCAAGGTCGAGGCCGCCTCCATTGCGGCAGGATCCGGCATCCATGCCCTGGTGACATCCACCGCGAACGCGGCCGCAGCCCTGGGCGGCGGGGACGTCGGCACATGGTTCGCCGTTAACGGCAACCGGAAGCCGGTGCGGCTTTTGTGGCTTGCGCACCTGGCCACGGTCCACGGCCGTTTGGTGCTCGACGACGGCGCAGTGAAAGCCGTGCGGGACCGGCACAGGTCACTCCTGCCTGCGGGGATTTCACGCATTACGGGTGATTTCGAGGCCGGTGACGCAATCGAAATGGTCTCCCTTGACGGAACGGTGGTTGCCAGGGGGTTGGTGAACTACTCCTCCGACGAACTCCCGCGCATGCTCGGCCGCTCCACGCAGGAACTGGGACAGGCGATGGGCCGCGGCTACGACCGCGAAGTTGTTCATGTTGACGACCTCGTACTCCTTCGGGCTCCCCGCTCATCTAAACTTGGAGCATGACTGAAGCGCTGACTCCCGACGCCCCTGTGATTTCCGACGCTCCCGGTACTGCCGGGCAGGCGCCGGAGCGTCCCGTGGCCGGTAGCGTTCCACTCTCGCAGGAGGATCTCCAAGCCGCCGTGTACGCAATTGCCGACCGCTCACGGAAGGCCGCCCGCCGCATGGGCCAGGCCAATCGTGCCTGGAAGGACCGCGCCCTGCGAACCATCGGTACATCACTCCTCGACAACCGTGACCACATCCTCGCGGCGAACGCCAAGGACGTTGCCGAAGGCCGTGCCAACGGGACATCAGCTGCCCTGCTGGACCGCCTGACCCTCACGCCTGCCCGCATCGATGGTTTGGTTGCGGCCCTTGAGAACCTGGCCGGCCTCCCTGATCCCGTGGGCAATGTGGTCCGCGGGCAGACCTTGCCGAACGGGTTGCGTCTTCGGCAGGTCAACGTGCCCATGGGCGTCGTGGCTGCCATTTACGAGGCCCGCCCCAACGTCACGGTAGATATTGCCGGGCTGGCCCTTAAGAGTGGCAACGCCGTCATCCTGCGCGGTGGGTCAGCTGCTGCGAAGACGAACGAGGCCCTGGTCAGGATTCTTCGCGAAGCGCTCGACTCCGTGGGGCTGCCGGCTGACGCCGTGCAGACTGTAGACCAGTACGGCCGCGAAGGTGCCAATGTTCTGATGCGCGCACGCGGACGCGTGGATGTCCTGATTCCCCGGGGCGGGCGGGACCTGATCCAGACAGTGGTCAACAACTCGTCGGTGCCCGTTATCGAAACCGGCGAAGGCAACGTCCACATCTTCATTGACGAGTCCGCCAGCGAAGAAATGGCAGTGGAGATCCTGCTGAATGCCAAGACCCAACGCCCGAGTGTCTGCAACACCGTGGAGACCCTCCTGGTTCATTCGGGGTCCACGGTGCTCCCCGCGGTAGCGTCCGCGCTCCGCTCTGCCGGTGTCACCCTCCATGTTGACGAAAGGATCGCTTCGGCCCTGGGCCCGGCGGTGGAAACCGTCCCCGCGGACGACGACGATTGGGCGACCGAATACATGGACCTGGACCTCGCCGTGGCCATGGTGGACAGCCTGGATGACGCCGTCAAGCACATCCGCACCTGGACTACTGGCCACACCGAGGCAATCCTGACCAACAACCTGGCCAACGCCGAGAAGTTCATCGCCGAGATCGACTCCGCGGCCGTGATCGTGAACGCGTCCACGCGGTTCACCGACGGCGGGGAACTCGGGTTGGGAGCGGAAGTGGGCATCTCCACCCAGAAGCTCCATGCCCGTGGCCCCATGGGTTTGACCGAGCTCACCACCACCAAGTGGATCGTCCAGGGCGAGGGCCAGGTCCGCAGCTAGCAACGCTGTAACATAGAACAGAAGTCCGGGACGGCGGGGAGGCCCGCCGTCAAGAATCCTTTGAAAACCAACTAGGGGAGAAGATGCTGTTTCAGCAGATCGCCACGTCCATTGCCGCGCAAACCGAAGGCGGTCACGAAGCTGCTCCGCTGTGGGCTGAGCCGTGGGTCTTCGGCATTGTGATGTTCGCCATCCTGCTGGTCCTCATGTTTGTCACCCTCTCCTACACCAACCTTGGCAACCGCCACGAGGCCGTCGAAGAGCACGCGGATCCGCACCGCCAGCACCCGAACAAGCACCAGCACCACGAGGGCCACTAAGATTATCGCCGCAACACCGCGCGGGGAGTCGGAGCGCAGGCTCCGCCTGGGCGTCATGGGTGGTACGTTCGACCCCATCCATCACGGCCACCTTGTGGCTGCCAGCGAGGTAGCTGCCAAGTTCGATCTCGATGAGGTCGTGTTCGTGCCCACGGGCCAGCCTTGGCAGAAATCCAGCAAAAAGGTCAGCAGGGCCGAGCACCGTTACTTGATGACGGTGATCGCTACGGCCTCCAACCCGAGGTTTACCGTGAGCCGGGTCGACGTTGACCGGCCCGGCCCCACGTACACCATAGACACCCTGCGTGACCTGCGCGCGCAGCGGCCCGATGCGGATCTTTTCTTCATCACGGGCGCCGACGCCTTGGCCCAGATCCTGTCCTGGAAGGACGTGGACGAGCTCTGGTCGCTGGCGCACTTCGTGGGCGTTACGCGACCGGGGCACGAGCTGAACGACCTCGGTCGGACGGAAGATGTGAGCCTGTTGGAAGTTCCGGCGATGGCCATCTCCTCCACCGATTGCCGCAACCGCGTCAACGAGGGCAATCCTGTCTGGTACTTGGTTCCGGACGGGGTGGTCCAGTACATCGCCAAGTACGGCCTGTACGCGCCGCGGCCCCCAGCGGGGGAGTTGGCCCCCGCATTGTCCGGATCAGACGAGCCAGCACGTACTGAATGAGTTTTGAATGAGCAGCCAGGAACAGCGTCCCATCCGCAGCAGGCGGGAACTTCGCCGCGCCCGGGAAGAGCAGCAGCTCGCTGAGCAGCAGTCCTCCGCGGCTGGTTCCGGCGCGGCAGCATCTGGTCCTGAACGCGCCGCAGCACCTGGTCCTGAACGCGCGGCAGCACCTGGTCCGGAACCCGTGGCCCCCGCAGGTAAGGCCGACTCCGTTCCGGCGCAAAAGGCCGCCGCTGCGGCGCCACGCAACCGCCGCGCGGCCGATGTTCCCGTCGACGCCGTGGGGGAGCGATCCTCCCAGATCCGCGCGCGGGACCGTGCGGCATTGCGCACCATTAAGGAACTGGCAGACAAGGAAGAACAGCTGTCCGGCGGTGGCCCGCCCACGCGCCGCCAATTGCGTTTGCAGCAGTTGCAGGCCGAGATGGCCACGTCCGCCAACCCCATTGTTCCGGCGCCGGCCGATAAGACCGCGGCTGCGGATGAGGGGACTGCGCAGGAACCGGCCGGCGGGAAACCAAAGCCCCCGGCTTCGCCCACAGCAGGTGAAGCTCCGGGTCCGGCCGGAGCCGGGATGTCGGTGGAGCAAGCACTTGCAGTCCGTGAGTTGATTGCGGCGCAGGTCCAGAACCAGACGGCCAAACTCGAGCATATTGCGGACCAGGATCCGCTGGCAGTGGATCCCGAGGTCCTCGCCCAGCAGATCGCTTTGGCAGAACGTGCAGCGGTGCTGAACAAGCGCGCCGCTGCCAAGCAGAAGCTTGCGGAGCAGGCCCAAGGGGATTCCAAGCAAGGGGGCAGCGGGAAGGCCCCGACGCCCGCGTCCGGACCGTCCACAGCGAACAACCTGGCCATGGTCACTCCACTGGAGTTCGTCAAGGTCCCCGGTGTCGAGCGGCCTGTGATGAAGAAGCCAAGCACCACCTTCGTACCCGTGGTGACCTCGCCGGGACCTGCGCTGGATGCTGCGGCCAAGCCTTCCACCGGGAAGGCCGCCCGAGGCCGGGCGGGGGTGCTTGCCCGTGCGGAGGCTGTGGCAAGGAACGCCCGCAAGCGGGCTGTCACCGCTGACCTGCCGGCAGAACAGGAGCAGCGTCCACCGGTGTCTGCAAGCACCGCCTATGGCCTTGACCCGCTCGATGCCAGTACGGCGGGCCTGGCGCGCGCCCAGCGCAACCGGATTCTCCAGATCGCGGTGCTCGCGCTGGGGCTGGTTGCACTCATCGTCGGCATCATCATGATGACCAGCGGATAAGTCCGCACAAGAAGTCTTATATCCCGGCCTTTGGCCACAACAAGGAGTCCCCGTGTCTGCACATGAACAATCCATCACTCTCGCCCGCCATGCTGCGCGGGCGGCGGCCGACAAGCTTGCCGAGGACGTCGTAGCTCTCGATGTCAGCGAGCGGCTGGCGTTGACTGACGTTTTCCTGATCGCATCGGCGCCCACCGAACGCCAGGTGAATGCCATTGTTGACGCCATCGAGGAAGAACTGCTGAAGCAGGACCTGCGTCCGGTGCGCCGCGAGGGCCGCTCGGAGGGACGCTGGGTCCTGCTCGATTACGCCGATGTGGTGATCCATGTCCAGCATGCCGAGGACCGGGTGTTCTACGCTTTGGAGCGCCTGTGGAAGGACTGCCCGGTGGTGGACCTGGAGCTTGGTGATGACGCATCGGCCAAGGCGATCGCTGCCGAGGATGCCGAGCAGTAGCTGGAATCCCGAATATGCCCGATTTGGAATTTTCCTGAAGGCTGTTCTAAGATATTTGAGTTGCTTCGGCGGGAATGGAAGATAAACGTTCCGCTGGGCAGCACGAATATGGGGCTGTGGCGCAGCTGGTAGCGCACCTGCATGGCATGCAGGGGGTCAGGGGTTCGAGTCCCCTCAGCTCCACCATCACAAATCCCGTCCTTAGCGGAACACCGCGAAAGGGCGGGATTTTTTGTTGATTGATTGGCTGTCCTGGACGTGATGCAGTTCATACTCGTCGGATTTCGCTTCTCAGGCGATTGTGGTTAGTATTGACGAGTTGCTTCGGCAGGAAGGGAAATCTTCCTCCGGGAATCAGCAAAAATCCGGGGCTGTGGCGCAGCTGGTAGCGCACCTGCATGGCATGCAGGGGGTCAGGGGTTCGAGTCCCCTCAGCTCCACTTCGGATTGGGACCCCGCTCTCTTGAGCGGGGTCCTTTTTGTTGGCGATGGCACCCTTGGCGGGTTCCAGCGACTCTAAGAAAGCGGGGCAGCTGCCGTGCCAGTACAGGATCTGGAAACCCTGTTCAGCCAGTTGAGCCGGCACCCCGACGTCGACGCTGAAAACCTGCAGGCGTATGACGCAACGGATCGGCTGTTGCTCGACGAAGTCCGGCACCGTGCCGGTGCCGAGCCCAATATCGCCGTCATCGGTGACCGGTACGGCGCCTTGACCCTCGGCGCGTTGGCCGTCACCGCCGTCGAGCATGTCCGCGTTCACCAGGACCTGTACACCGGAAGGCTCGCGTTGGCGCGCAACGCCGCTGCCGCAGGCTTGGACGGGCGCTATAGGGCGCATGACCTCGGCCCGGGGCTCTTGCAGGATGCCGGCCTTGTGGTGCTGCAGTTGCCTAAGTCTCTGGCCGAGTTGGAGGAAATCGCCGACGCCGTTGCGCGCTTTGCTGCGCCCGGTGCCATCCTGCTTGCCGGTGGGCGGGTAAAACACATGTCCCTGGGCATGAACGATGTCCTGCAAAAATACTTCGGATCTGTACAGCCCCAACTGGCGAGGCAAAAATCACGGACACTGGTGGCCCGGGACGCGAGGCATGTCCCGGTGGAGCCCCCCTTTCCCGTGCTGGAGGACATTGCCGAACTCGGCATCAAGGTGGCAGCCCGCGGAGCAGTGTTTTCCGGAGCCCGGCTGGACATCGGCACCCGTTTCCTGCTCGGGTTCCTGGACCGGATGCCTGAAGTCCCGCGGGCGGTCGACCTCGGATGTGGGACCGGCATTCTGGCCACCATGTACGCGAAGCTGCATCCAGGTGCTGCGGTTTTGGCGACGGACCAATCGGCAGCCGCTGTTGCCTCCGCCAAAGGTACGGCTGAGGCAAACGGGCTGGCGGACCGGATTTCCGTGCTTCACGACGACGCCATGTCCACGCTGCCGGGGGACAGTGCCGAACTGATCCTGCTGAATCCGCCGTTCCATGTGGGAGCAACCGTTCACGCGGGCGCGGCTCTGAAGATGTTCCAGGCTGCTGCCCGCGTGCTGGCTGCGGGCGGAGAGCTCTGGACCGTGTACAACAGCCACCTGCAGTACAAAGCCGCGCTGGAACGCTTGGTTGGTCCAACAGAGATCGAGGGGCGCAACCCCAAATTCACGGTAGCGCGGACCCGGAGAGCAGCCCGGACGTGATCCGGAGCCTCGCCCAATGTGTCACGCCGTCCGTGGGGCGGGCTTGTCGCATACAATTCAGGGGCATGACCGTTCCACCATGCTCCAGCGAATGACGAGGGGATTCAGTGACTGAGATCCGGCAGCCGACACCGAGGCGCGGAACCAACCTGCCACGCATGGGGGACTTCAACCTGACGGTTATCCTGGAGGCCATCCGGCGTTCGTCGGGTGGGCTCAGCCGGGTTGAGCTTGCCCAGTTCGTGGGACTCTCTCCCCAGACCATCTCCAACATCTCGCGGCGGCTGCTCGACCAGCAGTTGATTGTGGAGGCCGGAAAAGAAGGCACCGGTCCCGGCAAGCCGCGGACCATCCTGCGGCTCAATCCTTCGGGGATGTACGCCGTGGGTGTCCATCTGGATCCGGCCGTGATGACTTTCGTGATCCTCGATCTTGTGGGGGATGTGGTCCTGCACTCGCGCATGGCGACGCCCAGCGGTGATCCGGCCGATGTGATCACCAGCATCGCCGACCAGATCCAGGTCCTGATTGCGGATTCGGGCGTTGATGCCTCCAAGATTGCCGGCTTGGGCGTTGCGGCACCTGGTCCCATCGACCTCGATGAAGGTTCGGTAGTGGAACCGCCGCTGCTGACGCGATGGAACCGGGTGCGCATCCGCGAGGCTCTCACCGAAGCGACGGGCCTGGAGACTCTGGTGGACAAGGACGTTACCAGCGCGGCCGTGGCTGAAACCTGGGTTGGCGGGGCCAGCGGCGCGGGCAGCTTCGTTTTCATGTATATGGGCACCGGCATCGGGTGCGGGATCGTGCTCAACGACGAAGTGGTCCGTGGTACGTCCGGAAATGCAGGCGAGATCGGGCACATCATCGTCGACCCTGATGGTCCGCCGTGTGACTGCGGGCTCCGAGGCTGCGTCAAGTCATCCTGCATTCCCCAGGTCCTGGTGGCGGAGGCCGAGGCAGCCGGCGTCCTTGACGGCCACGGCAACGATGCCGACGGGCCGGAAGTCCAGGAACGCTATGCCATGTTGTGCGACAAAGCCGATGCCGGCGATCCGAAAGCAATCGCAATCCTGGACAAGTCCGCGACCCTGGTAGCCCGGGCAGTGTCCGTGGTTACCAACACACTGGACGTGGAGCGCGTAGTGTTCGGAGGTCCGTTCTGGGGTCGGATGTCCAGGTATTTCCTGGACCGCGTCCCTGCCCAAATAGCAGCCAACAGCGCCGCAGGCATGATCCATGGAATCGACGTCGTAGGCTCAGGCGTTGGCGAGGACGTGGGAGCCATCGGCGCTGCGTGCCTCGTGCTGGAGCACACGCTTGCTCCCCGGGCCCAGCGGCTGCTGCTGGAAGGCTGACCAGGACACCATCCGGGGCGGTGGCGATGGATCAGTCGATGTCTTCCACGATTTCGCCGTAGGGAACCGACTCGTCCAAGTGGGCCTGGTGCCCCGTGGGACCGGGGTTGTAGGTGATCCGGACGCCGTGCCGCTGTTCGGCGGCGGACTGCAGCAAAACGGGCCGGACGGCCAAGGCAACGTGTTCCGTCTGGCCGGCGAGATACTCCTGGTAGCGGGCTGGTAGCTGATGCATGGGAAAAGGATAGACCCCGGGCGTCTTCATGGGGAGAGCTCCCCATTGCACAGTTAATTGGCTGCCGCTTGGATAGAGTGGCCGTTGCAGGACCGCAACGACCAACTGATGCCATCGAGGGGACAACGAGTGCTTCAAAACACCGCCACGGCCGGAATCGACGCGCCGGACATGGCCCGTGCGCAGCAGTTGGTGGCCAGCATCATGCGGAGTTTTGAAGCCAAGGTCGTGGGACAGTCCCGGCTTCGTGAAACCTTGGTGATCGGGTTGCTGACGGGCGGGCACGTCCTGCTGGAGAGTGTTCCGGGGCTGGCCAAGACCACCGCGGCCCACGCGCTTGCTGAATCAGTCAGTGCCGATTTCCGGAGGATCCAGTGCACTCCAGACCTACTTCCCAGTGACATAGCAGGCACCCAGATTTTCGACGCGGCCAAAGGCACGTTCATTACCCAGCTTGGGCCGGTCCACGCGAATATTGTCCTGCTCGACGAGATCAACCGGTCCAGCGCCAAAACCCAGAGCGCCATGCTGGAGGCCATGCAGGAGCGCCAGACATCCATCGGGGGAGAGTCGTATCCGTTGCCGGCGCCTTTTTTGGTGCTCGCCACGCAGAACCCGATCGAGCAGGAGGGAACCTACCGGCTTCCCGAGGCACAGATGGACCGCTTCATGCTCAAGGATGTCCTGGATTACCCCACTCCGGCCGAAGAAGCCGAGATCATCCGCAGGTTCGACGCCGGTGTTTTCGACCCGGCCTCCAAGCCACCGGCGGCAGCGTCGCTTGACGCCGTGGTCCAGGCACAGGAACTGGTCCGTCGCGTCTACATCGATCCAGCCATTGTCCGGTACATCGTGGGCCTGGCGTACGTCACCCGCAATGCAGCGCAATACCTGGAACCTCACCTCGCTGCCCTGGTGGAATTCGGTGCGAGTCCCCGGGCGGGCATCGCTTTCAGCCAGGCAGCCCGCGCCCTTGCCCTGATCAACGGCCGGGACCACGTCATCCCCGAGGACGTCAAGAATCTGGCCCATCGCATTCTCAGGCATCGGATCGTTCTGGGCTTCGATGCCGTGGTTGAAGGCATCGCCGTGGAAACCGTGATCGACGCCGTGCTTGCGTCGGTCCAAACGCCGTAGCCGGGGCGTCATGCCAAGCCTCCTCCGACGCGTCAAGTCGAAGATGTTCATTTTCGCGCACCGTAAGACCCTGACGTTGCTGGACGGTGAATATGGCTCGGTCTTCAAGGGCCGCAGCCTGGACTTCGACGAGCTCCGGGCCTATGTTCCCGGCGACGAAGTCCGGGATATTGACTGGAAAGCGACGGCACGGCATGGTTCGCCGTTGGTCAAACGATACGTGGCCGTACGCCGCCATTCGGTGCTCCTGGTGGTCGATACCGGCCGCGGCATGGCAGCTGATGCCGCTTCGGGGGAGCCAAAGAAAGCCATCGCCGTGGATGCCGCCGGGGTCCTGGGGTACTTGGCTGCCCGCCATGGAGACGACGTGGGCCTCCTGCATGGCTCTGCTGCTGCGTCCTATTACCTGCCGCCACGCAGCGGCGAGGACCACCTTGAGCGGTTGCTCCGCGAGGTCGATTCCCGTACTTCCCTGGACGGGCCTGCGAGCGCCCTGGCGGAACAGTTGGATTATGCGCTGCGGTACCTGAAAGGGCGACTGCTGATGGTAGTCATTGCCGATGAGGTGGTTCCTGACGAGCGGACGGTGGGCCTGTTGCGCCGTTTGCGGTCCCGTCACGAGATTCTGTGGCTGACGGTCCGCGACGCCGACCTCGCCACCGGCCAAACCAGCACCGAGGTGCGGGACGGGTCGATGCTTCCGTCCGCCGTCGCAGGCAACCACCGGGTACGGAAGGCCTATGAGGTTGCCCAAAGGCGGCGCGAGGAGGCACGCCGGACCGTCTTCAGGCAGCTGGATATCGCCGAGGAGCAAGCAGCAGGCAGCGCCGACGTGGTCCAGTCGGTGTTTGCTCTTCTGGAGAAGCATCGATCCCGCGCTGGGACAACCAGGGTGGCCAAAGGCGGATACCGTGCCTGACGGTTCGAGCTTTTATGGGCCGCTTTCCTACCAGCCGCTGTGGTTGTGGTTGGGCCTGCTGCTGGCAGTGACGGTCGCAGCTTGGTACGGATGGCTGCTGTGGCCGGCAAAGCCGCGGCGGTTGGGTGGGCAGGAAACGGTTGTTTCTCCGGCCCGGGATGTGGAAGCCCTGCGGGCAGCTTGCCTTGCGGGGATTGCCGCTGTTGAAAAGGACGCCGACGACGGCACGTTGCCCATGCGCGAAGCCCACCAGCGGCTGAGCTTCCTGGTGCGGGAGTTCGCCGCTGCCGCTACCGGGTTGCCGGCAACGTCGATGACCCTCCAGGAACTGCGCGGGAACGGGCTTGGACACTTCGCGGCCGGTATCGCTGCCATCTATCCGGGGGAGTTTGCACCGGCAGCAGGGAGCCCGGTCAGCGCGGCCGCTGACACTGCACGGAGGGCGGTCCTCGGATGGAACTGACCTATTGGTGGCTTCTTCCCTTGGCTGCAGCCGCCGTGGCAGCCGCATGGCTGGTCCTCCGGAGGGCACCGCGACCGTACCGGCCCGTGGCACATTCCGATCGGATGACCCACCTTCCCGAGTACAAGAAGGCCCTGGCCAGGTACAGGTTCACGTTGGTCCTTGGTGCACTGCTGGGTGCGGTCTTTCTTGCTGCCAGCGTGACAGCCGCGGCCAGGCCGGTGCAGCGTTCCACCCACCAGCCGGAAGTGCGTAACCGGGACATCGTGTTGTGCCTGGATGTCTCCGGCTCCATGGCCGGCACTGACGCTGCGATTGCCGGGGTTTTCAAGGAATTGGCGAAGGAGTTCGACGGCGAGCGCATCGGCATGGTCATCTTCGACAGCAGCAGCGTGCAGTTGTTTCCCCTGACCGATGATTATGACTATGTTGCCGGCCAATTGAGCGAAGCGCAGGAAGCTTTCGAAAGCGGGGCCGGTTCGTTCTTTGACGGCACGTGGCAGCGGGGCGGGTCGTCCTTGATCGGTGATGGACTGGCGTCCTGTGTACAGAGTTTCCCGGAGGACCACACCGAAGGCGGAGGAACCAGGCGAACACGTTCGGTGGTTCTGGCAACAGACAACTTCCTCTCCGGGAACCCCGTATTCACCCTTGAAGAGGCAGCGGCACTGGCCAGGAGCAGGGATGTTGCCGTCCATGCCCTGAATCCGGGGGACCTGGACTACGGCGACGATCCCGTGCAACCGGGCGCGCAACTGCGGGCCGCCGTTGAGGGCACCGGTGGCAGCTATCACGCCCTGGACAGTCCGGGTGCCGTGCCCGGCATCGTGCAGCAGGTACAGGACAGCGAAGCCTCGGCGTACCTGGCCGCACCCCAGGCAGTGGTCTCCGATGATCCCGCGTGGCCTTTGGGTATCGCCGTGGTATCCGGGATGGGCCTTCTCGTGGTGGGATGGCGGCTGCAGGCATGACCTTCGCTCCCATCATCGCCTGGCCGTTCATCGCCGTATCCGTCGTTGCCACACTGCTCTTTACCGTGTGGGTTCTTGCCCGGGGCGGGCAACCCCGCCAGGCGGTGAGGTCCACGGCGGTCCGCTGCGCCGCCGTCGTGCTTTTGCTTTTGGCTGCACTGCGTCCCGGCTGGCCCGGCGGTGAAGCGACCACGGCGTCGACGGATCTTGATGTTTTCTTCGTGGTTGACACGAGCACCAGCATGGCCGCCGAGGACTTCAACGGCTCAGCGACCCGCCTGAGCGGCGTCAGCGCAGACGTCATGGCCATTGCGAAAGAACTGGCCGGGGCCAAATTCTCTTTGATCACGTTCGACAGCAAAGCATCGGTCAGGATGCCCTTGACCCGGGACACCACAGCCCTGCAGACCGCCATGGCTACCCTCCAACCCCAGAGCCCCCGCTATGCGAGAGGCAGCAGTGTCACCGGAGCGGGGCCGCTGCTGAAGGAACGGCTCCACAAGGCCCGGGAGCAGCATCCGGGGCGTCCTGCCCTGGTGTTCTACGCTGGCGATGGTGAGAACACCAGTGCGGGCCCGCCCGATGCGCTGCCGCTCGGTCCGTCGGAAACCGCCGGGGGAGCGGTCCTGGGGTACGGCACCGACCAAGGCGGACGGATGAGGGATGCCAGCGGGTCCCGCGCAGGTTACCTGCAGGACCGCAGCGGTGACGGTCCCCGCGACGCAGTGTCCCGGATCGACGAAACACAACTGCAGGAAATTGCCGGGCAGTTGAACGTACCCTACGTACACCGCGACGGAACGGGACCGGCCAGCGACCTGTTCACCAAAGCGGAGCCCGGAACGCTGGTGCCCGGAGGAGAGGACCGTTCTCCCGGCCGGACCGAACTCTACTGGCTGCTCGCGCTGGCGGCCTTCCTGCTGGCCATGCAGGAGCCACTGCGCCATGTCGCCGGACTGCGTCAATTGAGCCGGCCTGGTTCCGCTGCACCGCAGCCCGGGGACAGGGAGGCACTGTGATGAAGGCCCGACGGCGGAAACTCGCCTTGTGGTCGCTGCTGCCGGCATTGCTGGCGCTGGCTTGGGCGGCCAAACTCCTCAGCGTCGGCTGGCTGGGAGGCTACGCTTCGGAGGCCTTCTCGTCCAGCGACCGGGAGGCGCTCGCGGTGGCTGCACGGTGGCTGGGAGTGGCCAACGTCGTGGAACCTTACAAGGCATCCTTTGCTGCCGGTGACGCGAAGGTGCTGGCCGGCGACTTTGCGGCGGCGAGGCGGGACTTCGAAGAGGCACTGGAGGCAGGAGCGGGCGATGACGAATGCAAGGTCCGGGTCAACCTGGTGCTGACCCTTGAGCGGCTGGGCGACGCCGCATCCGCGGCCAGTGTCCAGGCAGGCGGGAGCCGGAGCGGGGCTGAGCAGTTCTTCCGCGACGCGTTGGAGGTGGCAGCCGGGGCACCGGCAACGTGCCACCAGGACGGGCCGGGCAATTCCGCAGGCGAGGGAGGCCGTCTGGATTCGGCGAAGGACCGGATTGACGGCAAGCTCCTGGCCAGTGAGATGCCCCCGGATGCCGGCGGAGACAACCAGGAGTCGTCGGCTCCGCAGGACGAACAGTTGAAGCAGCTTCAGGACAGCGCCCGAAAAGCGCAGCAGGAGCGCGCCGAGGGGCAACAACGCGAGGAGTACCTGCGCGGACCGGATCAGGGTCCGGGCGTGGACAAGCCATGGTGAGGTCCGCGTCCACCGGAAGGTGGGCGGCCGGCGTCGAGCTTTAAGGTCCTATTCCCAGAGGATCTCGTCGTCCACCACGCCGTCCTCGTCCGCCGCCACCACCAGTGTCTCGTCGGTGAAGTGCGAGCCCAGCGTGAAATCAAGCACAAAGTAGCGTTCCGGCTGGCCCGGGTAGATGGCTACATGTCCAAGCTTCAGCGCCTTGAGGAAAACGTCGTTGGTGAGTTGGGACTTGTCCCGTACGCCAAACACCGATTCCAGTTGCTCTTCCTTGAGCTGGGAACTGTGGAAGTGGAGGAACTGTTGCGGGTTGGTGCCGTCCTGGTCCAGTTCATCAGCGATCATCTCCCTGACCTGGTCAACAAGCTCAGGGAGGAAGCGCAAACGATAGTCCACCTTGTGCATGGCTGCCTCGTCAAAGTGGTCATGCGCTGCGACGTTGAGGTCCAACTCAAGCTGGTTGCCGCCGAGTTCGTGTTTGGCCACAAAACAGTGTTCACGCCCGTGGTTGAGCTCAATCTCCCCAAAATGTTTGCTCGCTACCTTGCCCATGTGATCAATCTAACGCCATCACCGGGCGGGTTCCAGCACATGGTGCCAATTTCAGCGGCGCCGTTGCTGCACCTTGGCAGGGGTGGGCTTCAACGGGTGCAGGCCGCTCTTTTGGTGGATGCCGCGGAGCGTGTCTGCCAGCAACTGTGTGAACAGCTGGACCTGCGCGGTGCGCTTCTCATTGATCTGCAGGGCGAAGATGTTCCGGGCCAGCCGGATGTCCGGAACGTCAAGGACCACGACGCCGGGTGGCCGGTTCCGCAGGGCAAGTTCCGGTACCAGCGAGGCTCCCAGTCCGGCGGCGGTCATCTCAAGGCTCGCGTGGAAGTCGTCGCTGTAGGCGACCACCCGCGGATGCAGATTGCAGCTGGCAAAGAGCCGTTCGATCACCAGGGCGTCGCTGGTGCCGGGGTGGTGGATGATCCAGGGCATGTCGGAGAGGTGTGCGGCTTCGATCTCGGCGTCCTCACGGATCTTCCACGACGCCGGCAGCACAACGCGGAAGTCGTCATCGCCGATCCATTGCCGTTCCAGGGAATGGGGCCAGGCCAGGCCCGACTGTCCTACCTGGTAGACGAGGGCAAGGTCCAGTTCGCCGCCGGTGCGCAGCCCCTGGATGGTCTGCGCCGGTTCGGCTACGGACACGCGCAGTTCGATGCCCAGTCCATTCCACCGCTCGTTCTTCAGGATGTCGGGGAGGACGTAGGTGGCCAGGCTGGGGAAGATGCCAAGTCTGAGTTCCTGCGCCGGAGAGTCGTTGGTCCGTGACGCGGCTGCCATGAGGGCCTCGACGTCGGTCAGCACCTTGGATGCATGCCGTGTCATGGTGACCGCAGCCTCGGTGGGAACCACGCTTCTGGCCGAACGCTGGAAGAGCTCCACTCCGGTGTCGCGTTCAAGGGCCGCCATCTGCTGTGACACAGCCGACGCCGTGTAACCGAGTTGTGCCGCGGCTGCTGCGAAGGAACCCAACCGGGTGACCTCAAGGAGGGTCCGGAGGTGGAGGAGATTGACCATCAGCTGTCCTTTTGCTCGGTTGATGGCGTGATGCCGGGGTTGCGGGACGCCGGAAAGCGTCTAGGACACCGTACTCCGGGCTGCACCAACAGCAAATCTTGGTGTTCGCCACGCCACACTTTCAAACTGTCACGACACGCCGGTTTCAGGCGACACGCGGAAGATTAAATGTGGCTAAGTAGTCCACAGGGTGTGGATTTCATCTCTCACTTCGGCGTATTTACGGACATTTTGAGGCCCCCCTCCTGTGGACGGCCGGTGGATTGAATGACATACTTGTAATACATCATCTTGGGGTCCCGGCGGGGCGCTTGCACTACATGTAGTATCGATTTACGGATTGAGCGGGACGCCCGCCCCATCCAGCAGACTTCAACTAAGGGGACAGGGATATGACCGTAACGGTTTACACGAAGCCGGCCTGTGTTCAGTGCAACGCTACCTACCGGGCACTCGACAAGAAGGGCATTGCCTACCAGAGTGTCGACATCTCCCAGGACGCAGAGGCACTCGAGCGCCTCAAGGCACTGGGCTACATGCAGGCTCCCGTGGTTGTCACCGAGCAGGACCACTGGTCAGGATTCCGCCCGGACAAGATCGAGGAACTGGCGCAGACGGTTTCCTCCTCCGTGGCCTAGCCCCGGGCTATTACCACCACACCAAGCAAGAATTCCTATGTAGTCGAGGTGACTCCCATGGCACCGCTGGCAGCGGCGACCGCACGCAATGCGACGGAAGCTGTCACCACCAGGAGTCACCTCATCTACTTTTCCTCGACATCAGAGAACACCAAGCGTTTCATCCAGAAGCTGGGCAGGGACGCTGCACGCATTCCGCTTTATGCACAGGATGCCCCTCTCCAGGCGCTGGAACCTTTCGTCCTTGTGCTGCCCACCTACGGCGGGACCAATGGGGAAGGTTCCGTGCCCAAGCAGGTCATCAGGTTTCTCAACAATCCCGGGAACAGGGCACTGATCCGGGGAGTCATCGGTGCAGGGAACACCAACTTCGCGGACAACTACTGCGCAGCCGGCGACATCATCGCCGCCAAGTGCAAGGTGCCGCATCTCTACAGGTTTGAACTCATGGGGACGCCGGAAGACGTCGATCGGGTCAATCAAGGATTGGAAAAGTTTTGGACACTACTGTCGCAGAAACAGAAGTAACCGGGGGCGCTGTGGATACGGCCAAGAAGCCACTGCCGGAGGCCTATAAGGGCTTGGGTTACCACGAGCTCAACGCCATGCTGAACCTGTATGGCGCCAACGGCGAGATCCAGTTCGAGGCCGACCGCGAAGCCGCCCACCAGTACTTCCTGCAGCACGTGAACAACAACACGGTGTTCTTCCATGACCTGGAAGAGAAGCTGGACTACCTGGTGAAGAACCAGTACTACGAGCGCGAAACGCTCGACCAGTACACCATGAACTTCATCCGGGACCTCTTCAACCGCGCGTACAAGAAGAAGTTCCGCTTCGAGACCTTCCTTGGTGCCTTCAAGTTCTACACGTCCTACACGCTGAAGACTTTCGACGGCAAGCGTTTCCTGGAGCGTTACGAAGACCGCGTCTGCATGGTCGCCCTGCACCTGGGCCGCGGCAACGAAGAGCTCGCCACCCGCCTGGTGGACGAGATCATCGACGGCCGGTTCCAGCCCGCCACCCCCACGTTCCTCAACGCCGGCAAGGCCCAGCGCGGCGAGCTCGTCTCCTGCTTCCTCCTGCGCATCGAGGACAACATGGAGTCGATCGCCCGCGGCATCAACTCCGCGCTGCAGCTCTCCAAGCGTGGCGGCGGCGTAGCGCTGTCCCTGACCAACATCCGTGAACACGGTGCTCCGATCAAGCAGATCGAGAACCAGTCCTCCGGCGTCATCCCGGTGATGAAGCTCCTCGAAGACAGCTTCTCCTACGCCAACCAGCTTGGGGCCCGCCAAGGCGCCGGTGCCGTGTACCTGCACGCCCATCACCCGGACATCTACCGCTTCCTGGACACCAAGCGCGAGAACGCTGACGAGAAAATCCGCATCAAGACCCTCTCCCTGGGTGTTGTTATTCCGGACATCACGTTCGAGCTCGCCAAGAAGAACGAGGACATGTACCTCTTCTCGCCGTACGACGTCGAGCGCGTTTATGGTGTGCCCTTCTCCGACATCTCCGTTACCGAGAAGTACTACGAGATGGTGGACGATTCCCGGATCAAGAAGTCCAAGATCAACGCCCGCGAGTTCTTCCAGACCCTCGCCGAGATCCAGTTCGAGTCCGGTTACCCGTACATCATGTTCGAGGACACCGTGAACCGGGCCAACCCGATCGAGGGCAAGATCACCATGAGCAACCTCTGCTCGGAGATCCTGCAGGTTTCCACCCCGTCCATCTACGGCGAAGACCTGAGCTACGAAACAGTGGGCAAGGACATCTCCTGCAACCTCGGTTCCATGAACATTGCCAAGACCATGGACTCGCCGAGCTTCGGTGACTCGATCGAGACCGCCATCCGTGCGCTCAGTGCTGTTTCGGACATGTCCTACATCAACTCCGTGCCGTCGATCGCCCAGGGCAATGCCCAGAGCCACGCGATTGGTCTCGGCCAGATGAACCTCCACGGCTACCTTGCCCGCGAGCACGTCCACTACGGCTCCGAAGAAGGCCTGGACTTCACCAACATCTACTTCTACACGGTGCTGTTCCACGCCCTCCGCGCTTCCAACAAGCTGGCCATCGAGACCGGCCAGACGTTCGGTGGCTTCGAAAACTCCAAGTACGCTTCGGGTGAGTTCTTCGACAAGTACACCGAGCAGGAATGGGCTCCGGAGACCGGGCGTGTCCGTGAACTCTTCGCCGGCCATCACATTCCTACCCAGGACGACTGGCGCGAACTGAAGGCCTCCGTGATGGAGCACGGCATCTACAACCAGAACCTCCAGGCCGTGCCGCCCACTGGTTCCATCAGCTACATCAACAACTCCACCTCATCCATCCACCCGGTGGCCGCCAAGATCGAAATCCGCAAGGAAGGCAAGATCGGCCGCGTCTACTACCCGGCACCGTACCTGACCAACGACAACCTGGAGTACTACCAGGATGCCTACGAGATCGGCTACGAGAAGATCATCGACACCTACGCCGCTGCCACGCAGCACGTGGACCAGGGCCTGTCCCTGACGCTGTTCTTCAAGGACACCGCCACCACGCGTGACATCAACAAGGCGCAGATCTACGCCTGGCGCAAGGGCATCAAGACCCTCTACTACATCCGTCTCCGCCAGCTCGCGCTGGAAGGGACCGAGGTTGAAGGTTGCGTTTCGTGCATGCTTTAGTTGAAGTTTCAAGTCAGCGACGGATGATTGCTGCCGTCGGGCGCAGGGCTTAAAAGGTTTGAGGGGCTGCGCTCTAACGCAGCCCCTCAAAATGTCCCGCTAACGAGACGCTCCAAATGGTTACTCTGGAACGTCGAATGTATCAGGCACCTTGGATGCACGTCCAATGCTTGGAGCGGGATGTCAACGGTCGGGACCACCGACTGTCACATAACCGCCTATCTTTCGGCAGAAAGGAGCCATAGTGGCTCAGAAAATTGCTCGCGATGCAAAGTCGGGGGAGTTCGTGTCCATGTCGGTTGCTTCGCGGCGACCGGCCACTACGACCGTGGAGTTCGTAGGCTCGGGTACCAGCAAGTCACGCACGGTCAATCGCTCTGCGGACACGGGCCGTTTCGTCACGGGCGCGGCGGCCAAGCGGAATCCCGGCGGGACCATCAAGCAGAGGGTCTAGCCGTCTGTGATGGCTGGTGCGGTCAAGTGAAGTCTTGACCGCACCAGCCGCTAGTATTTATCGAAGTTCAGTGGGCGGATCCCGTAACAGCCGTCAGGTGGAGGAAGAAAATGACCGAGAAGGTTAAGTTGCTGAGCCACGTCGAGGCGATCAACTGGAACAAGATCCAGGACGACAAGGACGTGGAAGTCTGGAACCGGTTGGTCAACAACTTCTGGCTGCCCGAGAAGGTGCCGCTGTCCAACGACGTCCAGTCGTGGCACACACTGACGCCGCAGGAGCAGCAGCTGACCATGCGTGTCTTCACGGGTCTGACCCTGCTGGACACGATCCAGGGCACCGTTGGAGCCGTCTCGCTGATTCCGGACGCACTGACCCCGCACGAAGAAGCCGTGTACACCAACATCGCCTTCATGGAGTCGGTGCACGCCAAGTCCTACTCGTCCATCTTCTCCACCCTGTGCTCCACCAAGGAGATTGACGACGCTTTCCGCTGGTCGCTCGAGAACGAGAACCTGCAGAAGAAGGCCCAGATCGTCATGGACTACTACCAGGGCGACGATCCCCTGAAGCGAAAGGTCGCCTCCACGTTGCTGGAGAGCTTCCTGTTCTACTCGGGCTTCTACCTGCCCATGTACTGGTCTTCGCGCGCCAAGCTCACGAACACGGCTGACCTGATCCGCCTCATCATCCGCGACGAGGCCGTACACGGGTACTACATCGGCTACAAGTTCCAGAAGGGCCTTGAAAAGGTTTCCGAGGCCCGCAAGCAGGAGATCAAGGATTACACGTTCGAGCTCCTGTTCGAGCTCTACGAAAACGAAGTGCAGTACACCCACGATCTTTACGATGGCGTCGGCCTGGCCGAGGACGTCAAGAAGTTCCTGCACTACAACGCCAATAAGGCCCTCATGAACCTGGGCTACGAAGCCATGTTCCCGGCATCGGTCACCGACGTGAACCCGGCCATTCTCTCTGCCCTGTCCCCGAACGCCGACGAGAACCACGACTTCTTCTCCGGCTCGGGTTCCTCTTACGTGATCGGCAAGGCCGTGAACACGGAGGATGAGGACTGGGAGTTCTAAGTCCAATGTTGTTTTGGTAGGTTCAAGGCCCTTCGCACCGCTGTGCGAGGGGCCTTGCCGTTAACGATGGAGACCATGCATGACCAAGTACCTGATCTCGTTTCCCGGCGAAGCCATGGAAATCCCCGAAGGAGAATTCCAGACAGTAGTGGAGGAGTCCCACGCCGTCATTGAGGAAGCCAAGGCTGCCGGCGTGTACGTGTTCGGCGGCGGGATCAACGAGGACGTCGCACCGGTCCGTGTTGCCGGGGATGGCACCGTGACCCCGGGCACCTATCCCGGGCACACTGTACCCAACGGAGGCTACACGGTGCTTGAACTGCCTTCGCGGGAAGCCGCGCTTGAGTGGGCAGCCAAGATCGCCGTGGCGTGCCGGTGTCCGCAGGAGTTGCGGGAGTTCCAGTACGATCCCGCGAGCTAAGGAAGCAGCCTGGTACTGACATGGCCGGGCAGCGGGGGCGCCAGTGAACGATAGCTGTGTCCGGTGGGTGTGGAAACTTTGAGCGCATGGCGCTTTCCCGGTTCCGGTTCCACACTCCATCCAGGCTTTTCTTTTGTGTAATTGCATTGCTCGCAGAGACCTGCGGCGTTGTCCAGGCTTGTACTGCCGCCTGAGGCCCAAGGGATGATGTGGTCGTGGTGGCGGATGGGCGCGTCGCAGTACGGTGTGCGGCAGGTGTGGTCGCGGGTTTCGATGAAGCGGCGCAAGGCGGCGGGGAAGCGTCGGGCACGTGAGTCCGTGGCAAGGAGTTCTCCGGTCCCCGGAGCGGTAAAGAGGCGTCGGAGCCAAACATGGAGTTCTGCGGGTTGGTTGTTCTGTTGGCTGGTCCCGCCAGGCCCCGTGGAGAGCAGCTTCCTTGCCCAGTCCGCAGGTACCACGCCGTATCCTGCAAGCCGGGCCGGCTCACTGTCGCCCTGCAAGAGTGTCCGGTCGGTCATGACCAGCTGGAGGTCGATTCCGGAGAACCCCGCGGGGGTTCCGGTGATGCGCTCGACGAGCGTGTCGGCCATGACTTGGCCCTTGGAGCGCTGATCACCTTCCGACCGTGCCGTTCCGGCATCCCGTGTCAGTGCAGCGAACACCGCCACTCCTTGGCCGACCGGCAGGAGGGCCGTCAGATAGGCCATGGTGTCAGGTGCCGGTCGAAGGCTGACGTGGCGATCGTTGACCGCCTTGGCTGCGCGCCGCGCTACCGACCCCGGGTCGCGGCGGTAAGCAGCCGCTTTGGCAGCAGCAACGATCGCTTTGTCTCCTGAGCCATCAAAGGTACCGGTGTCGGCAGCCAGCTCATCGTCCACGGCGCATCGATCCTCCATGGACAGGCAGGCTGTTTCCTTCACCAGAAGGGTGGCCCGCCACTCATTCAACCGGCCGCTTTCCAGAGCTGCGAGGGTGCGCGGCATCTCAGTGACGAGTGCTTTGGCCAGGCCCAGAAGCCGGGAACCTCTGTTGGGCGATTCACGGCGTGCCAAAGCGACCTGCGCGGCGCTGCCACTTCCCTGCTCCGCCGCCGGCACGCCGGCAGCGGCCTGCTCCTGCCGTTGGGCAAGATCGAAAGCCACGGCAATCTTGGCTTGCAGCGCCGATATTGCCGACTTCATGTCCTCAAGAACACGAAGCTGATCCACGAGGTCCTTGCTGATACTGCCGTCGTCCACAGGGGCGTGAACACCGGGCAGCCCAGCGGCCGGTGCTGTGGTTACCAACTCCCGGACGTTGCTCATGGTTTTACGATGTCACGGGGCACTGACATTTTTAGCCGGCGCTTCGTTCCTCATCACCCAGACTTCCCGCCCGTTGAACCAGCCCGCCCTTGCCTGCGTCCTTACATGAGGGGAGGATATTCGGCATCCAAGGGGAGGACCAACCATGACCCGGCAGCTGGAGAAGTTCGAGAAGTACCTGATCGAAGAGTTCTACGACGACTACCGCGCCGGTGAAATGTCGCACAAGACGTTTACGCGGCGGGTCGCATTCATCATGGGGAGCATGACGGCGGCCGCCGCTGCGATGACGCTGGTAGGCTGCACGCCGGATGAGGTTCCCAGGAGCGGGGACCCCATGCCCACCCCGAACGCAAGCGGCCCGGCAAACGGGGCCACCACCGCTGTCCCCAACGCCAAGAGCCCGTTGACAGTCCCGGAGGGTGCACCGGGGCTGACGGCCTCCACGGTGAAGTTTGACGCCCAAGGAACGGAGATCAGCGGCTACCTTGCCCGTCCGGACGGCGGCAACCCCGGCCCGGCAGTCCTGATCTGCCATGAGAACCGGGGGCTCACACCCCATATCCAGGACGTTGCACGCCGCTTTGCCAAAGAGGGTTATGCGGCCTTGGCTTTGGACCTGCTCAGCCGTGAGGGCGGCACGGCAAACATGGACCCGGACGCGGTACCTGGCGCGCTGACGCAGGCCGGGGCGCAGCGTCACGTTGCAGATTTCAAAGCCGCTTTCGACTACCTCAACGGCCAGGGCTTCGTAGAGCAGGGCCGTATCGCCATGGTGGGCTTCTGCTTTGGTGGCGGGATCACGTGGCAGGCCAGTACCGAAATCCCCGGGTTGAAGGCAACGAGTGCGTTCTACGGACCGGCTCCGGACCTGGCTAAGGTGGCCACCATCCAGCCGGCGGTGTTAGGCGTTTATGCAGAGCGCGATGCACGGATCACCGGGGCCATGCCCCAGCTCCAGAATGCCTTGGACGACACCAGCGTGAAACACCAGCTCAAGGTATATCCGGGCGTGGACCACGCCTTCCATAACGACACCAGCGACAGGTACAACGAAGCCCAGGCAACGGCAGCCTGGAACGACACCTTGGCCTGGTTCAAGGACAACGTATAGAGCTACCGCTGCAGACGGTCCGCCTCGCTGGCAAGCTCGGCTTCCAGGATCTCGATGCTGGGCAGGCTGGAGGCGATCTCGTCCGGCAAGGAATCAGCGAGCGAGGTGCGCCATTCGGCAATACCGATTGGAGTGTTGAAACCGCGCAGCGCATACTCAGCCACAACGCTGTTTTTCTCCTTGCACAGGAGCAAGCCGATGGTTGGCTTGTCATCAGGATGGGCCATGAGGTCATCAACGGCGGCCATGTACATGCCCAGCTGCCCCAGGAAGCCTGGCTCGAACTTCACAGCCTTCAGCTCGATCACCATGTAGCAGCGAAGCTTGAGGTGATAGAAGAGGAGATCCGCGAAGAACTCATCCCCGTTGATCTCCAGCCGCACCTGCTCGCCAACAAAGGCGAACCCCTGCCCGAGCTCCAGGAGAAACTTCTCCACGTGCTTGACCAACTGCAGCTCCAATTCCCGTTCCGTGTGCTTGTCCGTCATGGCCAGGAAATCGAAAACGTAGGGATCCTTGGTTGCCTGCTGCGCCAGATCCGAGTCGACAGGCACCATGGTGGACTTGAAATTGGTGATGGCCTGGCCCGACCGTTCATGCAAGTGCGTCTGGATCTGGTGGACCAGGACGTTGCGGGACCAGCCGTGCTCGGCTGCCGCCGCTGCGTACCAAAGCCGCGTGGCGGCGTCGTCGAGCTTTTCCAGCAACGCGATCTGGTGGTACCAAGGCAATGTTGCAAGCGGCGCTTGCAACTGGGGAAACTCAGGCCAGGCCTGGGCGAAGCTCTTCATGTACCGAAGGTTCCGCGGGGAAAAGCCCTTGGCTTCCGGGAAGCGGTCCCGGATATCGGCGGACAAGCGCGTCACGACTTTGGCGCCCCATCCCTGCTGCGACTCGCGCTCCGCAAGGTGGCGGCCAATGCTCCAGTATGAGGCAAGAAGCTCGCTGTTGGCCGCAGCCAGCACACGGCTGCGTCCAGCACGGACTTCCAGCGCGACGGAGCGCAAAAGCGTGGGGTACCACTCCGGCAAGGAGGATGCGGCCGGCACCTCCGGGAAGGACGCGGCAGGACTGCCGGTGGTGAGTTCTTGCGACGCCATGTGTCTCCTGTCCAGCGGTTGGTGGAAACAAGCTATGGGAAGGCACTGACAAAATAGGCGGGTGAGTGCGGCCGGGGACTTCATCGATTACACCCTCCAACGCGAATCCTCCTGGGAGAAGGAGCATGAGGCGCGGGAGCGGCTGGGGAACCTCATGGATGTCTACGGCGCTTCCATGGGCGCCGTGCGGGGCACGGTCAGGGACGCCCTCAAACGGCACAAAGACCTGGACCATGACCAGGTAACCGCCTTGGGCTCCGAACTCTGGTCCGTACCCGTCTTTGAACGCCGGCTGGCGGCAATAGTCCTGCTGCAAAGCAAAGCAGGGCTCCTGCTGAACACCGACCTGACCCGCCTGGAAGGATTCCTCCGCCAGTCAGGGACTCCCGAACTGGTGGACCCGCTGGCAACAGACGTCATCAGGCCACTGCTTGACAGGCTCGACGGGCAGGCAAAAGAACGTGCCCAGCGCGTGGTGGAGCGGTGGTCACAAGACTCCGACCCCTGGTTGAACCGAGCCGCCGCGCTCGCAGTGGGCAGCCCTGCCCCTTGATTAGCGCCGCGGACCCGCCTAGCGTTTCCTGCAACGCATGCCAGACGCCAATTCCGTGAATTGAGAGGCAGGTTGTTCGAATGAAATCGCTGTGGCTGGACCGGGAGTCCACCTTTACGTCCGATGCGATCCCTGACCGCAAACATTTCGACACCATAGTGGTGGGTGCAGGGCTGACGGGCATGGTGGCTGCACTGCTGTTGTCCCGCGCCGGCCAGAGGGTGGCGGTATTCGAAGCCAGGACCCTGGGGGCCGTGACCACCGGCCACACGACCGGCAAGCTGAGCCTCCTGCAGGGCGGTGCGTTGTCATCATTGCGCAGCCAGTACTCCCTCAAGGTGGTGCAGGCATATGTTGAAGCCAACCGGACGGGCCAGGCATGGCTGATGCAGTACATGGAGCAGCAAGGCATCCCGTTCCAGCGCCGGACGGCGGTGACGTTCGCAACCAGCGACGACGGCGCGCGGCAGCTGCGCAAGGAAGCTGCGGTTTCGCGCGACGCAGGACTCGATGTGCACTTCAGCCGCGACGCTGCCCTTCCGTTCCCCGTGGTGGAAGCGTTGGAGCTCGAAGGCCAGGCACAAATCCATCCGATGGAGGTCATCGATACGCTGGCGGGCGACATCCGCGGGCACGGCGGCCTGATCGTCGAGGACATCCAGGTCCAGAACGTCGGAGCCGGGGACCCCTTGGAAGTGACCACCCGGAAAGGGGCCTTTACGGCCGATACCGTGGTGGTCGCCACGGGGACCCCGATCCTGGACCGCGGCCTCTACTTTGCCAAGCTTGAACCCAACCGTTCCTATGCCGCGGCGCTCCGGCTACCCGAAGGGATGCCGCTGCCACAGGCCATGTACCTCTCGATCGATTCCCCCACCCGGTCCCAGCGGACCCAGCCCGTGGCTGAAGGTGAGCTTCTCCTGGTGGGCGGATATGGGCACACCGGAGGCAGGGCGGCGTCACCCAAGGCCCATCTGGACGAGCTGCTGGGGTGGGCGCAACAGCACTATCCGGGGGCGCAGGCCACGCACACCTGGTCTGCGCAGGATTACAGGGCCACCAACCTCATGCCGTTTTTCGGCAAACTGCCCCGCGGTCACGGCAGGATCTTTTTCGGCACAGGCTACAACAAGTGGGGCATGAGCAACGGAGTCGCCGCTGCGCTGTCCATCACCTCCGACATTCTGGGCGGCCAGTCGGACTGGGCGCGGGTGATCCACCACCGGACCACGTCCCCCAAGGGAGCTGCGGAAGCGATCCGGTTGAACGCCGGCGTGGCCAAGCGCCTGGTGGAGGACCAGGCGAGGATCCGCAGCAACCCGGAAATCACGGACCAGACGCGGCCCTCGGAGGGAACCGGCGTCGTGGGCCTTTACAAGGGTGAACCTGCAGCTGTGTCAACAGTCGATGGAAAGGTGTGCAAGGTTTCGGCCGTGTGTTCCCACCTGGGCGGGATCCTCAGCTGGAACGACGCCGAAAAATCGTGGGACTGCCCGCTGCATGGCTCGAGGTTCACGCCGGAAGGCAAGTACCTGGAAGGTCCCGCAACGCACCATCTGAAGACGTCGCCGGGCAAGAACAAGGACTAGGACAACCGATCGACGCGCCGCTGGACCTGATCGGCGGCCCTCCGTTGCTGCGTGGCTGTCCTGACGGCTTGCTTCCTGGCTGATTCCGCGGTTTCGGCGTCCCGTGTGGTACCGATCAGTTCCGCTTCGAGGGCTGCAAGGATTTTCCGGGCATCGGCGATCTCCGATTCCAGGGCTTTCCTGCGTTCCTCCAGATCCTTGACCGTGTCCCAGGCTTTCGAGGCGGCGTCTTCGGCCTCACGCGCTTGTTTGTCGGCTGCCTCGAATTCGCTGCGGGCCTCCCCAAGTTGCTCCCGCTTTTTCGCGGCCCTGCGCTCTGCAAGGGACGTGGCCTGCTCCCCGGCTTCCTTCTTGCGTGCAGGGGGCGCGGATGCCTTCTTTTCCTTCCGTGCCGCGGCGGGTTTGGCAGGCGGTGCCACCACGGGGGATTCTGCCGCAGTCGCCTCACCCGGGCCGGCTGCGGCCACGGCATCAGTGAGGTCCACTGCCTCGAAACCGCTGCTGCTCAGTCCGCGGACCAGCCTGCCCGTGGCTACGGCCGAGGCCGCGCCGGCATCTGCCATGGCCGCCCGGAGGGTTTGTTCAGCATCGGCGGCCGCGGCGGCGCTCAGCGGAGTTCCCAGCATGGAGGCCAGGTCCTTTGCCTCGTGCACGGCGGCACCCAGCCGGCCCTGGCGCTGCTGGCCCAGTTCGCGGAACGCCTCCGCATCGCCCCCGGCTTGCGCTTCCCGCAGGGATGCGCCGAAACGCACGACGCCGTCAATCACCTCGGGCCGGTGTTGGGCCAGCATGTTGATGGCCCAGGCGCCGGCGGCAGGCTTGGGGAGACCCGTGATGTCCTTGGCGAGGTCTTTGTCCCCTTGGTCCTTCGCTTTGCGGGCCAGTGCGGTCCGCTCCGCGGTGAATTCACGCGGCATGACCGCATAGAGCCGGTGGGCAGCTTCGCGGAGGTCCATGCCTTCATCCTAGGAGCATCAACCCGTGACCGCGGACGCGACACCCAGCGTCTTAGGGTAGCCTAAGTCCGTGGACCAGATCATGAGCTTGCCCTTCGGCGTGGCACTTGCCGCGCTTTTCGCAATCGTCATGATCCGTGTCAACGCCACCTATTGGCTGGGGCGGGGTGCGGCCGCCGGCTTGTCCCATACGCGGTTCGGTTCTTCCCTGCAGCGCCCCAAAGCAGCCCGGGCCCAGACGCTGATCCAGCGGTGGGGACCATACGCCGTCGTGGTTTCCTTCCTGACCGTAGGCCTCCAGACGGCCGTCAACCTCGCCGCCGGTGCTGCCCGGATGCCGTTGCGGCGTTATCTTCCGGCAGCCATTGCGGGGTCGGTCCTGTGGGCACTGTTGTACGCCACGATCGGCCTGGCCGCCATCGAGGCATGGCTTGCTGTTGCGGCGGCTTCTCCCGTGGGCGCGGCGGTGGCAGCGGCAGGACTAGGCGTCCTGGTGGCGGGGGTAGTCGTATCCCGACGGCGTCGGTCGGCTGCCAAGTCAGCGGATACAGTGGTCTGAGTTCCACTGCTGGATCGGCGAAAGGCTCGGGTTGACTACTGCATTACCGGAACTCGCGGAAGGCAACTTCTACTACCAGACATTGGGTGGCGGGCGTTACCGTTCCACCCTCCACGCACAGGGTGCCTGGAATCCGCACGAACAGCACATGGCCCCCGCTTCCGGCATTGTGGCCGACGCTCTGCTGCGCCACGAGCCGCGGGAAGATGTCCGGCTGGCCCGCATCAGCTTCGAGATCCTCGGCCTGATCCCCGGCGGTGAATTCGAGGTCACCACCTCCACGCTCCGCCCGGGCAGGACCATTGAGCTCATCGGGGCCGAGTTGTCGGCCGGCGGCCGGGTAGCTATCCGGGCCTCGGCCTGGCGCATGATCACCAGCGACACCAGTGCCGTTGCCGCGGTGGAGGACGAGGCCATGCCCGCTCCCGACGAATGCAAGCCATGGGATGGCGCCAGCGTCTGGCCCGGCGGGTATATCCGGTCCCTGGAGATGAGGATCGCCGAAGGGCACCGCCCTGGTTCCGGCAAGGTATGGATCCGGACCCACCATCCGCTGACCGACCGGGCAGACAGCAGCGATGTGGCCCGGCTCATGGGCCTGGTTGATACCGCCAACGGGATCGCCGCCCGCGTCCCGCCGGGCGGGGACAGCTACATCTTCCCGAACGTGGACCTGCAGATCCACATGTACCGTGCACCGTCAGGCGAATGGCTGGGGCTGGACAACAAAGTGTCGTTTGGCGCTGACGGCATCGGCCTGACGTCCACGGTCCTCCACGACGTGGACGGTCCCTTCGGCCGGGCCGAGCAGATCCTCACCTTGAGGAAAAGCTGATGACTGAAGGAAACCCGGTGGTTTCGGAGAAACCGCAACTCACCTTGTACCGCCAGGTGGAATCGCTGGGAGCGGCAGAAGACCTGGACTTCGCGCTTGACTTGCTGCAGCGGGCCCGCAGCGGCCGGCTCGGGCCATGCCTGCGGTTGTACCGGCCGCAACCTACCGTGGCGTTCGGACAGCGGGATGCCAAGCTGCCGGGTTTTGCGGCCGCCGAGGAAGCATGCCGGGTGCGTGGCTTTGAGCCGCTGGTACGGAAAGCCGGCGGGCGGGCGGCTGCGTACCATCAAGGGACGTTGGTGATCGACCACGTGGAGCCCCACCCGGACGCGATTGTCCGGGCAAAAGCCCGGTTCTCCCAGTTCGGTGAGTTGCTGGCAGGAGCGCTTCGCGGCGTGGGCGTGCATGCTGCCGTTGGGGAAATCCCGGGCGAGTATTGCCCCGGCGAGTTCAGCGTGCACGGTGAGGATCCGGACTTTCCTGCCCACCGCATCAAGCTGATCGGTACCGCCCAGCGCGTGGTGTCAGGCGGCTGGCTCTTCAGTTCCGTGATTGTGGTGGAGGACTCCGGTCCGATCCGGGATGTCCTCACCGCCACTTATGACGCTTTGGGCCTGGAGTGGGACCCTGCCACGGCGGGGGCTGCCAACGATTTGCTGCCGCACGTGGACGTCACGGCGGTGGAAGCCGCCGTGGTGGATGCCTACCGTGCCTACGGTGACATCCACGACGGCGACTTCCGGACTCTCCTGCCGTAGGAACCCGGGGGTCAGTGACCCCTGGCGATCCACTCGTCCAGGTGCGGTGCCTCGTCGGCGATCGTGGTGGAGTCCCCGTGCCCGGTCCGGACGACTGTTTCGCCGGGGAGGGTCAGCAGCCGTGTGCGGATGGACTCGATGATCGTGGGGAAGTCGCTGTAGGAGCGTCCCGTGGCCCCAGGCCCGCCGTTGAAGAGGGTGTCACCGCTGAACAGTGTGCCTTCGTCCGGGAGGTGGAAGGACACTGACCCGGGGGAGTGGCCCGGGGTGTGAATGGCCCGCAGGGTGGTGCCGGCTACGGCGAATTCCTGTCCGTCGTCGATCGCGTGGTCAGGGTCGGTGTCCGGGAACACGGCCTGCCACAGCATCCAGTCTTCGCGGTGGAGGTGGATGGGTGCCTTGACGAGGTCCCGGAATTCGCCGGCGAAGCGGATGTGGTCGTCGTGCCCGTGAGTCAGCAGGATGGCTTTGACGGTGCGGCCGTTGACGGTTTGGGCAATCGCGGCAGGGTCGTGCGCCGGGTCAATAACGACGCACTCGGTGTCGTCGCCGATGATCCAGACGTTGTTGTCCACGTCCCAGGTTCCGCCGTCCAGCGAGAACGTTCCCGAGGTGATGACGCGGTCTATGCTCATGCTGTCCTTGCTCACAGTTCCACCACCGATCGCAGGACATCACCGTGGTGCATCTTGTCGAAGGCTTCTTCCACCTGGTCGATGGTGATGCGTTCGGTGACGAAAGCGTCCAGGTCGAGTTTCCCTTGCTTGTAGAGGTCCACGAGCAGGGGGAAGTCGCGGGAGGGCAGGCAGTCGCCGTACCACGAGGACTTGAGGGCGCCACCGCGTCCGAATACATCCAGCAGGGGCAGTTCAAGGGTCATGTCCGGGGTGGGCACACCCACCAGGACCACGCGTCCGGCGAGGTCACGGGCATAGAACGCCTGCTTGTAGGTTTCCGGCCGGCCCACGGCGTCGATGACGACGTCGGCGCCGAAGCCCCCGGTCAGGGCGCGGATCTGCTCGACAGGGTCGGTGGACGACGAATCGACCGTGTGGGTAGCCCCGAGGTCCTTGGCCCGTTCGAGCTTCTTGGGATCGATATCGACGGCAATGATCGTGGTGGCGCCGGCCAGGGCAGCACCCGCAATCGCGGCGACGCCTACGCCGCCGCAGCCGATCACGGCCACGGACTCGCCCCGCTTGACCTCTCCGGTGTTAATGGCTGCTCCGATGCCTGCCATGACGCCGCAGCCGAGCAAACCGACAGCGGCGGCATCGGCGTCGGGGTCGACTTTGGTGCACTGGCCGGCGGCCACGAGGGTTTTTTCGATAAAAGCACCGATACCGAGGGCGGGCGAGAGTTCAGTGCCGTCCTCGAGGGTCATCTTCTGCGTGGCGTTGTGCGTGTTGAAGCAGTATTGCGGCTGCCCCTTGGCGCACGCCCGGCAGGTCCCGCAGACGGCACGCCAGTTCAGGACCACCCGGTCACCAGGGGCAATGTCAGTGACGTCCGGACCCACGGCGCTGACCACACCCGTGGCCTCATGGCCCAGCAGGAACGGGAAGTCGTCACTGATGCCGCCGAGCTTGTAGTGCAGGTCGGTGTGGCAGACTCCGCTGGTGAGGATGTCGACCAATGCCTCGCCCGGTCCCGGGTCCGGGACGAGGACGGTTTCAAGTGTTGCTGGTGCGCCTTTGGAGCGTACGACGACGCCTTGGACAGAGTGGACCATCAAGGGTTCCCTTCGGACTCGCGGATAGCGGGGAGTGCTGCCGGGACGTGCGGTCCCAACAGCTTCCCTCCCTGTCTATCACGCTTGCCCGCCTGCCCATCAAACAGGCCTGGTGCCTAGGCGGCGAGGCGGGATTCCACGTCCGATGCAGACGGGTTGGTTGCCGCGGTGCCGTCCGGGAAAAGAACGGTGGGTACGGTGCGGTTGCCGCCGTTGAGCTGCTCCACCAGTTCGGCAGTGCCTTCCACTTCCTCGATGTTGATCTCTGTGTAGCCGATGCCCTTGGCGTCAAGCTGCTTCTTGAGGCGGTTGCAGTAACCGCACCAGGTGGTCGAGAACATGGTGATGGTGCCGGACTCGGGGGTGAAATCCACGGAGCTCTCCTCTGTGTCGTCTTCAAGGTGGTTCGTCGGTAACAACGGTAACCCGGTGGCGGATAATTCCCGTCGGCTGGTTACGTCACATGCTTGCTGGTGTGCCGGCCGGGGACAGGGCAGACTGTTCGCATGTGTGGACGTTATGTGATGGCGCGTGCCGTGGGTGACCTGCTGGCTGAATTCGACGCCGAACTCGAGAACGAAATCGCATTGGAAAAGTCCTGGAACGTGGCCCCGACGGACACCGTTCCCATTGTCCTGGAACGGGATATGGCAGAAGGGGTGAAGCGCCAACTTCACCTGGCGAAGTGGGGTTTGGTACCTTCCTGGGCCAAGGATGCCAAGGGCGGGGCCCGGCTCATCAACGCCCGCAGCGAAACCCTCCTGGAGAAACCCTCGTTCCGGAAGGCTGCTGCCGCCCGGCGTTGCGCCGTCCCGGCCGATGGCTACTACGAGTGGAAAAAGGGCGAAGGCAAGAACAAGCAGCCCTACTATGTGCATCCAGGAAACGGTGAAGGGGTTGTTTTCGCCGGCCTTTACGAATGGTGGAAGGACCAGTCCCTGCCGGAAGACGATCCCGCGCGGTGGCTGCTCTCCATGTCGATCATCACTGCTGACACGCCAACCGCTGAATCTGCCCGCACCCGGCGCAGCGCTTCAGTCTTCGATGAATTGACGGCTTTGCATGACCGGGTCCCGCTGCCCATGGGTGCTGAAACGATGGAAGCCTGGCTTGACCCCCGGCAGGACGACGCAGCGGCTTTGGTGGACATGGTCCGCTCGCGGGCGCATGACGCGGCCGCCGACTGGACGCTGGATGCGGTGGGGGCCGCCGTCGGAAATGTCCGGAACAACTCTCCCGAGCTGATCCGGCCGGTCGAGGCGCTCTTCTAGGCGGTCAGAGCTTTTCGGTGACCGGCACGCCGGACTGAAAGTCGCGGCCGTCGGCTTCACTGAACGCTGTGAGCACGTGGTCATCACTGAGCCCGCCGATGGCTGCCTTGGGGAAGTTGCCGGTGATGACACTGCCGCTGTGCTCTACGCCCTTGATGTCGTAGTTTTCCTCAGCGCTCTGTGAGTGGTTGAAGGAATAGAACGAAATTGCTTCACCATTCATGAACTCGATGCCCAGCCGTCGTTGCGACGAGTAATCCTCGCTGGCAGCTACCAGGCCCACGACGTAAGCGCCTGAGCCTGGTATATCGCCTTCGATTTCGAACCTGGCCACGAGGTTGTCTTCCGTGGCGGTGATGCTGACCTGCTTCAGGAGTGCGTCATGGTTGCTCATGCCACAATCCTGCTCTGCCGACCCGCCTCCGTCCACCCCTTGGGTCCCTCCGGGGCGCCATCATCCTTCCAGGAGCCGACGTATATTGGCGGCAACGGTTGCGTGGTCAGGGTGCTGTCCGCGCCGGGCTGTCAGCAGGTGCATGGCCAAGCCGTCGCTGTAGTCGGCCACAGCCTCGGCCCGCAACCTCGCCCCGGGCAGGCCCATGGACTCCAGCAGCATTTCCATTCCACCCAGCATCCGTTCATGGCCGGCCGTGACGACCCCGGGCTGGTCCAAGGCGAAGGCGAACCGGGCGCGGGTCAGGTCCGCATGGTCGGTGGCCAGTGTCAACACCGCGGTGGCGAGCTGCTCCGCCAAGGCAGCGACCGTCGTCGGGGGTTCTTCCGTGCCGAAATGCCGCAGAAGGTGCATGTCCTGCTGCTCTACGCGATCGACGGCGGCTGCCACCAAAGCGGCCCGGTTACGGAAGTAATTGGAGGAGCACGTGGACATCATCGGCGGGGGTATAGCCGGACTGGCATTAGCGGGAATCCTTGATCCGGAGCGGTTCGCCGTCACCCTCCATGAGCAACGGCCGGAACTGCCCGGCGTCGGAACAACACTCGCCATGTGGGCCGGCGCCCAGGCCGCAATCGCCAGGCTTGGGCTCCTGGATCAACTCCGTGACGCAGGAACAAAGCTGGCTTCAGGGGCCCTCCGCGACCCCTCAGGGCAGGCGATGCTGTCCATGGAAGGAGATGCCCTCCTCGGAATACCGCGCCCAGCCCTCCTCAAGTTGCTCGATTCCGCCGTCCCCACCACGGTGCGCCGCGTTACCGGGCGGGTTGAGCGGCTTCCTCGGGATTCTTGGCTGACCGTAGGTGCAGACGGGGTCCACAGTGTTGTCCGCCGCACGCACTGGGGTTCGCGGGCGGTAGCCAGGCCCACACCCGTCCTGGCGGTCCGGGGAGTGATCCCGGGCAATCCTTCACCCGAAGACGTGGGGGAGTACTGGGGGCGGGGAAACCTCTTCGGGCTTGCCCCGGCGGGGGAGGGCACCAACTGGTACGCATCGTTCCGTTCCGGCCTGGGACCTGACCAGGTCGATGTTCCTGAGGCGCTCGATACCACCCGTCGGCTGTTTTCCGGCCACGCCGCAGCAGTGCAACATGTCCTTGCCCAAGCCACAGCTGAAACCACCCTGGCACAAAGAATCTGGATTGCACCGCCGCTGGCCCGGTATACACGGCGCAACGTGGTACTGATCGGAGACGCGGCCCATGCCATGACCCCAAACCTTGGCCGCGGAGCCTGCGAATCCCTGATTGACGCAGTTACCCTGGGAAGCTTCCTTAACGCACTACCGCTCAAAGATGCCTTGGCCAATTACAACAAGAAGCGCGTGCTGCCCACCCAGCAACTACGTCTGGCATCCTCTGCCATGGGCCGGACAGCACTTGCCCGGACCATGCAACCGGCGCGTGATGCACTGCTTAGGCAGGTGGGAAAGCGGATTGCCAACAAGGCAGCAGCGGTAAAAACCGTGGAGTAGGTTTTGTCGGTCGAGCGTCGTAAACTGGCTGTATTCGAACATACTTTCGAATACGGCCGGCGGTGTAAGGAGCGCTCACATGGGACTGTTCAGCGAGTCCGTTGACGTCATCTGCACAGAAACAGGGCAACCAAGCCACGTCCACTGGAAAGGACAACGCCGCCAGGTCATCAACCAACCGGACCGATGGTACGAACGCCGCCAATGGTGGGCCGAAGAAACCCGCGCACCCCTGGGAAGCGGTACCGGACTCGTAGACCACGAAATCTGGCGGGTCCAACTCACAACAGCCCAGGAACCCGACCCCATCACCCTTGACCTCGTCCGCCACCTCGGCAGCGGAAGATGGCGGGTCCTCCGCATCCACGACGCCGCGCCCGCACACGCCGTTGAACCCGACGAAGCCGCCTGACCCCCTGAACCATGAGCTTCACCCACCTCCACGTATCCACAGCCTTCAGCGCCCACTACGGAGTTTCCTGGCCGGACGACCTCGCCCAGGCAGCCGCTGCCGACGGAGCTACAGCGCTCGCCTGCACAGACCGGGACGGTCTCTACGGCACCGTGAAACACCTCAAAGCCTGCATGGACGCAGGACTGGACCCCATTGTTGGTGCAGACCTCGCTGTCTTTGACCCCGACGGTGACCACCGGACACAGATAGGCGGACGCGTCATCGTCCTCGCCCATGGCCACAACAACGGGGCAGGCTACCGCGCCCTGTGCCGACTGGTCTCCGACGCCCACGCCCGGACCTCCGGAAAAGCCGGCGGAACCATCCCCGCTGCAGTCACCCGGGAAGAATTGGCCTCCCGTACCCTGGACCCCCAAACCCTCAAGCCCGTACTAACCGTCCTTATCGGGCCCGACTCCGACGTCGGCCGGGCCATGGGTGGCAGGAAATACCTCAGGCCCAGGACCCTCTTCAAACAGTGGGTTGACGCCATGCCCCCTGGAACCGTCGTTGCAGAAACCGTCTCCCATCTCAGTGCACCCGGGGAATCCCTCAGCACCGCCCACGCGATCCGCATGCTCAAACTGGCCATGGAATTCAACATCCCCGCCGTCCTCACCAACGCCGTACGCTACTGCGCCCAGGACGGCGCGCCCACCGCGGATGTCCTGGACGCCGCACGAACCCTCAAATCACTCCCCGAACTCTCAGCAGAACCCCAACTGTTCCCCGCCGGCCAAGTCCAAGCTCCAGGCCAACTCCAACCCACAGGCCAAGGATGGCTCAAAAATGCGGGGCAAATGCACCAGCTGGGCAAGGAAATCATGTCCGCAGCGGGCTACGGAGCACCGGAACTCACCAAACTCCTCTCAAACACCGAGGCGCTCGCCGATAAATGCCGAATGGACCCCGTCAGGGACATGGGCTGGAAAAAGCCCGTGGTACCCGAGGCCGCCATCATCGGCATCGACCAAGACCCCATGGTTGAACTCACCCAACGCTGCGAAGCCGGCATCAACCGACGATTCCCCGGGATCAAGGAAAAGTCCTATCAGCAGGTGCGCTCGCGGTTGGACCATGAACTGGAAATCATTGGCAAACTTGGCTTTGCCTCGTACTTCCTCACCGTCGCTGAGGTTTCGCGCATGATCATCGACATGGGCGTCAGGGTGGCGGCGCGGGGGTCCGGCGCCTCAAGCCTGGTCAATTATTTGATTGACATCAGCCAGGTGGATCCCATCAGGCACGACCTCATTTTCGAAAGATTCCTGTCAGGACACCGCTCAACGCTTCCTGACATCGACATCGATGTCGAGAGTGCCGAGCGGCACAACGTCTACAGGCGCATTTTCGATCGGTTTGGCGCTGAGCGGGTCACCTTGATGAGCATGCAGAACGGTTACAGGGCACGCGGTGCGGTAAGGGATGCCGGCCTGGCCCTTGGCATGGCCGATGAAGAGATCGGGGAGATCGCCAAGCAGCTGTGGCGGTTCTCCGCCCGGAAGTTCCGTGAAGCCCTGGAGGAAAAGCCCGAACTGCGTGAGTTTGCAGACAGGGTAGAGGCTTCCAGGTCAAGGCGCACATCCATGGAGGAAAATCAGCAGCTGGATCTCCTGGTGGATCTGACGGAGAGGCTCGACCGGCTGCCACGGCATATCTCCATGCATCCCTGCGGAGTCATCCTGGGGGACGCAACCCTCCTTGACCGCACCCCGGTGCAACCCAGTGGTATCGGCTTGCCCATGAGCCAGTTCGATAAACACGACATGGACCCCATGGGCATGCTGAAGCTTGATGTCCTGGGAGTGCGGATGCAAAGTGCCATGGCCTTCGCAGTGCGTGAAATCATCCGCCTGCACCCCTCCAAAGCGGAGGTAACTGCAGCCGGAAACCATCCCACCGGCACCAGTGGTGAAGGCCCCTCCTATATCGGCCCGGATGGGAGAATCGACCTCAATGCAGTTCCCCTGGACGACGAGGCCACCTATGACCTGATCCGGAGCACCCATACGTTGGGCTGCTTCCAGATCGAATCCCCGGGGCAGCGTGAACTCATTGGAAAGATGGCTCCACGGGAGTTCAACGACCTCATCATCGACATATCCCTGTTCAGGCCAGGGCCCATGAAATCCGACATGGTTCGTCCCTTCCTGGAACACAGGCATGGATTTGCGCCTGAGAACTATCCGCATCCCGACCTCAAGCCTGTCCTGGAAGAAACCCACGGGGTCACCGTTTTCCACGAACAGATCCTGAAGACCTTCGATGTCATGACGGGCTGTGGCCTGGCCAAAGCCGATGAATTCAGGCGTGCCTTGGGCGACGAAGGCCACGAACCCGGAGTAGAACAATACTTCCGCCTCCACGCCATCAAAAAATATCCACCCGAAGTGGTGGACAAGGTCTGGGGAACCTTGAAGGCGTTCGGGAGCTTTGGTTTTTGCAAGGCGCATGGGGCAGCCTTCGCCGTGCCAACCTTTCAGTCAGCATGGTTGAAGACCCATCATCCCGAGGCCTTTCTGGCCGGGTTGTGGGAGCACGATCCCGGGATGTACCCCAAGCGGCTTCTTGTGGCCGAGGCAAGAAGGCTGGGCATTCCGATCCTGCCCCTGGACATCAACCGCAGCAAGGCCGAATACCGGGTGGAGAAACTGGAGGACGGCCCTGACCGTGGCAAGCTGGGTATCCGCTTGAGCCTTACCGGTATCTACGGCCTGTCCAAAACCGAGCTGGGACGGATTGTGGCAGGACAGCCATTCGATTCGTTGGCGGATCTCCGGGCCAGGGCCAGGGTCAGTAAGCCAAACATCAAGAGGCTTGCCCAGCTGGGGGCTTTCGATGCCCTGCACAAGGACGCTGGGGGGACTGCAACCAGGGCAGACGTTGTCCAGCATCTGCAATCACTGCAGACAAGTGCTGCCAGGAAAGCTCCTGAGGTGGTTACTGGCCAGCTGTCTTTCAATCTGGGAGACGTGGAATTGAGGAACATCACTCCCGAACTGCCGGAACCTACACGGGTTGAAACCGTACGCGCGGAGTTGGACCTGATGGCTGTGGATGTGAGTGAGCACCTGATGGAAAGCCACCGGCCGTTGCTGGACAGGCTGGGGGTCACCACGGCGGACAAGCTCCTTGGGCTAAGGAACGGTACTGAGGTGCTGGTGGCCGGTGTCCGGGTTGCAACGCAGACCCCTCCCATGCGGGGCGGACGCCGGGTGGTATTCATCAGCATCGACGACGGCACTGGCTGTGTGGACAGCGTCTTTTTCCATGAAGCGCAGGAGGAATCGGGTTCCCTGCTGTTCGGCACCCGCTTGCTCCTGATCCGGGGAACCACCCGAAGGACAGGTCCCCGGGGCATCAGTATCAGCGCAAGCAAGGCCTGGGACCTGGGGCGCCCGGAAACTTTGCCATATCCGGGAACCCTGCCCTCCGGCGTCGACATTCCACTCGAATTCAGCGAGCCGGGACCGCTTGCAGGCGTCTCAAGGAACCTCGCCATCACCGGACTTGGGAGCTGACCCAAGGCACCGGCACGTTGCTTTGGACCCCTCCGCCGGAGCAGATACGATTGACGATGGCTGGCTGTGGTCCCCGTACGCCACAAGCTATGAAGCCTCAACAATGAATAGGAGACACCCGTGTCAGATGCCCAACAGATCACCCTCATCGTCGATGGCGAAGAGACCAAGGTGACGGAGGGGACTACCGGCGCGGAACTCTTCTTCGAGCGCCGCGATGTGGTTGTTGCCCGTGTCGATGGCGTGCTCAAGGATCTTGACCAGCCCCTTTCCGACGGTGCAACGGTGGAGGGCGTCACCATTGAATCGCCGGACGGACTCAACGTTCTCCGCCACTCCACGGCCCACGTCATGGCCCAGGCAGTGCAGCAGTTGCGTCCGGATGCCAAGCTGGGCATCGGTCCGTACATCACCGACGGCTTCTACTTCGACTTCGACGTCGCTGAACCGTTCACTCCGGAAGACCTGCGCCAGCTGGAAAAGATGATGCAGAAGATCATCAACCAGAACCAGAAGTTCGTCCGCCGCGTCGTTACAGAAGAAGAAGCCCGCGAAGCCATGGCCAACGAGCCCTATAAGCTCGAACTGCTGGGCAAGAAGAACGACGCCGCAGACTCCGCCGAAGGGGTCAACGTTGAAGTCGGCGCCGGCGACATCACCATTTACGACAACGTTGACCGCAAGAGCGGCGACAGCGTTTGGTGCGACCTTTGCCGAGGCCCCCACCTGCCCAATACCAAGATCATCTCGAACGCCTTCGCGCTGACCCGGTCCTCGTCCGCCTACTGGCTGGGCAACCAGAACAACCAGCAGCTGCAGCGGATTTACGGAACGGCGTGGCCCACCAAGGAAGCCCTCAAGGCTTACCAGGAACGCATCGCCGAGGCAGAACGCCGTGATCACCGGAAGCTTGGTGTCGAACTGGACCTGTTCTCCTTCCCGGATGAACTCGGTTCCGGCCTCCCCGTGTTCCACCCCAAGGGTGGCATCATCCGCAAGGCCATGGAGGACTACTCCCGCCAGCGCCATGTCGACGCAGGCTACGAGTTCGTCTACACCCCGCACATCACCAAGGGACACCTGTACGAGGTCTCCGGCCACCTTGACTGGTACAAGGACGGCATGTTCCCTGCGATGCAGGTCGACGCCGAACTGAATGACGACGGCACTGTGCGCAAGCCGGCCCAGGACTACTACCTGAAGCCGATGAACTGCCCCATGCACAACCTCATCTTCCGGTCCCGTGGACGTTCCTACCGTGAACTGCCGCTGCGGCTCTTCGAATTCGGCTCTGTCTACCGCTACGAGAAATCCGGTGTTGTCCATGGCCTCACCCGGGTCCGGGGCATGACACAGGACGACGCCCACATCTACTGCACCCGCGAGCAGATGAAGGACGAGCTCACCACCACGTTGAACTTCGTCCTCGGTCTCCTCAAGGATTACGGCCTGGATGATTTCTACCTGGAACTCTCCACCAAGAACGAGGAAAAGTTCGTGGGAGACGACGCCACTTGGGAAGAAGCCACCCGGACGCTGGCTGAGGTAGCAGAGGCGTCCGGCCTCGAACTCGTTCCGGATCCGGGCGGAGCGGCGTTCTACGGACCGAAGATTTCAGTGCAGGCCAAGGATGCCCTGGGCCGTACCTGGCAAATGTCCACCATCCAGTTGGACTTCAACCTGCCGGAACGCTTCGAGCTTGAATACCAGGCAGCGGATGGAACCCGCCAGCGTCCCGTGATGATCCACCGAGCGCTGTTTGGTTCCGTGGAGCGCTTCATGGGTGTCCTGACCGAGCACTATGCCGGCGCATTCCCGGCCTGGCTGGCTCCGGTCCAGGTCGTCGGGATCCCGGTTGCTGAGGCTTTCAACGACTACATGTTCGATGTCGTGGACCAGTTGAAGGCAGCGGGGATCCGCGCCGAGGTGGATATTTCCTCGGACCGTTTCCCCAAGAAGATCCGCACCGCCAGCAAGGACAAGATCCCGTTCGTCCTGATTGCCGGTGGTGAGGACGCTGAGGCCGGCGCAGTATCCTTCCGGTTCCGCGACGGAAGCCAGGACAACGGCGTGCCAGTGGAAGAAGCGGTCCGCCGGATCGTCGACGCCGTAAAGAACCGCGAGAGCTGACGGAACGGACTGGATGACGGTGGAGGAGAACACAGGCGCGGGCAACCTGCCGGACGACGCCGGGGTAACCGATGATTTCGGGTTGGCGGGCGTTCCGGACGCGTTCCAGCGACTGTGGACTCCTCACCGCATGGCCTACATCAAGGGCGGGCAGGACCAATTCAAGAACAAGGATGACTGCCCGTTCTGCGTCGGTCCCACCCGCAGCGATGAGGAATCCCTCATCGTTCACAGGGGCAGGACCTGCTATGTGGTGCTCAACCTCTTCCCCTACAACCCCGGGCACCTGCTGATCTGTCCCTACCGCCATGTGCCGGACTATACGGACATCACCGTGGAGGAAACCGCAGAGTTCGCCGATCTTACGCAGACTGCCATGCGGGTGCTGCGGAAGGTCTCGAACCCCAGCGGCTTCAATCTGGGGATGAACCAAGGGGTGACCGGTGGCGCCGGAATCGCCGCCCATCTGCACCAGCATGTTGTACCGCGCTGGGGTGGAGACGGCAACTTCTTCCCGATCATCGCCCAGACCAAGGCCATCACCCAGACCCTTGACGAGGTCCGTAAGGCAGTGGCCGAGGCCTGGCCGGGGGAATCGAATGCTCAATAGGCATGCGCGCGGCTTCTTTACCTCCCTCTTCACGCCCATAGCCCGTTGGCTCCTGAAGATGGGCGTGTCTCCCGACGCCGTCACCATTGCAGGAACAGCCGGGGTCATCTTTGGCGGCCTGGTGCTCTATCCGTTGGGGCATCTGTGGTGGGGTTCGGTGATGATCGCCGTGTTTGCTTTCTCCGACGTCGTGGACGGAATCATGGCCAGGCTCCAGGAGCGCAGGGGAGGCTGGGGAAACTTCCTCGACTCCAGCCTGGACCGCCTCGCAGACGGTGCCATCTTCGCCGGCCTGGGCATCTGGTTTTTCACCCAGGGCGGTGATGCTGCCATTGGCGCCGCATCGGTCATCTGCCTCGTCCTGGGCATGGTGGTTTCCTACGTGCGCGCCAAAGCGGAGTCCTTGGGCTACCACGCATCGGTAGGGATCGCCGAAAGGGCCGAGCGGTTGGCGTCCGTGCTCCTGGTCGCCGGGTTGACGGGGCTGGGACTTCCGCCGGTAGTCCTCTTCGCCACGATGATCCTTTTGGCACTCGCCAGCGTGGTCACGATCGTCCAGCGCATGGCCACAGTACGCAAGCAGGCCATGGCCGAAGCCAACGGCATGGGAAGCGGCGCCCAGGCCTAAACGCAGCAGCGCTTCCAGGGAAGTGGCATCTGACCAGAGTCCCTCAACTGCTGTTGTGCAGCTGTCCTACCAGTTGCGGTTCACACCCGCTGACGGCAGTAATGAAAGTACTGCCGGACCCCGTCCTGCGACTACTATTACTAGTACTTGGTCACCATGACCTGAAAACCCGGTGCGCGTTGAAAGCGGTCCTTGGCTGCCCGTGTCCCCGGCAAGAAGGTCGTTTATCTACCCATAGGGGTTTTTGTGTCTACACAAGATGTAAGCAACGAAGCCGGTTCGTCCGCGAACAGCGTCACGGGCAGCAGCCGCGTTAAGCGGGGCATGGCTGAGATGCTCAAGGGCGGCGTCATCATGGACGTCGTTAACGTCGAGCAGGCCCGCATCGCCGAGGATGCCGGCGCCGTGGCTGTCATGGCGCTCGAGCGTGTTCCGGCTGATATCCGCGCCCAGGGTGGCGTGTCCCGCATGTCCGATCCTGACATGATCGATCAGATCATTGCCGCCGTGTCCATCCCGGTGATGGCCAAGGCCCGCATCGGCCACTTCGTCGAGGCCCAGGTCCTCCAGTCGTTGGGTGTGGACTACATCGACGAGTCCGAGGTGTTGACCCCGGCGGACTACATCAACCACATCGACAAGTGGAACTTCACCGTTCCCTTCGTCTGTGGTGCCACCAACCTCGGTGAGGCGCTGCGCCGCATCAACGAAGGTGCGGCAATGATCCGCTCCAAGGGCGAAGCCGGCACCGGCGATGTCTCCAACGCCACCGGCCACATGCGCAAGATCCGCACCGAAATCGCCCAGCTCGCCGCCCTTCCCGAGGACGAGCTGTACGTTGCGGCCAAGGAACTGCAGGCCCCGTACGAGCTGGTCAAGGAAGTCGCCGCCACGGGCAAGCTCCCGGTGGTGTTGTTCACCGCCGGTGGCATCGCGACCCCGGCTGATGCTGCGATGATGATGCAGCTCGGCGCCGACGGTGTGTTCGTCGGTTCCGGTATCTTCAAGTCCGGCAACCCGGCCCAGCGCGCCGCCGCCGTCGTCAAGGCCACCACGTTCCACGACGATCCTGACGTGATCGCCAAGGTCTCCCGCGGCCTGGGCGAAGCCATGGTCGGCATCAACGTCGACGAGATCCCGCAACCGCACCGCCTCGCCGAACGCGGCTGGTAGTAAGCGGCTGTAGTAAGCAGCACAACGACGCCGGAGGGCCGCCCGCGAAGGGCAGCCTCCCGGCGTCGTTCGTTAAAACCGTAAGATTCGCGTCCTCAACGGTGGCGCGCCAAGTACTTCCGGCTCCGCGATCGTAGGATGGCGGTTATGGGCAAGATCACACGCATAGGCGCCGTACTGAAGCGGACAGCGATCGTATTCCCTGCGGCGACGCTCTTGCTGATCATGGGTGCATGCGGCGTCATCGCCGAAAATGATGCGCGGGAGCAGAGCGGTTCCCCCGCACCGACCGAAACCCAGGCGCCGACCCCCAGTCCAACGCCGACCCCAACGCCGGGTAAGGGGCCGGCCTGCCCCACGCTCCGCTGTACGTCCATCACCGTGACCGGGGACATGCTGGTGCATACCCAACTCTGGCAGCAGGCCCGCGCGGATGCTGCCGCGGCGGGCCAGGCCGGGTACACCTTCGTGCCGCTCCTGGAAGGGCAGCGGCCCTACATCCGCAACAGCGACCTGGCCATCTGTCACCAGGAAACCCCGGTGGCCACCCCGGACGGGCCGTTCTCCGCCTACCCCTCCTTCAACGTTCCGCCGCAGATCGTTACAGCCGCCAAGGACGTTGGCTACCAGGCCTGCACCACGGCCAGCAACCACACCATAGACCGCGGGACGGAAGGATTGCTCCGCACCCTCGATGCACTGGATGCCGCCGGTCTGAAGCACACGGGCTCCTACCGTACGGAAGCAGCAGCGCAGGAGATCCTGATGCTCAAAACGGAAGCCGCCACGGTCGCCGTGATCATCGGCACCTACGGTCTCAACGGGCAAATCCCGGAATACCCGTGGTTGGTCGATGCCCTGGACCCGCAGGCCATGATCGCGAAGGCGGCCAAGGCGCGAAGCCTGGGCGCAGATATTGTGCTGGGTGTTATGCACGCCGGCGACGAATACGCCAGCGAGCCCAACCTCCAGCAACAGGAGGTAGCCCACGCCCTGGTGGACAGTGGCCGGTTCACGATGATCTACGGCCACCACACCCACTCTGTCCTGCCGATCGAGAACTACAAAGGCACCTGGATCGTCTATGGCCTGGGCAACGGGGTCACTGAACTCTCGCCCTGGTACGTCGTCAATAACGAGGGCCTGCTGGTCCGCGCACAGTTCAGCCAGAATGAAGCCGGCCAGTGGACCACCTCAGACCTCGCATGGGCGCCGTCGGTCATTGTCCGTGATCCTTACCGCTGGTGCTCTGTGGCAAGTGACGCCCCGCAGGGTGTCTGTGCCTCCCCGGCGGCGGACGCCGCCACCCACCAGCGCACCAAGGCGGTGGTGGAGTCGATGGGCGCTGCCACAGCAGGAGCCCACGAACTGCTTATCACCAAGGAGAAATAGGCCCCTACCGCGGACGGCGGGCTGCGTGCTCGCGCGCGAGGCGGGCGTAGTCGTCGTCGGGCGTTCCCGGAACGAAGGTTCCGAACCTGCGTTCGGCGGCTGTCCTGATCAGGAAGTCGGCAATCGCCGGGTTCTTCGGGAGCAGGGATCCGTGGAGGTAGCTGGCCACCACGTTGCGGTACCTGGCGCCTTCGTGGCCGTCCTTGCTGTTGTTGCCGGCGCCCTTGGTGACGGTTCCAAGAGGCTCGACGCCGGAACCCAGGGTGGTCTGTCCGCTGTGGTTTTCGTATCCCAGGACATCGCCGAACTCGGGAGACTTGAGGATGACGTTGCCGATCAGGCGCTCGTCCGTTCCATGGGTTTCGACGTCGAGGATGCCGATACCAGGGATGACCGGGCCGGCACTGGTCTTGAAGAACTTGCCGAAAAGCTGGTACAGCCCACAGATCACCAACATGGGTGCGCCGTCGTCGGCCATGCCGCGGAGCAGCTCAGCGCGGGACTGGAGGTCCTCCTGGATAACCACCTGGCCGCTGTCCTGGCCCCCGCCGCCGACAATAATGTCGATGTCATCCGGAAAGTCGTCACCTACGTTGTATTCAAGCAGTTCCGGCTTGTAGCCGTGCCACGTGATGCGCTGCTTCAGCACCAGGGCATTGCCCCAGTCCCCGTAGATGTTCATGTCCTTGGGGTAGAGCTGCAGGACGCGAAGGGTTCCCTTGCCGGGCTGGGCTTCCGAGGTCATGAGACCACCTCAACTATGGTGATTTTGGACAGTTCGCGCCGGATGGCGAGCATGGCTGTGTAGGTGCAGAAAATCCGCTTGGGTTTGCCCCTGGAGCCGTCAATGAAGGCGTGCAGGGCCTCATTGATGTCAGGTTCCACGCCACCGAAACGCACGTCGTCGTATTGGAGCCGAAGGGCCATGTCGTAGGCGCGGACTCCGGTCAGCAGGTCCACCCCGTTGGTGCGCAAGGAGTCGAACTCCACGTCCCACAGCCAGGACATGTCCCGGCCATCGGCGTAGTTGTCGTTGATCGCGATCATCGTGGCATAGCCGCCTGCAGGGAAGGATTTCAGGCCCAGGCGGAAACCGCTCGGGTTCTTCACGAGCACCAGCTCCAGCGGTTGGCCGTCCACAGTAAGGCTTTCACCACGGCCGAAGGCCGGAGCCACGTTACCCAGCGCCTTGACCAGTTTGGGTGTGTCCACAGCCCCGGTATGGAGGATCGCACGGGCCAGGGAAAGGGCGGCCGCAGCGTTGAAGATGTTGTAGACGCCCCGCAGCTTCATGGTGGTGGTGACAGTTTCGCCGTCGAACTCAAAGTCTGCGTCCTGGGCACCAACGCGGCGGAGTACGACGTCGGCAGCAGGGCGGGCGGGAACGTCGCCGTCGGTGCCGTCCACCGTGGTACCGGGGGAGGCAATACCTGTCGCCGTACGCATGTCGTCGTCGTTGGGGAAGGTGCTGCGGAGCGACTCGTCGAGGCCGAAGTACCGCACAGACGCGGTTCCGGGGGCCGAAGGCCCGGCCAGGACATCCGCGATCCGCGCTACCCGAGGGTCTTCACGGTTAAGGACCACGGTTTCGGTGGTCTTGACGGCGATGTGTTCCAGCAGCCTGGCGGTCTTGTCGATTTCGCCGAACCGGTCCAGTTGGTCACGCAGGACATTCAGCAACAGGCTGAAGCGCGGCTGGACCTTGTTGACGAAATGAACGGCATGGGCCTCATCCAGTTCCAGGACGGCAACATCGGCGTCCAGGGTGCCTTTCCAGTCCACATCACCGAGGAGCGAGGCTGCGACGCCGCGGGTGAAGTTGCTGCCGGTGCGGTTGGTGAAGACCTTCAAGCCCTGGCTTTCGAGCAGCTCCACCACCATTTTCGTGGTGGTTGTCTTGCCGTTGGTACCGCTCACCACAGCCACGCCGTGGGGGAGTGAGGCCAGCGTCCGCTGCATGAAGCCGGGATCGATTTTCTCCACTACCAGCCCGGGAAAAGCCGACCCTCCACCACGGAGCCGGGACAGGGAACGGACCAGCTTGCCGAGGGGAACGCTGAAGGAAAACATGCTCTGTAATATATCCCAGACGCGGCATGAAGCCGGGGTGGAAGCCGGCCGGGACGGTGTTTGAGGCCCGGGCCACTATGATGGTCGAATGACCCATTCCCTTTCCGACGCTTCATCGCGCCCGGGTGCAGGGCTCCGGATCGGTGTGTTGGCTCTCCAGGGCGATTTCCGTGAACACATCCATGCCGTGGAAGCCGCCGGCGCCCAGGGCATTGGTGTGCGGCGCCCTGCTGAACTGGACGACGTCGATGGCCTGATCATCCCGGGCGGCGAGTCGACCACCATCGATAAACTTTCCCGGATCTTCGAGATCGCGGAGCCCCTTCGGAAACGGATTGCCGACGGCCTTCCGGTGTACGGATCCTGCGCAGGCATGATCCTGCTGGCGGACCAGATTGCCGATCCCGCCACCGACCTCGAGGGCAATCCCCAGCAGACCTTCGGTGGCCTGGACATCACGGTCCGCCGCAACGCCTTTGGACGCCAGCGCGAATCCTTCGAAACCGACCTCGACTTCAAAGGACTGGAATTCAGCGCGGCGGAGGGCGGAACCGTGGATCCTGTCCACGCCGTCTTCATCCGCGGTCCGTGGGTAGAGCGGGTGGGACCTGGCGTTGAAGTACTCGCCCAGGTCGATCCGGACCATGCCACCCACACGGCCACTTTGCACGGATTGGCTAGAATTGTTGCAGTGCGCTCCGGCCACCTGCTGGCCACCTCCTTCCATCCGGAAGTGACGGGCGAGAAGCGCGTGCATGAACTCTTTATTCGAATGATCAGAGGAGAAGCGTAAAGCATGTCAGGCCACTCCAAATGGGCGACCACCAAGCACAAGAAAGCCGTCATTGACGCCCGCCGTGCAAAGTCGTTCGCCAAGCTGATCAAGAACATCGAAGTTGCCGCCCGTATGGGTGGTCCCGACCTTTCGGGCAACCCCGGCCTCGAGCTTGCCGTTACCAAGGCCAAGAAGACCTCGGTCCCCAACGACAACATCGACCGTGCCATCAAGCGTGGCGCCGGGTTGACCGGCGAAGTGGTCGACTACACCGAAATCATGTACGAAGCCCGCGGCCCGCAGGGCTCGGCGCTGCTGATCGAATGCCTCACGGACAACAAGAACCGCGCGGCCTCCGAAGTCCGCCTCGCCATTTCACGCAACGGTGGAACCATTGCCGACCCCGGGTCGGTCAGCTACCTCTTCACCCGCAAGGGCGTGGTGGTCCTTCCCAAGAACGGGCTCAGCGAAGACGACATCCTGATGGCGGTCCTGGAAGCAGGAGCCGAGGAAGTCAAGGACAGTGGCGACAACTGGGAGATCCACTCCGAACCGTCGGACATCCAGGCCATCCGCGACGCCCTGAAGGACGCCGGCATCGAGTACGACTCCGATGAAGTCGAGTTCGTCCCCTCCATGCAGGTGGACCTGGACCTGGACGGCGCCAAGAAGTTCATGAAGCTCGTGGACGCCCTGGAAGACCTCGATGACGTGCAGAATGTCTACAGCAACGCGGACTTCAGCGACGACGTCCAGGCCGCGCTCGACGCCGAGTAGGCACCAAGGAATCTCTACCGCTGACAGGAAGGCCCGGAATTGACTCTTCGTGTATTGGGAGTCGATCCGGGCCTTACCCGTTGCGGCATTGGTGTGGTGGATATCGAACGGAACCGCCGCGCCACCATGGTTGCTGTCGGTGTCGTGGGAACGTCCGCGGATCTTTCCCTGGACAAGCGGCTGCTCGCCATTGCGCAGGCGATCGACGAATGGCTCGACCTTCACAAGCCGGACGTTGTGGCGGTGGAGCGGGTCTTCTCGCAGATGAACGTGAGCACCGTGATGGGAGTCGCCCAGGCCTCGGGTGTGGTGATCGCAGCCGCGGCGCGCAGGAATATCCCCGTAGCCCTGCATACCCCCTCCGAGGTCAAGGCGGCTGTGACGGGAAGCGGCGGTGCCAACAAGGAGGCCGTGACCAAGCTCGTGACCAAGATTCTTCGGTTGGATGCGCCGCCAAAACCGGCCGATGCCGCCGACGCCCTGGCCTTGGCCCTGACGCACGCGTGGCGGGCAGGCAGTGTGGCTGCACCGGGAACGGGCGGCCAAGGGACGCTCACCCCCGCCCAACGTGCCTGGGCGGAGGCTGAGGCAAAAGCGCGGCGGTCGCGGTGATTGTCCGGCGCCCTTGCTAGGGTATTCGTAGATATGTTCGGATAATGTGGCGGTCCAGTCCCACGGGCCGGCGCAATAAATGTCAGGAGCCGGGTTTTGATCAGTTTTCTCCGCGGGACAGTAGCCCATGTTGGTCTGTCCACCGCCGTGATCGACCTCAACGGTGCGGGGATGAGCGTGTATGCCACGCCGCAGACCTTGAGCCACCTCAAAGTCGGCTCCGAAGCAAAGCTCTTCACGTCGATGATCGTGCGTGAAGATTCCCTGACCCTGTTTGGTTTCGCCGACGACGACGAACGCGAGGTGTTCGAGGTCCTGCTCAGCGTCAGTGGCGTCGGACCTCGACTGGCCTTGGCCGTCCTGGCCGTCCATGAGCCTGAGGCCATCCGCATGGCAGCGCACACTGGTGACAACAAGGCGTTCACCAAAGTGCCGGGAATCGGGCCCAAGGTCGCGAGCAGGATCGTCCTCGAACTTGCCGGAAAGCTGGTCCCACATGGCACCGGTGCCGTTGCGTCTCCCGCCGTGGCGGCGGGACCGGACTGGAAGCCCCAGGTAGTGGCCGCCATGACCAGCCTTGGCTGGTCGGAAAAAGACGCCACGGGAAGCATCGACAAAGCCATGGCGGATTCCCCGGAGTTGGTGGACTCCGGAAACGTCGCGCAGATCCTCCGCGCAACATTGCGCTGGCTTGGGCAGGATGGCGCGCGTGCGGGCAACCGCGTAGGCAGCCGTGGCTGAGCAGTCACTCGTCGCGGGAGGCGAGGAGCCGGAAGAACGGGTCATCGAGGCGGCCCTCCGACCCAAGAATCTTCATGATTTCGTGGGGCAGCACCGGGTCAGGAAGCAACTCTCCCTGGTTCTGGAGGCCTCCCGCTTGCGTGGGCGGAGCGCCGACCATGTGCTCCTGTCCGGTCCGCCGGGTCTGGGCAAGACCACACTGGCCATGATCATCGCGGCGGAAATGAACGCACCGCTGCGGATCAGCAGCGGGCCGGCCATCCAGCACGCCGGAGACCTTGCGGCCATTCTGTCCTCATTGTCCGAGGGCGAAGTGCTTTTCCTGGACGAGATCCACCGTATGTCACGGCCTGCGGAAGAAATGCTGTACATGGCCATGGAAGATTTCCGGGTGGACATCGTGGTCGGCAAGGGTGCCGGGGCCACAGCCATTCCACTGGAACTTCCGCCGTTCACCCTTGTGGGTGCCACCACCAGGGCAGGGTTGCTCCCCGGGCCGCTGCGGGACCGTTTCGGATTCACGGGCCACCTCGAGTTCTATGCCGTGGAGGAACTGGAACTGGTTCTTCGGCGCTCTGCCGGACTTTTGGACCTGAAGGTGAACTCGGCAGGTTTTACGGAGATCGCCGGGCGTTCCCGGGGGACGCCGCGTATTGCCAACCGGCTGCTTCGGCGGGTGAGGGACTGGGCACTGGTTCACGGCATCGACCAGATCGACGCCCGTTCCGCATCGGCGGCACTGGATATGTACGAAGTCGACGAACGCGGCCTGGACCGTTTGGACCGTTCTGTGCTGGAAGCCCTCATCACCAAATTCAATGGTGGACCGGTCGGCCTTTCCACCCTGGCGATTGCGGTGGGGGAGGAGCCCGAGACCGTGGAGACTGTGGCAGAGCCCTATTTGGTCAGGGAGGGCCTGCTGGGGAGGACTCCAAGGGGCCGCATTGCCATGGCTTCTGCCTGGACCCACTTGGGCTACGCTGTGCCGGCCGGGGTCTTCGGACAGGAAACCCTCAGCCTTTTTGACGAGGACCAGACCACGCCGATCGTTTGAATCGCTCCGGTTGACATGATGCGTTCAGCTTTACCCTCTAGACTGGTATGACGCTCGGCACGTTCGAGTCCTTGATCCATGCGTGCTTGCTGGATCGTCGGGGACGTTGCCGTGGACCAGAACGTAAGTACAGAACGGAACTTCCCTGTGGATCCAATGACCATATTGCTGTTCGTCATGCTTGGACTCTTTGTCTTCATGATGTTCCGCAAAAACAAGAAGACCCAGCAGCAGCAGGCTGAGATGCAGTCGAAGTTTGCTCCTGGTGTCGACGTCATGACCAGCTTCGGTCTCTTCGGCCGCATCGTGTCCATCGATGACGCCGAGAACAAGGTTGTTCTTGAGCTTTCTCCCGGCAACGAGGCCACGGTTCACCGCCAGGCCGTCACCAAGATCCTTGACAAGGTCGAAGAAGAAGCCCCGGTGGTTCCGAACGATGCTTCTTCCCTCACGGCCGCGGATGCCGACGCTCCTGCAGCGAACGAGACGCCGGAGGAAACCATCGCGCGCCTCAACAAAGAGGACAAGAAGGACAACTAGCACCGTCAGTCGCGGCAACACCGCGCAAGAAAACTTCTACGGCAGCGGAGAGCCGCCGGCAGGCGCTTACAGGCGTCCGCCGGCGGCTGTCCGGCGATAACAGGAAGATCGAACATGGCACGGACCGGCCCTAAAAACTCAGCCCGCAGGGTGCTGACCTGGCTAGGCGCAATATTCGTTGTACTCACCGCCGTCCTCGGTGGCGGCGTCCTGACCGGCAACGCCAGCTGGGCGCCAAAGCTTGCACTGGACCTCGAAGGCGGTACCCAGATGATCCTGGCGCCCCGGGTTGAGGGCTCCAGCGAAATCAATGAGGAGCAGCTGAACCAGGCTGTTGCCATCATCCGCCAGCGCGTGGACGGCTCCGGTGTTGCCGAAGCCGAGATCAGCACCCAGTCCGGACGCAACGTGGTGGTCAGCCTTCCCGGAACTCCGTCCAAGGAGACCCGGGACCTGATCCAGGCCTCTGCCGACATGAACTTCCGTCCTGTCATTGCCGCGGCGGACCCCTCGGCGATTCCTGAGGAATCCCGCACGCCGGATGACCAACTGCCCAAGCCAACGGCTGAGCCGGCCAATGCCAGTGACACCAACTGGGTAACACCGGAGGTCTACAAGGAATTCGAGGCGCTGGACTGCGTCAACCCGTCCACGGAAAGGCGGGAACGGTCCGACCCCGCCAAGCCCCTGGTGACGTGCGAGGCTGCCACTGCCCAGACACCGGCCATCAAGTACATTCTTGGCCCGGTGGAAGTCAAAGGCCAGGACATCGCCGACTCCGACTTCACGCAGGTCCAGGGTGCCCAGGGTTCCGTCACGAACTCCTGGGGCGTGAACATCGTCTTCAACGGCAATGCCACCGAGAAGTTCAAGCAGGTCACCGAACGCCTCAACCAGTACTACGTAGCGGCCCAGGCACAGGGCACCGAGGATCCCAAGGCGCAGTTCGCAATTGTCCTTGACGACCAGGTAATTTCAGCTCCCCGCTCCCTGGCAGTGATCACGGACGGACGTCCCCAGATCACCGGCAACTTCACGCAGGCATCTGCCAAGGCATTGTCCGACCAGCTCCGCTACGGCGCCTTGCCGATTTCCTTCGAGATCCAGTCGCAGGAGCAAATCTCGGCAACGCTCGGCAGCGACCAGCTCCGGCTGGGCCTCCTTGCCGGCGTGATCGGCCTCCTGCTGGTAGTGGTGTACTCGTTGTTCCAGTACCGTGCCCTGGGGCTGGTCACCATCGCCTCCCTCGTGGTGGCAGGTGTTTTGACGTACTTGGCAATCGCCATTCTGGGCTGGACCGAGAACTACCGCCTGTCCCTGGCAGGTGTGGCCGGCTTGATCGTGGCCATCGGCCAGACCGCCGACTCCTTCATTGTCTACTTCGAACGCATCCGCGATGAGCTTCGCGAAGGACGTGGACTGGTCTCGGCCGTGGAGAATGGCTGGAAGCGCGCCAAGCGGACGGTCCTTGCGTCCAAGGCCGTGAACCTCCTGGCTGCGTTGGTGTTGTACTTCGTGGCAGTGGGCAACGTGCGTGGCTTCGCCTTCACCTTGGGCCTGACGGCCGTGGCGGACCTGATCGTCGTCTTCATGTTCACGCACCCCACGCTCCAGCTCCTTGCCCGGACCAAGTTCTTTGGCGAAGGCCACAGGTTCTCTGGTCTTTCACCTGACCGGCTCGGCGCCGTTCCGCTCTACCGCGGGGCAGGTCGGCTGCGTACTCCTGACGAAAAGCCCGTTCCCGTGCGGACACGAAATGCCGGTGCCTCCGCCGAGGCCGAGCGGCGCATGACCATTGCCGAACGGCGCCTTGCTGCGAAGGGCCAACTGACCGGTACTTCCCAGGGCACCAAGGAGGAGAAGTAATGACCACGAGCTTTGCCACCTTCGGTTACGAGCTTTACACAGGCAAGCGGTCCTACAACTTTGTCGGCGCCAAGAAGATCTGGTTTGTCGTCGCCGCTGCTGCCGTGGCGCTGTCCATCCTGATTCCCCTGCTCAAGGGTGGATTCAACCTGGGCATCGAGTTCCGCGGCGGTTCCGAATTCACCGTCTCCAATGTCAAGACCACGGACGCCTCGCTGGGGGAGAAGGCAGTCCATGATGTGGTTGCCGGCGCGGTACCCCGTGTGGCGAATGTAGCCGGTAACACCATGCGCATCCAGACCGACCAACTCACTGACGAGGAAACTCTCCGGATCAAAGAGGGCTTGACCAGTGCGTACGGTGTCTCCGACAACGAGGTGACGTCCACCTTTGTTGGCCCCACGTGGGGCCAGGACGTAACCCGCCAGGCGCTGATCGGCCTGGCTGTGTTCGTGGGCCTTGCGGCAGTACTGATGGCCTTGTACTTCCGGACCTGGAAAATGTCGCTGTCAGCCCTGGTGGGAATGGTGGTCACCATGTTCACCACGGCGGGTGTCTACGCCCTGAGCGATTTTGAAGTGACGCCGTCGGCCATCATCGGCTTCCTGACGGTCCTCAGCTATTCCCTGTACGACACTGTGGTGGTGTTCGACAAGATCAGGGAAAACACCTCGGACATCGCTACGTCCACCCGCCGCACGTTCGGCGAGGAAGTGAATCTGGCAGTGAACCAAACCCTGGTCCGCTCCATCAACACCATGATGGTTGCCGTGCTGCCGGTGGCCGCGATTCTCTTCATCGGTGCCGGGCTCCTCGGTGCCGGAACACTCCGCGACCTTTCCCTGGCGCTGTTCGTCGGCATCCTCATCGGTACGGCCGCCACGATCTTTATTGCTGCGCCGCTGTATGCCTGGCTGCGGCAAGGAGAACCGGAACTGGTCAAGCAGGCCAAGAGGGTCCACCACCGTCGTTCCGCGGCCGCTGTCTAAAGCGGTTCCGCAGCATTCAGCGTCCCTTGGGCCGGCCTCTGTCATCACGCGGAGGCCGGCTCTTTGACTTGCCCGGTTGCCGCTGGTGTGCTCCCCGGTTGGAGAAGCATTCGGTGACAGGAATAGACTGGGATAATTAAATCGGTCGTGAGGGGTACTTCTGTGGAAGAACGTGCGACGTCGGCACCACCGGCGGGCGGGGAAGACGGTCACGGCAGCGTGACGGTTCCGGCAACCAGCGTTGCCGGGCGGGCTCTTGGTGCTGTCCCCGTGGACGCTGCGGGCTCGCGGCCCACCTTCCCGGGGCGGCGCGAGCGGACCAGGTCCCGCCTGGCCCGCCTGACGGGACGCGGTGTCGCACCGTACTCGCCCATTCTTGAACCCTTGCTGCGCACCGTCCGAGCCAATAATCCCAAAGAGGACTTCGACCTCATCCAGCGGGCGTTTACCGTCGCCGAGCGCAGCCACCAGGGACAGAAGCGCAAGAGCGGTGACCCATACATCACCCATCCGGTAGCGGTTGCCACGATTCTTGCCGAACTCGGCATGACCGGCACCACGCTGGCTGCCGCTTTGCTCCATGACACGGTGGAGGATACGCCGTACACCTTGGCTGACCTCACCCGGGATTTCGGCCCCGAAGTGGCCATGCTGGTGGACGGTGTCACCAAGCTGGACAAGGTGAGCTTCGGCGAGGCCGCCCAGTCCGAGACCGTGCGCAAGATGGTCGTGGCCATGGCCAAGGACATCCGGGTCCTCATGATCAAGCTCGCGGACCGGCTCCACAACGCCCGGACCTGGCGTTTTGTCTCGGCAGAGTCGTCCTCGCGGAAAGCGCGGGAGACGCTGGAGATTTTCGCACCCCTCGCGCACAGGCTGGGCATGAACACCATCAAGTGGGAACTGGAAGACCTGTCCTTCGCTGCGCTCTATCCCAAGGTCTACGAGGAAATCGTGCGGATGGTGGGGGACCGCACCCCGGAGCGCGAGAAGAGCCTCAGCGTCATCCGCAACCAGATCGCGGACGACCTCCGGACCGCGCGGATCAAGGCCACCATTACGGGCCGGCCCAAGCACTACTACTCCATCTACCAGAAGATGATCGTCCGGGACAAAGACTTCGACGACATCAACGACCTCATGGGTGTCCGCGTCCTGGTCGATTCGGTCAGGGACTGTTACGCGGCGCTCGGTACCCTCCATTCGCGATGGAACCCCCTGCCAGGGCGGTTCAAGGATTACATCGCCATGCCCAAGTTCAACATGTACCAATCGCTGCACACGACAGTGATTGGCCCTGGCGGTAAACCGGTGGAAATCCAGATCCGCACCCACGAGATGCATCGCCGTGCCGAGTACGGCGTGGCTGCGCACTGGAAGTACAAGGACCAGCCCAACCGTACGGCCGTGGGTCCGGGCAGTCCCCGCGACGGCGACATGGGCTGGCTGCGGTCGCTGGTGGACTGGCAGCAGGAGACCTCCGATCCCGGCGAGTTCCTCGATTCCCTCCGCTACGAGATCAACGCCCGGGAAGTCTTCGTCTTCACGCCCAAGGGGGAGGTCATGGCCCTCCCGGCGGGTTCCACCCCGGTGGACTTTGCCTATGCCGTGCACACGGAAGTGGGGCACCGGACCATTGGCGCCCGCGTCAACGGCAAGCTCGTCCCGCTCAACAGCGAGCTGAATCACGGCGACTGGGTGGAGATTTTCACGTCCAAGGCCGAAGGTGCAGGTCCCAGCCAGGACTGGCAGCATTTCGTTAAGTCCGCCCGGGCCAGGAACAAGATCCGCCAGTGGTTCTCCAAGGAACGCCGCGAGGAAGCGATCGACCGCGGCAAGGACATGCTGACCCGCGCCATGCGGAAGCAGAACCTGCCCCTTCAGCGGCTCATGACCCACGACGCCTTGTCGACAGTGGCCGAGGACTTCCACTACGTCGACATCTCCGGACTGTATGCCGGCGTGGGCGATGGCCATACCTCGGCCCAGTCGGTCATGGAAAAGCTCATGGAGCAATTGAGCGGCCATGAGACGCCTGATGAGGACCTCGATGAGGTCAGCATTCCTACCCAGGTGGCCAAGACCAAGTTCTCCGACTCCGGTGTCATTGTGCGCGGTGTAGGTGATGTGTGGGTCAAGCTCGCCCGATGCTGTACGCCCGTGCCACCGGATCCGATCCTTGGCTTCGTCACCCGGGGCTCCGGTGTGTCGATCCACCGGACTGACTGCACCAACGTTTCCGGGCTTCGCGACCAGCCTGACAGGATCGTGGAGGTTGAGTGGGCTCCTACGCAATCCAGTGTGTTCCTGGTGGAAATCCAGGTCGAGGCACTGGACCGCAAGTCACTGCTCTCCGACGTTACCCGCGTTTTGTCCGACAACCACGTGAACATTCTCGCCGCCTCGGTGCACACGTCCAGCGACCGCGTGGCTATCTCGAAGTTCGCGTTTGAGATGGGCGACCCCAAGTATCTGCACCATGTCCTGAACGCGGTTCGCCGGATCGATGGTGTCTTTGACGTGTACCGCACTACAGGCAACCGGCGGCGCAACTAGCAACTCGCAACCAGCAACTAGGGGGACGGCCGGCCCGCCCCGGAGGAGGCAAGCCTGCCAAGGGTAGCCAGGGCGCGCTTTTTGTGCGGAACCCGTGGCGCGGACTCGACGGCAAGGAGGAGCAGCCTCAGCCGGACCCCAAGCTCCGGGTCCTGCAGCAGGCCCCTCAAGGCCGGAATCGCCTCCCGCTGGTCCACGTGCAGGGCTATGTCCGCAGCTGTCCTCAACGGGCTGCTGACCAGCATCCCCCCGATGCTGACGACGTCCATCTGACCCAGCCGGACTTCATGGAGATTGCATCCCTTGGCGCCCCGGAGGCTGGAGATGCGGTGTTTGGCATCGACAAGCAGCGACAGGTCCTTTGGGGGGCTCGCGCAGCCATAGATCCATGCGGCCGTGAGTCTCCCGGCGACCACCTTGGTACGTATTTTCCCGGGGACAGTCAGCGACGCTGCGCGGGCGCGCAGCCGGGCTGTTACGTCAACGCCGGGGGCGGCATAGCTTTTGCCGTAGACCGGCCGGAGGACACCGTCCACCGACATGCCCTGGAGCTCATGCCACGTAAAGATGCGGCCGGGCGAATAGAGCTCCTGAAGAGTCGGTTCCTGCAGGATTTGCACCGTGGCCGAAGCGGGGTACGCCGGAGGAGACGGGGAGATGCGGGGAAGAGCCATTCAATGATCATTCCCTGAGCGCGCAGAACGGGTACAGGCCCCGCAGCGGCTATGTGGAAAACCGTTACGGGGCCTGCGGGTGTTGCTGGATCGGCGGGGATCAGGCGAGGTCGCTGGCTGAGCGCTGGATCTGGTCCAGCCAAGCCTCGCGTGCCTCCAGTGCCTCGCGTGCTGCCTTGATGCGTCGCTGGTCGCCGGCCTTCTCAGCCTTGGCGAGATCGTCCTTGAGTCCCGCGATGGCAGACTCAAGCTGGGACAAGGCGCTGTTGGTCCGGGCCTTGGTTTCCGGGTTGCTGCGGCGCCACTGATCGTCTTCGGCCTCGCGGACAGCATCCTCGACCTTGCGGAGGCCGGCTTCGATGCGGCCCATGTCGGCGCGGGGAACCTTGCCTGCGTCCTCCCAGCGGTCGCGGATGGACTGCAGGGCCTTCTTGGCGGCGTTGAGATCCGTGACAGGCAGGAGCGCCTGTGCCTCGGCGACCAATTGCTCCTTCACCGTCAGGTTCGCAGCGTACTCCTGGTCAATTTGCTCGTTGGCGGCCTGGCGGTTGGTGAAGAAGACATCCTGGGCGGCGCGGAAGCGTGCCCACAGCGCGTCGTCGTCCTTGCGGCTGGCGCGCGGGGTGGCCTTCCACTGGTCCATGAGCCGGCGGTATTCTCCGGCTGCGTAGCCCCACTCCGTGGACGAGGACAGGGCCTCGGCTTCGGCGATCAGGGCTTCCTTGGCGGCCTTCGCAGCGGAGTTGTTGCTGTCCAGCTGGGAGAAGTAGGCGCGGCGGTGGCGATCAAAGACCGTACGCGCGGAACGGAACCGCTTCCAGAGGGCATCCTCGTTGCTGCGACCCAAACGGACGCCGCTCTTCTGCGCGGCTTTCCAGCTCTCGAAGAGCTCGTTCATCCGGGCGCTGGAAGTCTTCCACTGGATCTGGGCAGGATCCTGGCCGGCGATGGACTCGGCTTCAGCCACGATTGCTTCCCGGGCTGCAAGCTCGTTCGCCCGGATCGCGTCATGGGCGGCCTTCTCCGACTTCTCGAGTTCAACGATCTGCCCGGAGAGGGTGTCCAGCCGGGCTTCGGCGGAACGGATGTCTCCCACCATGTTCCGCTCTGCCAGTTGCTCGCGCAGGTGGTTGACGGTCTTCTGCATGTCGGTGGCAGGCGCCTTGGATTCCACGCGGTGCTCCAACAAGACAACCTGGGCGATGACGTCGTCGAACTTGCGCGCGAAGTAGCCCAGGGCCTCGTCAGGCGTTACGCCGGGGTATTGGCCCACGGCAATCTCTTCCCCGTCCAAGGTGAGGAAAACGTGTCCATCGCCCTCGGCGCGGCCCCACTTTGCGGCTTCCGCGAGTGAGGAAGCAGACACTGCCGGCGCTGCCGGCACGACGGCGGCAGGAGTTTTGGGACGGGCAGCGAAAGCTGCGGGGGAAGGAGCCGGGCGGGGCGCGGAGGGCTTGCCGGACCCGGCAGCGGTTGCTGCCTCGGTGCCGGCGCTGCCGTTTGCCGAGGCAGCTTCCTCGTTGGCCACTACTGCTGATTCGTCGGATTTCTGACTGTCTGTCACCGCTAAAAGTCTTTCGCTTGGAGGGACTGCTAAGGTAATACGCCCCGGGCCGGGGCCCTGAGCTGGTTACTTCAGAGAAAACGAGTCTATCGTGACAGGTGCCACAGGGGCGCCGTCCGTGGTGTTTTCGCCCGGCGTGAGCCCTGCGGCAGCAATCGCTGTGACCACGTCAAGGCCGCTGGTGACCTTGCCGACCACGGTATAGCCGCCGGCGTTGTCAGCCGGGATCGTGGTGTCTTTGTAGACAATAAAGAACTGGTGCCCGTTACCGTATGCGTCGTTGCCGGTGCGGGCTACGGCAATGGTCCCCGCGGGGTAGAGATTGTCTGCAGGGGTGTTCTCGAGGGGGCCCCAACGATAGCCGGGGTCGTCGGCGCCGCTGGCATCTTTTGCCCCGCATTGCAGAAGCCCAAAGGTCTCTGCCGTGGTCAGCCGGTGGCACAACGCCCCGCTGTAGTAGTTGCTGTCTGCCAATGACTTGAAGACTGCGGCGGCCTGGGGAGCTGCGGTGCCGTTCAGCTCTACTCCCACTGCGCCACCGTTCAGGGAGAGTTCTCCCGTGAAGGTCTTGCCGGCTGCTGTTTCCGGCCCGGGAATTCCGGCGCTGTTGGACGCTGAAGGGGACGCGGATGTGGTGTTCAGGCCGGCTTCGGCGGCGGCAAACTCAGCCTCCGTGGGGTTGGAACTGAAAACGGTCAGTTGCAGCACCACCGCGAGAACCACTGCCACGCCGGCTGCACTGGCTGCAAGGACGTTGTCGCGCTTCCGGCGCTTGCCTTGCTCCTGCCGGAGTGCCCGCTTGGCTTCCATCTGCCGGATACGCCGTCTTGCTTCGCGGTCATCCCGCGACCTTGTTGCCAAGAGTCCTCCTGAAAGTGTCCACGTCCACGGCTGCCTGCAGGACCGGCGTGCTGTATTAGATGTGCACGCGCGGAAAGCATAAACTGGCTGCCGCACATAGTTTATGCATGACCTGTTGGACGCCCGCTCCCCAAACGCCGAATGGCCGGTTTGAGTCTGGTGCCGTTTCCGGTCTGCTTTCTTCAAGGAGTTCATCCACCATGGCACGTACCGCCTCCCTGTCCGGATTCCCCGAGTGGCTTCCCCAGGAACGGTTGGTGGAGCTCCATGTCCTGGACACCCTGCGGAAGACCTTCGAGCTCCACGGGTTCTCTTCCATTGAGACGCGCGCCGTGGAGACCGTCGGGCAGCTCCTCCGCAAGGGTGAAATCGACAAGGAAGTCTATGGCCTGAGCAGGCTCCAGGAAGATGACGACGACGCAGCTTCCGGCAAGTCGGATCCGAACGCCCTTGCCCTGCACTTTGACCTCACTGTGCCGTTTGCCCGTTACGTCGTCGAGAACGCCGGGTATCTTTCCTTCCCCTTCAGGCGCTACCAGATCCAGAAGGTGTGGCGCGGTGAACGCCCGCAGGAGGGACGCGCCCGGGAATTCACCCAGGCTGACATCGACGTGGTGGGCGACGGTGAATTGCCGTTCCGCTATGACGTGGAAATCGCGCTGGTGATCGCCGAGGCCCTCAGTGCCCTTCCCATTCCTGACTTCCGGCTGAGGGTCAACAACCGCAAGCTCGCCGAGGGCTTCTACCGCGGTATCGGGCTGGATGACACGGCGGGCGTCCTTCGCAGCATCGACAAGCTCGAGAAGATCGGACCTGAAAAGGTCGCCGGGCTCTTGAAGAGCGAACTCGGAGCAAGCGATGCTCAGGCGGACCTGGCGCTGCGGCTGGCTACGATCCGGACCGAGGACACATCGTTCGTGGAAAAGGTCCGGGAGCTGGGCGTCACCCATGAGCATCTGGAGGAGGGGCTTGATGAGCTGCGGCAGGTCATCGAGGCCGCAGTCCAGCGGGCTCCGGGCAAGGTCATCGCCGACCTCAGCATCGCCCGGGGGCTGGATTACTACACCGGGACCGTCGTGGAAACAGTGCTTGTTGGCCATGAGCAGCTTGGATCCATTTGCTCGGGCGGCCGTTACGACGCACTGGCCAGCAAGGGCAACCGGAAGTTCCCGGGCGTGGGACTTTCCATCGGCGTCACCCGCCTCGTTTCCCGCATCCTCAGCCAGGAACTCGCCACGGCAACACGCTCCGTTCCCACGGCTGTCCTCGTGGCCCTGAACCATGACGACAGCTGGTCGGCAGCCCAGGACATAGCGGCCCGGCTGCGCGGTCGCGGAATTGCCACGGAAGTCGCCGCCAAAGCCGAGAAATTCGGCAAGCAGATCAAGTTCGCGGACCGCCGCGGAATTCCGTTTGTCTGGTTCACGGACGAGGACGGCAAGCACCAGGTCAAGGACATCAGGTCGGGCGTCCAGGTGGATGCTGATCCGGAAACCTGGACTCCGGCAGAAGAAGACCTCCACGTGCGGGTCGTCACTGCCTGACCTCCCGTCATGGGAGCCGCGGCCGGGGCGGGTAAACTCGGACGGGATCGTCTTTGCAGAGATCCCTCGAAAATTCATGCTGAAAGGAATGCTGTGCTGCGCACACATGACCTCGGATCACTTCGCTCCGAGCACATTGGACAGACCGTTACCCTGGCCGGCTGGGTGGGCCGCCGCCGTGATCACGGTGGCGTGGCATTCGTCGACCTGCGTGACGCGTCCGGTGTCGCACAGGTGGTCGTCCGTGAGGAAGAGGTCTTCCACGGCCTGCGGAACGAATACGTCCTGCAGGTAACGGGAACTGTCAACAAGCGCCCCGAAGGCAATGAGAATCCTGCGCTGGCCACGGGCGACATCGAGGTCATCGCGGACAAGGTGGTCATTCTCAACACGTCCGATCCGCTGCCGTTCCAGATCGACGAGCACGTGGAGGTGGGGGAGGAAGCGCGCCTCAAGCACCGTTACCTTGACCTGCGACGCCCGGGCCCGGCCCGTAACATCCGCCTTCGCTCCGAGGCCAACCGCGTGGCCCGCGACCTGCTGCACCAGCGTGGCTACGTCGAGATCGAAACACCCACGCTGACGCGGTCCACACCGGAAGGCGCCCGTGACTTCCTGGTCCCGGCACGCCTGGCCCCCGGTTCCTGGTACGCGCTGCCGCAGTCGCCGCAGCTCTTCAAGCAGCTTCTCCAGGTCGGCGGCTTCGAGAAGTACTACCAGATTGCCCGCTGTTACCGCGATGAAGACTTCCGCGCAGACCGCCAGCCCGAGTTCACTCAGTTGGATATTGAAGCCAGCTTCGTGGACCAGGACGACATCATTGAACTGGGTGAAGCGATCGTCAAGGCTCTGTGGCAGCTGATTGACGTCGAGGTTCCGACGCCGATCCGCCGCATGACCTACTTGGACGCCATGGCCAAGTACGGTTCGGACAAGCCGGACCTGCGGTTCGGCCTGGAGCTGACGGAACTGACGGAGTTCTTCAAGGACACCAACTTCGGCGTTTTCAAGGCCCCCTACGTTGGCGCGGTTGTCATGCCCGGCGGTGCTTCCCAGGCCCGCCGCGCCCTTGACGCCTGGCAGGAATGGGCCAAGCAGCGTGGCGCCAAGGGGCTGGCGTACGTCCTGTACAAGGAGGACGGCGAACTTGCAGGCCCTGTCGCCAAGAACCTCACGGAACAGGAACGTGCCGGACTGGCCGACGCTGTCGGTGCCAAGCCCGGTGACTGCATCTTCTTCGCCGCCGGCGAGAAGAACGCCTCCCGTTCGCTGCTGGGTGCTGCCCGTGTAGAGATCGGTCACCGCACTGGCCTGATCGATCCCAAGGACTGGGCTTTCGTTTGGATTGTCGACGCTCCAATGTTCGAGCCCGCCGCCGCTGCCGTGGCGTCCGGCGATGTAGCGGTTGGTTCGGGCCAGTGGACTGCCGTGCACCACGCCTTCACCTCGCCCAAGCCTGAATTCCTGGACACGTTCGACCAGGATCCGGAGTCTGCGTTGTCCTATGCCTATGACATCGTGTGCAACGGCAATGAAATCGGTGGTGGTTCAATCCGTATCCACCAGCGTGACGTGCAGGAGCGTGTCTTCCAGCTCATGGGCCTGGACAAGGAAGATGCCCGGACCAAGTTCGGCTTCCTGCTTGAAGGCTTCAAGTACGGCGCACCTCCACATGGCGGCATCGCGCTTGGCTGGGACCGCGTGGTCTCGTTGCTTGCGGGCGTGGACTCCATCCGGGATGTCATCGCCTTCCCGAAGTCCGGCGGTGGTTTCGATCCGCTGACGGCTGCGCCGGCTCCCATTACTCCGCAGCAGCGCAAGGAAGCCGGTGTCGACTTCAAGCCGGAAGCCAAGCCGGCCGTCAAGCCAGAGTCCGAGTAAGTGCGTTACCGAAGGCCCTCCGCGTCAAGCGGAGGGCCTTCGGTCTTTGGGAAAGGAGGGGTCCGGGTGGACCGGCAGTTGTTGGAGGGCCTGATGGACCGGGCCTGGCCTGCATGTGACCGGGAGGACACGGGAACCTGGGTCCTGCGGGCTTCCCATGGTGTCACCCAACGGGCAAATTCGGTGTGGCCCAGGGATCCTTCCGGAGCTGATGGGGATGTTTCCGCGGCCGTCAGGGCAGCCTCTGAGTGGTACCGGCGCCGGCGGTTGCCCCTGATCTTCCAAGTGTTCGACGACGCCCGGAGCGCGGACTTGAACGCCGTGCTGGACCGCGCGCGGTTCACGCGCCAGTCCGAGACCCTGATCATGGTCCGGGGGACCCGGGACCTGCAAGGGGCGCCACCGGTCACGCCAGTGGAACTGGCACCGGAACCGTCCAAGGAGTGGCTTCACCTGTGGTGGTCAATCGACGGCCGCGGCGGCGACCGTGAGCTTGAAACCGCACGGGCGATCCTTTCCGGCTGTCCGTCCGTGTACGCGCTGGTGAGGGACGACGACGGGCAACCGGCCGCCGTCGGGCGTCTTGCCCTGGCAGCTGGCTGGGGTGGCATCTACAGCATGGCGACGTCGGCCGCGCACCGGAGGCAGGGATATGCTTCCCGGGTGTTGGCGGCCTTGCTCACTGAAGGCCGTCGCTTGGACCTTCAGGGCTTCTGGCTGCTTGTCACGGCCGCAAACCACGGCGCGCAGGGGCTGTACCGGAGGGCCGGTTTCACCGATTCCGGCAGCTACGTCTACCGTCAGGCACCGCTGCAAAGGGCGTTGTCGGGTTGTTAGTGGTTACGTAGCCGCTACGCAGGTGCGTCGGTGACGGTGATGCGGACAGCGCAGGCGTCGGCGGCGGCCTTGGCCAGGACGGCAGTTTTGGGCTCCTGAACGTCAAGCAACGCAAGCCGGGGCCGCCTGGCCATGGAACGCATCGCCGGATGGTCCAAAACCTGCTCCACCAAGGCACGGTCACCGCCTGGCACGATGTATTCGACGGTGTGGGCCGCGAAGATCCTGGCAGCATGTTCGGCCGCAGTGTCCACCAGGGCATCGGCCTGGTGTGTGCGCCTCCTGGCGAAACGTTGCTGGGATTGGCCTCCCGCCGCGGACCGGGACTGGACGTAGCGGTTGCCGCTCTTGGATTCCAGCACCGTCGATCCTGTGGCTGCTGCCACTGCATACCCGCCGCGGCGGACCAGGAGGATCCCCAGCCCACGCTCCTGCCTGGCCGCGGAGGCCAGGCGGTCAAGGCTGGTCTTGCCGCGGCCGGGCCTGCCATCCTCGGGCCATGGTGCCCGCAGCGCGGCAGTCGCGCCGTCGTTGGCGCAGAGAAGCAGCGCGCCGTCCCCTGTCCACTGCTCTTCGGACAGCCCCCCGTGACTTGTCGCAAAGCGTTCCACCCAGCCATGCAGGCGGGAGGCCGCCACCAGGGCGTTGCGGCTGCCCGGTTTGGCGGCCCTCCGCTGCGGATTGGTGGTGGGGCGGTCCACGGCAATGCCTCCTTTGTTGAATCTATGAGTAGCCTATCCATGTGGAAGATCTCTTTGGTGCCGGGGCAGTCGACGACGAGTCGGAGGAGGTAAATGCTCCGGATGCCGGTGCGGACGCTGCGTGGCTGGCGTCCCAGCGCAGTCCCTTGGCAGTACGCATGCGTCCGCGCACCCTCGACGACGTGGTGGGCCAGCAGCATCTGCTCGGTTACGGGTCTCCGTTGCGCCAACTGGCTGCGGGGGTCGAGGCCGCGGGGCCTGCCGGGCCGAGTTCGGTCATTCTGTGGGGCCCTCCGGGGACCGGCAAGACGACGCTCGCGCACGTGATTGCCCGCGGGCCGGGGCGGAAGTTCGTTGAGTTGTCCGCCATTACTGCCGGCGTGAAGGACGTCCGCCGCGTGATGGACGAGGCCCTGACCGCGAGGGACCTCTACAAGAAGACCACCGTGCTGTTCCTCGACGAGATCCACCGGTTCAACAAAGCACAGCAGGATGCTTTGTTGCCCGGGGTGGAGAACCGTTGGGTCGTCCTTGTTGCAGCGACCACGGAAAACCCCTCCTTTTCGGTGGTTTCGCCCTTGCTGTCGCGGTCCTTGCTCTTGACGCTGAAGCCGCTGACAGACGACGACATCGCCGGTCTGCTGCAGCGTGCCGTTGCCGATACCCGGGGGCTCGCCGGGAGGGTGGAACTCGCCCCGGAGGCCTTGGACCACCTGGTGCGGCTCTCCGGCGGCGATGCCCGCCGGGCGCTGACGGCACTGGAAGCGGCCGCGGGTGTCGCTTTCGGCGACAGCACCGCCGTCGAAACCGAAGGCAACGTTACCGACGACGGCGAGCCCGGCCTTGCGGACGACGGCGCACCGGACGCTCCGGTACTGGTGGAACTGCGGCACACCGAAAGGGCCCTTGACGCTGCCGCGGTCCGGTACGACCGCGCCGGCGACCAGCATTACGACGTGGCCAGCGCCTTCATCAAATCCATCAGGGGCTCGGACGTGGACGCGTCCCTGCATTACCTGGCGCGGATGCTGGAGGCGGGGGAGGACCCGCGGTTCGTGGCCCGGCGGATTGTCATCTCGGCAGCCGAAGACATCGGAATGGCCGACCCTACGGCCTTGCAGACAGCCGTGGCGGCAGCACAGGCAGTGCAGTTGATCGGCATGCCGGAAGGGCGGATCATCCTGGCCGAGGCTGTGGTCCATCTGGCTACAGCCCCCAAGTCGAACGCGGCCTACATGGGCATCAACAGCGCCATCGCCGACGTGCGGGCAGGGTACGGCGGGAGCATTCCGATGCATTTGCGTGACTCCCACTATCCGGGGGCCAAGCAGTTGGGCCACGGAAAGAGCTACAAATACGCCCACGACGAGCCGCACGGTGTGGCCACGCAGCAGTACCCGCCGGATGACCTGGTCGGCAAGGACTACTACCTGCCCACGGGCAACGGCGCGGAGCGTGACATCGCCCCCCGGTTGGAACGCCTCCGCAGGATTGTGCGGGGGCAGTAGGGTACCGGCTTGCTCCAGCACGCCGGTGCGGCATGGTCCCGTGCTAAGATGGTTCCTTGTCTGGCATGACCCGACGCACCCTCCCTTAAAGGTTTTCCTTCATGGGCCATGCGCCGGGCCAGTAGCAAGTGGCAGCGGTTGGCCGATGCTCTCCCTGATGGAGGCCAGTAAAACTGACACACCGCAGTAATTTGGAAGGACACAAGTGGCTAACAACACTCGTGCTCGCCGTACCGCACGCCTTTCGCGTGCACTCGGCATTGCTCTGACTCCCAAGGCCGCCAAGTACATGGAGCGCCGCCCGTACGGCCCCGGTGAGCATGGCCGTGCCCGCAAGAAGCAGGACTCCGACTACGCCGTTCGTCTGCGCGAAAAGCAGCGTCTGCGCGCCCAGTACGGCATCCGCGAAGCCCAGATGACCCGTGCCTTCGAAGAAGCACGCCGCACCAAGGGCCTGACCGGTGAAAACCTGGTTGAACTGCTCGAAATGCGTCTGGACGCCCTGGTTCTCCGTGCAGGCTTTGCCCGCACCATCGCCCAGGCCCGCCAGCTGGTTGTGCACCGCCACATCCTGGTTGACGGTGTCCGCGTGGACCGCCCGTCCTTCCGCGTCGGCGAAGGCCAGCTCATCCACGTCCACAGCCGTTCCGAGGTCATGGCACCGTTCCAGGCAGCAGCTGCCGGTGCACACGTCCTCGCCACCACCCCGCCGTACCTGGACGTCAAGATCGACGCCCTGCAGGCAAAGCTGGTTCGCCGCCCGAAGCGCTCCGAGGTCCCCGTGATCTGCGAAGAGCAGCTCGTCGTCGAATTCTACGCACGCTAAATCTCAGCAGCGTTACAAGAAGCCCGTGGCACCTGCCACGGGCTTCTTTGTTTCCCGATAAGGTACTTGGGGAGGCCTTGGCCGCTGCCGGAAAAGCAGTGCGTGCAAGGCGCCGAATCAACCCTAGGAGATGAGTCTTATGTCCGGTGGCGACATCGCAGGCCTGATCGCAGCAGGAGTGTTCGCACTCCTGGTCCTGCTGCTGGCCGTGCCGATCCTGAAGCTTGGCGGGGTGTTCGATGAAGTGCGGACCACCATCAAGTCCCTCAGCGACGGCGCCACGCCCCTCATGGACGAGGTCACGGCAACGGTCTCCACCACCAACCAGCAATTGAAGAAGGTGGACGGCATCGCGTCCAACGTCTCAGACGCGTCGGCCAACATTTCGGCTTTGTCTTCCCTGGTGGCCGCGACGGTGGGATCTCCGCTGATCAAGGTGGCGGCCTTCAGCTATGGCGTACGTTCGGCCTTCGCAGGCCACCGCGCCCCCTCATCCGGCCGCCGCAGCCGCTGACTTACTGGAGAAGCCCGTTATGAAGAGAATTGTATGGATGGGAATCGGCGTGGCCATCGGGGTCATCGCGTTCCGCAAATTCACCGAGGCGCAGGCGAACATCGGACCTGACGGCCTGAACCGTGCTGTAGGGCGCCTCGCTGACGGCCTCTTCGATTTTGCCGATGCCGTCCGTGCCGGGATGCACGAGCGCGAGGCCGACCTGCGCTCCGCGCTGGGCGTCGAGGCCCCCGATGCCGGTCGGAAATAGCGGACCAGGTTCGCCCCCGTGCCCGTGACAGGGCAGAATAGAAAGCTGCGGAACGGCATCAGCAGGTTCCGTGCACACCGTGTGCAGTGAATTGGAAGGGTAAGTAATCAGCTAATGAAGTCGCAGGAGATCACCAAGCGCTGGGTGGACTTTTTTGTCAGCAAGGGCCACACCGCCGTCCCCTCCGCGTCGCTCGTTTCCAGCGACCCGTCGCTCCTTTTCACTGTGGCCGGCATGGTGCCGTTCATTCCGTACCTGACCGCGCGCGAAGAGCCGCCGTACAGCCGCGCCACGAGCGTCCAGAAGTGCATCCGCACAGGGGATATCGAGGAAGTCGGCAAGACCGCCCGGCACGGCACCTTCTTCCAGATGTGCGGCAACTTCTCCTTTGGGGACTACTTCAAGGAAGATGCCATCAAGTTCGCCTTCGAACTGCTGACCCGCAGCGTGGACGACGGCGGTTACGGACTTCCAGCCGAACGCCTCTGGGTGACGGTCTATGAGGAAGACGACGAAGCCAAGGAACTCTGGCTCAAGAACACCGGCATCCCCGAAGAGCGCATCCAGCGCATGGGCAAGTCGGACAACTACTGGCACACCGGCCAGCCGGGTCCGGCCGGGCCTTGCTCGGAGATCTACTATGACCGCGGTCCGGCGTACGGTATCGAGGGCGGTCCCCTTGCCGACGAAACCCGCTACATCGAGATCTGGAACCTTGTGTTCATGCAGTACCAGATCGAGAACGTCCGGTCCAAGGTGGACTTCGACATCGTGGGTGAGCTGCCCAACAAGAACATCGACACCGGCCTCGGCATGGAGCGCCTGGCGATGATCCTCCAGGGTGTGGAAAACATGTACGAGACCGACCAGGTCCGTCCAGTGATCGACAGAGCCGCGGAGCTGTCCGGCAAGGAATACACGTCCGCGGAGTCCGACGACGACCCCCACCACACGGACGACGTGCGGATGCGCGTGGTGGCCGACCACATCCGGTCCGCACTCATGCTGATTGCCGACGGCGTGGCCCCCTCCAACGAAGGCCGGGGTTACGTCCTTCGCCGCCTGATCCGCCGCGCTGTCAGAGCGATGCGGCTGCTTGGCGTGGAAAAGGCCTGCCTGCCTGATCTGCTGCCCGTGTCCCGTGACGCCATGAAGGGTGTCTACCCGGTGGTGGAGACAGACTTCGCCCGGATCAGCCGGATCGCCTATGCCGAAGAGAAGGCATTCCTCCGGACCATCGCCTCCGGCACTGCCCGCCTGGAGGACGCTGTGGCGGAATCCAAGGCAGCCGGTGTTCCGCTGTCCGGCGCGGATGCCTTCACTCTTCACGACACCTACGGCTTCCCCATCGACCTCACGCTGGAGATGGCCGAAGAGGCCGGCCTGAAGGTTGACGAGGCGGGTTTCCGTGCCCTCATGCAGGAACAGCGCCAGCGCGCCCAGGCAGACGCCAAAGGCAAGAAGGGCGGCCATGCGGACGTCACGGCCTACCAGGAACTGCTGGGCGACGGGGAGACTGTGTTCACCGGCTACGACGAGCTCGAAGGGGAGTCCCGGGTCCGCGGGATCGTCAGCGGCGGCCACCGGGTTGCCCACGCCTCTACAGGTTACGAAATCGAAATCGTCCTGAACGAAACCCCCTTCTACGCCGAAGCCGGTGGCCAGTCCGCCGACACCGGGCTCATCACCGGTGACGGATTCGTCGTCGAGGTCCTGGACGTTCAGCGTCCCCTCAAGGGACTGAGCGTGCACAAGGCGATCGTCCGTGAAGGCGAGATTGCTTCCGACGCTTTGGTGCGCGCCGCCGTCGACCGTGAACGGCGCCATGCTGCCGAGCAGGCGCATACCGGCACGCATATCGTGCACGCCGCACTGCACCAGATCCTCGGACCGGAGGCAACGCAGAGGGGCTCCTTCAACAAGGCCGGCTACCTGCGCTTCGACTTCGCCTGGGGTGAGGGGTTGAGCTCCGCCACCCGTTCGGAGATCGAGGAAGTCTCCAACATCGCCATCCGCAACAACTTCCGGGTAGACACCAAGGTCATGGGACTCGCCGAAGCGAAGGCCCTGGGCGCCATGGCACTGTTCGGCGAGAACTACGGCAGCGAAGTGCGCGTCGTGGAGATCGACGGCGCGTGGTCCCGTGAACTGTGCGGCGGAACCCACGTGGCCAATACCTCGCTGATTGGCAGCCTGTCGCTGCTCGGCGAGCAGTCCGTTGGCTCGGGCAACCGGCGCGTGGAAGCCTTTGTCGGCCTCGACGCATTCCGGCACCTGGCCGCCGAACGGGCGCTCGTGACCGAGTTGACCGAGATGCTGAAGGTCCCCTCGGGCCAGCTGGCCGACCGCATTTCCAGCACCTTGAACAAGCTCAAGGCTGCTGAGAAGGAACTCGACCGCCTCCGCAAGGAACAGCTCGCCGCCGCAGCAGCGAACCTGGTGGGCACGGCCCGCGATGCTGGAGGCGTGCGCGTCATAGCCCACGACGCCGGCCAGGTGGGTGGCGCAGACGACCTCCGCAACCTTGCCCTGGACCTGCGCAACCGCCTCGGCTCGGAAGCTGCCACAGTCGCCGTGGCAGGTGTCAGCAATGAGCGGCCGATCATCCTCATCGCCACCAACGACGCTGCGCGCGGTATGGGCGTCAAGGCAGGCGCCCTCGTCCGCCTGGCTGCCGGCATCCTCGGCGGTGGTGGCGGCGGGAAGGACGACGTCGCCCAGGGTGGCGGTACGGACGCTGGGAAGGTCGCCGAGGCCCTCACAGCGGTAGTGGACGCGATCGCCAAGCGCTGACGGTGGCTTCGGAAACAAACAGCGGCGTCTACCCCCAGGGAATTAAACTGGGGGTAGACGTTGGCACGGTCCGCGTGGGCCTGGCCGTCTGCGACCCGGACGGCATCCTTGCCACGCCACTGAAAACGCTCGGCAGGAACCCCAAAAAGAACTCCGATGTCCGCGCCTTGGCGAAACTGGTCCTGGAGCTCGGGGTTGTGCAGGTCTTCGTGGGCTTGCCACGCACCATGAAGGGTGAAGAGCGCGCCTCCGCGCAGATGGCAGGAGAGTACGCCCGGCTCCTGGCGGCGGAGCTGGCCGCCAAGGGCGTGGACGTTCCCGTCAACCTCGTGGACGAGCGGCTTTCCACCGTTTCGGCGCACCGCAACCTCCGCGAAGCTGGCATGAGCAGCAAGAACCACCGTAAAGTGGTTGATCAGGTTGCTGCTGCTGGAATACTGCAGCAAGCGATCGACATGCAAAAAGCCAGAGGAACGGACGCAGGCCGCCGCGTGCAGGCACCGGCGCCGTCCGGGATGCCAAGCAGTGCCCCAACGCTGCAGGACGCCTCTGGCAGTGAACCAGATTCTTCTACGAGGGGACTGCAACTGTGAGCCCGGTCAACAACGACCCCTCCGGTGGAACCGCTGGAGGCGGTATGCCGCTGACCCGCAAAGAGCTGCGGGCGCGCGAGCGGTTCCTCGCCACACAGAACCAGAACGTCGTACCCGTTCCTGAGGCCACCCCCGGTGAGACGCCTCCCGCGCCCGACGCCGGGCCGGCGCTGCCCCGTCCTGTGCCGGCCGTGCCCGCGGCGCCTGTCCAGGCACCGTCAGTGCCTGTCCCGCCTGTTCCCGCAGCGGCCCCCTCCGTGGTGCCGGACGCCGGTTCGACGACGCAAAAGCAGGAGCATGCTCCAGCAGACTCAGGCAATCCCGCCACGCCCGAACCGGCAGAGGCTGCGGAAACAGCAAAAGCCAGGGAAGATGCAGCAACACCGGATGAGCCGATCGCTCCTGCCACTGCCGCCGTCCCCGTCCTTGCCGGGCATGGCCACGCAGACCACGGACACCACCAATCCTTCGCTGATGCCGGTGATTCCCACGCAGGCCTGGTGCAGCACCACGATGACCACCATGACGACCACCTTGGTTATGACGGGCATCCCCACCACGAGGACGACCACACGGAATTCCATGACGGGCCCCACCCGCTGCTGGCCGGGCCTGAATCGAAGGCCGCCAAGGCGGCCGCGCGGAAGGCGAGGCGCCGCCGTCGTGTGCTTGCATTGCTGATCACGCTGGGTGTTTTTGTTGCCGCGGTAGCGGTGGGTGCGCAATTCCTCAAACCGTTGCTGGGTATGGATAAAGTCAGCGATTACCCGGGCCCGGGCAGCGGTTCGGTGAGTATCACGGTTCCCGAAGGTACCGGTCCCAAGGCTGTGGCAACGGCGCTGGTGGACAACAAGGTCGTCGCCGATGCCGATTCCTTCGTCAAGGAGTTCCTCAGCCAGGGCGGTGAACTGTCGCCCGGCGAGTTCACCTTCAAGAAGGAAATGAAGAACTCGGATGCGGTGGCCGTCCTGGTCAATAAGGATGCATCCAAGGTCATTTACTTCGCCCTGAGCGCAGGGCTGCGCATCAACGAATCACTGGATGCGATTTCCAAGGGCTCAGGCATCCCGATGGCCCAGTTGAACAGCTTCAACCAGAACCCGGCCCAATTCGGGGTTCCCTCCAAGGCCAAGAACCTTGAAGGCTTCCTGGCGCCCGGTGAGTACCGCTTCCCCCTGGGTACCTCCGGCCAGGACATTATCCAGAAGCTGGTGACCACCACCCTGGATGAACTCAAGGCCCAAGGCATCACTGATCCTGCAAAACAGTACGACACCGTCACCATTGCCAGCATCGTTCAGGCAGAGGGTGGCCAGGCGGACTACGGCAACGTGGCCGGTGCCATCTACAACCGGCTCAAGCCCAACAACACCGAAACCAACGGGCTGATCCAGTCCGATGCCACGGTGACGTACGGGTTGGGGAAGAAGTCCTTCCACCTCACGGAGGAAGAGAAGGCCGACAAGTCCAACACCTACAACACCTACGCCAACGTCGGCCTCCCCGCCGGACCCATTGGCTCACCGGGCAAGACAGCCATCGACGCCGCAGCCAAGCCGACGCAAAACGACTATCTGTACTGGGTCACCATCAACCTGGACACCAAGGAGACCAAGTTCTCCAAGACGCTGGCTGAGCACAGCACCTACGTGGAGCAGTACAACGCCTGGTGCCAGGCCAATGCAGGGCGGTGCGTGTGAGCCGCCGCGCGGCGGTCCTGGGGCATCCCATCTCGCACTCGAAGTCTCCTGCGATGCACACCGCCGCGTATGCCAAGCTCGGCGTGGACATCCAGTACACAGCGATCGATGTCACGGTTGGCACGCTGCCGGCCTTCATGGAGGCCGTGCGCGCCGATGGCAGCTGGTGCGGCCTGTCCGTCACCATGCCCCTGAAGTCCGCCATGGTGGCTGAGGTTGACGAAGTCCGTGGCGCCGCCGAACCACTGGGTGTCATCAATACCGTGGCCTTTGAAGGGCAGCAGGGCGCTGTGCGCCGGGTGGGTTACAACACCGATGTGGCCGGTATCGTCGAAGCCGTCCGGTACGCGGGCCTTGATTCCACTCCTGCGGCAGCGATTCTTGGTGGCGGAGGTACGTCGGCTGCTGCACTGGCTGCCGCGGCCGCCCTCGGTGCGCGCCGCGCTGACGTTTTCGTCCGGGATACGGCCCGCGCCGCTGAAGCCACAGCTGCCGCTGCCGCCGTCGGGATTGACCTGCAGGTTCGCCCGCTGGGGGAGGCGGCCCGGACGATTGCCGGTTCCGACCTCGTGATCTCCACTTTCCCGCCCCGTGCCGCCGATGCCCTGGCCGATGAACTGGAGTCGATCCCCGTTTCCGGCACCGGTGGCGTCCTCTTGGACGTTGCGTACGATCCTTGGCCAAGCCGGATTGCCGATGTCTGGGCAGGACGCGGTGGGGCGGTGGTTCCCGGCCTTGAAATGCTGATGTACCAGGCTGCCGAACAGATCCGCCTCTTTACTGGCTGTGACGTGGATGCCGCCGTCATAGATGTGATGTGCGACTCAGTCGGGCTTCCCCGACGGGTCTTCTAGAAGCCTTACATGGCAGGATTGGTTATATGTTGCGTTGGTTGACAGCCGGTGAATCCCACGGTCCGGCACTGGTTGGAATACTTGAAGGCGTGCCCGCCGGTGTTGAACTCACCACCGGGCAGATCCGCGACGCCCTGGCGCGCCGGCGCCTGGGCTATGGCCGTGGAGCCCGCATGAAGTTCGAGCAGGACCAGGTCACCATCCTTGGGGGTGTGCGCCACGGAATCACCCAGGGTGGACCCGTTGCCATCCAGGTGGGCAATACCGAATGGCCTAAGTGGGAGCAGATCATGGCCGCCGATCCGGTGGACGAGGAGCTGCTGGCTGACCAGGCCCGCAATGCCCCGCTCACCCGGCCGCGTCCCGGCCATGCTGACTTCACCGGCATGCAGAAATACGGCTTTGATGAGGCGCGCCCCGTTCTCGAGCGGGCAAGCGCGCGTGAAACGGCCACCCGCGTTGCCCTTGGCACCGTTGCCGCGCAGCTCCTTAGGCACTTGGGTGTGGAACTCGTGAGCCACACCGTCTCCATTGCCAGCGTGTCCGTGCCGGAGGGTCGTCCGCTGCCGGGTCCCGCCGATGTAATCGCCCTCGATGCAGACCCGCTGCGTTGCTTTGACCGCGAAACATCCGATGCCATGGTGGCCGAAGTTGACGCGGCCCACAAAGAAGGTGAAACCCTGGGCGGGGTCGTCGAGGTGCTCGCGTACGGGCTTCCTCCCGGCCTTGGCAGCTACGTCCATTGGGACCGCCGCCTTGACTCACGGCTTGCCGCGGCACTCATGGGCATCCAGGCCATCAAGGGCGTGGAGGTCGGCGACGGATTCCTGACCGCGGCACGCCGCGGGTCGGCTGCCCATGACGAGATCGTCAAGGACGAAGACGGCCGGATCATCCGCAGGACCAACCGCGCCGGTGGTATCGAAGGCGGCATGAGCATTGGTGAGGTGCTCCGCGTCCGTGCCGCCATGAAGCCCATCGCCACGGTGCCACGGGCCCTGCAGACGATCGACGTCAGCACGGGCGAACCTGCCAAAGCCCACCACCAGCGTTCGGATGTCTGTGCCGTTCCGGCAGCGGGCGTTGTTGCAGAAGCCATGGTTGCCTTGGTCCTGGCCGAAGCGATCACCGAAAAATTTGGCGGCGACTCCGTCCAGGAAACTGCACGGAACCTGCAAACCTATCTGGACAACATCCCGGCTGCTTTGGACACGGTCGGCCGGTAGTGGCCCGCGCAGACATGGGCGGCCTGCCGGGCCGTCCCGTTGTGCTTGTCGGGCCGATGGCAGTGGGCAAGTCCGCCATTGGCCAGCAGCTGTCGCAGCAACTCGGCCTGGCATTCGTTGATACGGATGCCATGGTCGTGGCAGCGCACGGCAGTATCGCCGATATCTTCGCCGGCAGGGGAGAGCATGCTTTCCGGGAAATCGAAGCGAGGGCAGTGGCCCAGGCCATTGAGGCAGCAAGGACCCAGGCCAGCGTGATCTCGCTGGGCGGGGGCGCCGTACTGGACTCCGGCACCCAGCAGTTGCTGGGGGAGTGCACCGTGGTTTACCTCGAATGTGATGCCGGGACCGTGGCTGAACGCATTGCCCGGAACACCGGCAGGCCGTTGCTGCAGGGCGACGCAATGTCCCGCTGGGAGACCTTGTTCGCCGCCAGGCGACCCATCTACGAACGTCTGGCTGACATTGTCCTGGACGTGCGGTCCGGGTCTGTGGCAGAAATCGGGCTCCTCCTGGAGGAGCGGCTGCGCGAGCATGCAGCCCTGAAAGAGGAAGTTGAAAAGTGAGCACCGAAGCAACTGTCATCAAGGTGACCGGGCAGTCCGCTGCTGAAAACTACGACGTCGTGGTGGGACGGGGTCTTCTCGAGAGCCTCCCGGCCCGGCTGGGTGAGCGGGTCCGCCGGGTCCTGGTGATCCATCCCCGTGCCCTGCGGTTGACCGGCGACACCGTCCGGGATGAGCTCGAAACGGCCGGTTTCACGGCCCTGACGGCGGAAATTCCCGACGCCGAAGAAGGCAAGCACATCCAGGTCGCCGCCTTCTGTTGGCAGGTCCTGGGCCAGAACGACTTCACCCGGTCCGACGCCATTGTGGCCGTTGGCGGTGGTGCCGTGACCGACCTCGCCGGATTCGTCGCCGCCACCTGGCTCCGGGGAGTCAAGGTCATCCATATGCCCACCAGCCTCCTGGGCATGGTTGATGCGTCAGTGGGCGGCAAGACAGGCATCAACACTGCCGAGGGCAAGAACCTCGTGGGCGCCTTCCACCCGCCGGCAGCGGTGCTCGCGGACCTGGATACCTTGCAGACCCTGCCCCGGAACGAACTCGTTTCCGGCATGGCCGAAGTCATCAAGTGCGGATTCATCGCCGATCCGGCCATCCTGGACCTGATCGAGAAGAACACCGACGCTGTTACGGATCCCGGTTCCGCTGTGGTGCGGGAACTCATCGAACGCGCCATCAGCGTCAAAGCCAACGTAGTCTCCCAGGACCTCAAGGAATCCGGGCTCAGGGAGATCCTGAACTACGGTCACACGCTGGGCCACGCGATCGAGTTGGTGGAGCGATACTCCTGGCGCCATGGCGCGGCAATCTCGGTGGGCATGATGTTTGCGGCAGAGCTCTCACGCAGCGTTGGACGCCTCGCGGACGCCGACGCCGACCGGCACCGGGCAATCCTTGAAAGCCTTGGACTTCCCACTACCTACCGCAATGACCGTTGGCAGGGGCTGCTTGACGGCATGCGCAGGGACAAGAAATCCAGGGGCGACCTGCTGCGCTTCGTCGTCCTGGACGGAATTGCCAAGCCGGGCATCCTCGATGTGCCGGATACCTCATTGCTGTTCGCCGCTTACCAGGAGATCGCATCATGACGGCCACCATGACCGAAGGCATCAGCGACTGGCCAACTGCGGGTTTCCCGGGCGTGCGCATGAACCCGGATACCCTCCTTCCGGTCATCGTCAACGAAGACGCCATGGAGAACGCCCTGGAGGCATCGGAGGACCCCGCCGACCGCATCATGGCCCTTCTCCTGGACAACCAGCCCAAGGAGGCCGCGGAGCTCCTGGCCGAGGCACGCTATAAGGATCCGGAGTCGTTCCGGCTCAGGATTTTTGAGGCAGAGGTCCACCGGGCCACCAACCGTACTGACCGGGCGGTGCAGTTGTTCCGCCAGCTCCTGCAGGAGGTGCAGGGAAGCTCCAAGGAAGCAGTGGTCCACCAATACCTGGGTCGCGCCTACTTCGTCAGCGGGAACGCCCTGGCCGCCTCGGAAGAGTTCGCCAAGGCGCTCGACCTCCGGGTGGCCATGGCCGCCGATGCCGCTTTGATCTACTCCTCGGCAGTGGCTCTCCAGCGTGCCCGGAACGTCCTGGAACTGGCTTCCTGATCCCGGCTCCGGGACCGGGGACGGGCCACTGCCGGTTTGCCGGTAGAATGGTTGTTGGATTTTTGATAAAGACAGCCGGCCCGCCGGCTCGGCATACACGGCTGGACGCTGCACACCGCAGCCGGACCCAGTGAGAGAAACCAGAGGATACAAGTGGCAACCACAAACGACATCAAGAACGGCACCGTACTGAAGCTCGAAGGCCAGCTCTGGAACGTCCTTGAGTTCCAGCACGTCAAGCCGGGCAAGGGCGGAGCATTCGTTCGCACCAAGATGCGCAACGTCATGTCCGGCAAGGTTGTCGACAAGACCTTCAACGCCGGCCTGAAGATCGAAACCGCCACGGTGGACCGCCGCGACTACCAGTACCTGTACCAGGACGGCGAGGATTTCGTCTTCATGGACACCACGGACTACGACCAGATCCACGTCTCCGGTGCCACTGTTGGCGACGCAACCAACTTCATGCTTGAGAACCAGATGGTCAACATCGCGATCCACGAGGGCACTCCGCTCTACATCGAACTGCCGCCGAGCGTTGTCCTCGAAATCACCTACACTGAGCCGGGCCTGCAGGGCGACCGCTCTTCTGCCGGCACCAAGCCTGCAACCGTGGAGACCGGTTACGAAATCCAGGTGCCGCTCTTTGTCGAGCAGGGCACGAAGGTCAAGGTCGACACCCGCGACGGCAGCTACCTGGGCCGGGTCAACGACTAGTGAGTGCCCGCGGTAAGGCCCGTAACAGGGCCCTTGAAGTTCTTTTCGAAGCTGAACAGCGTTCGGTTTCGGCTTTCGATGCCCTGTCAGCCCGTCGTGAGAAGACTGACCTGGTCGTCAACCCCTACACGGTGGAAATCGTTGAGGGCGTAGTTTCCATGCAGCCCACCATCGATGAATTCCTGCAGACGTACGCCCAAGGGTGGACCCTGGAACGGATGCCGGCCGTGGACCGGATTATCCTGCGGATCGGGGCGTGGGAACTGCTGTACAACGACGACGTCCCGGATGGTGTTGCGGTGAGCGAGGCTGTGGCCCTGGCCAAGACGATGTCCACTGACGAATCACCCGCCTTCGTCAACGGACTGTTGGGCAGGTTGCAGAAGCTGAAGCCGTCGCTTCTGGCCTAGCGCGCAGATCGTGGAAATGCCCCCGGGAGCTTGACGTGTTCAAGTTCCCGGGGCATTTTCTGTCTCCGGGCCTACTGCAGTACTGCTGCTCGAAGGGCAGGGATGGTCCTGAGGTGTTCCAGCTCGTCATGCTGGTGATGCTGGACGTCCCGCCCGCTGAGGATCCGTTGGCGCGAAAAGGCCAGTGCCGTTGCCTCCTTGATGAGAGCACGCATCTGGGCAGCCCTGCCACGGGACCCCGCCCACCGGATAGCCTGGCGGCGGCCCGCGGACGTGGCCAGCATGTCGACCTCGGCGGGGGTGAACCACCCCGCACGGGCATATTCCATGAGCCGCTGGCGCGTGAGCTTCCCTTCCGCGACGCGCAGGAGGATGATTCCGACCGCGGCCAGGATGAAGATGGGCACCTGGACAACGAAGTACTCCACCAGGAAGTCCTGTCCCATGCTGTTCCAGCGGTTGTGGAGGAACATCGCGGGGAGCAGCCCAATGATGAAAGCAAGGACTGCGTAGCCCGCGTGCCACTTGCGTGCCGCGAATCCCATGACCAAGCCTGTGGTGCCCGTGAAGATGGCATGGGCGAACGGCGACATGAGGCCGCGAAGGATGAAGATCCGCACGAAGTCCGCCCCCGGATCCGTGGAAGAGGCAATCTCACGGCCGAAGTACAGGATGTTTTCCGTGAATGCGAAGCCCGCAGCGATGGTGAAGGCGAAAACCACGCCATCCACCGGTCCGTCAAAGTACTTTCGCGCGGCCAGCAGCAGCACCAGGAGGCCCAGCGATTTGGTGAATTCCTCAACAATCGGGGCTTGGACCGTGGCCATGAAATAGGTGAAGGCCTCCTCGCTGGTGGTCGGTGCGGCCACGGCGAACAGCGGTTGGATCAGCAGTGTGCCGGCGATGGAGACGGCGGCACCCCAGGTAAAGGCGAACCACAGCAGGCGTGGCGGTTCCGGTTCCCAGCGGTCTATGAGGCGGACCGTCAACAGGACCACACCCAGGGGGATCAAGGACGCGATGAATCCCACCACGAAGCCGGTGACACCGGTGTTCCCCAGCAGGAAAGGCACCACCAGCAACAGGCTGCCCATGACCAGTACGGCTCCTGTGAGCAGGAGGGGCAGCAGGCCCGGGGAGCGTCGTGGGCGGGACACCGGCGGGAGCATCCAGTCCTGCTGCGGGTGCCGGCCGGGGTTCCCCGGGGCGGGCTGGTAGTTCACTGGCTGGACGCGCCCGATCCACGTGGGATTCGTCGCCGGGTCCAAGGAGGGGCGATGGTAGGGGTTGTGGCCGCCGGGACTGCCAGGATGGTTGCTGCTCATGGATAAGACCCTATTCCACCGGCCGGAATGTGAGCTTAAACTCACCGGTGTCCTGCCTGGCCGGTGAGGCCGGGGCGAGGGCCTGTGGTAGTTTTGAAGCGCAAATATTCCTTTTTTAATTCCGTCCTGTGAGGCGGGGAAAGGGGAGACGAGCGAATGTCTGATATTGCTTCAGCACAGGTTCCTCCGCGGGTTGTCCTCAACCAGGCGGACATTGACCGTGCGCTCACTCGTATCGCCCACGAGATCCTCGAGGCCAACAAGGGCTCCCAGGACCTGGTCCTGCTGGGCATCCCCAGTCGCGGCTATCCTCTGGCAGTGCGCCTCGCCAACAAGATCGCTGCCGCCGATCCCGCAGTCAACGCCGAGACCATAGTCGGCCAGCTGGACGTCACCATGTTCCGTGACGATCTTTCCCACCAGCCCACGCGCCCTCCCCACCACACACGCCTTCCGTTGTCCGGCATCGACAACAAAGTGGTCGTCCTGATTGACGATGTCCTTTACTCCGGCCGCACCATCCGCGCCGCCCTCGATGCCTTGGTGGATCTGGGCCGTCCCCGTATCGTCCGGCTGGCGGTCCTGGTGGACAGGGGCCACCGTGAGCTCCCCATCCGTGCAGACCACGTAGGAAAGAACCTGCCCACGTCCTCGGCCGAAAAAGTCCGCGTGCGCCTTGAAGAGACAGATGCAGTGAACGGTGAACCCATCAACGAAGTAGTGATCGAGGCGGGTAAGTGAAGCACCTACTTTCCACCGAAAACCTCAGCGCCGCGGACGCTATCCGCATCCTTGATACCGCCGAGGAAATGTCAGCGGTGGGGGACCGCGAGGTCAAGAAGCTGCCGGCCCTCCGCGGCCGCACCGTGGTGAACCTCTTCTTCGAGGACTCCACGAGGACCCGCATCTCCTTCGAAGCCGCGGCCAAGCGCTTGTCGGCCGATGTCATCAACTTTGCCGCCAAGGGCTCCTCGGTGTCCAAGGGTGAGTCGCTCAAAGACACTGCCCAGACGCTGGCCGCCATGGGCGCCGACGCTGTGGTGATCCGGCACTGGGCTTCGGGGGCTCCCCATCGGTTGGCGGCCACGGACTGGATCGATGCCGCAGTGGTCAACGCCGGAGACGGAACCCATGAGCACCCCACCCAGGCCCTGCTGGACGCCTTCACCATGCGCCGGCACTGGTCGCGGGTCAACGGAACCGCCTCCACCGGCGCCAACCTGAGTGGCATGCGGGTGGCGATCGCAGGGGACGTCCTGCACTCCCGCGTGGCCCGTTCCAATGTGTGGCTTCTCCGGACCCTCGGGGCGGAAGTCACCCTGGTGGCGCCTCCCACCTTGCTGCCGATCGGCGTCGAACACTGGCCCTGCAAGGTCAGCTACAACCTGGACGAGACCCTCGAATCGGGAGTTGACGCCATGATGATGCTGCGCGTCCAGGGTGAGCGCATGAACGCTTCCTTCTTCCCGTCCACCCGGGAGTATTCCCGCCGCTGGGGCTTTGACGATGCCCGCCTGCGGACACTGGACGACCTCGGCATGAAGGACACGATCATCATGCACCCGGGCCCCATGAACCGCGGCCTGGAAATTTCGTCTGCTGCCGCCGATTCACCGCGGTCCACCGTCCTGGCACAGGTCCGGAACGGTGTCTCCGTGCGGATGGCGGCCCTCTACCTGCTGCTGTCCGGCGACACCCGCGACACCGCATCCACCGCTTCGCACCAGTCCACCAAGGAGAGCAACTGATGGCCGAAAACACGTACCTGATCCGTGGCGCCGCCATTCTTGGTGGCGACTCCGAGGACCTGCTGATCCGTGACGGCATCATCGCCGGGCGGGGAAAGGACCTTAGGGACGACGACGCTACCGTTATCGACGCTGCCGGCCTGGTTGCCCTTCCGGGCATGGTTGATGTGCACACCCACCTGCGTGAACCGGGTCGCGAAGACGCAGAAACGGTGGAGACCGGAACCCGTGCCGCCGCCTTGGGCGGATTCACTGCCGTCCACGCCATGGCCAACAGCAACCCGGTGGCGGACACCGCCGGCGTTGTGGAGCAGGTCCACAGCCTGGGCCGTGCTTCCGGGTGGGTGGATGTCCGGCCGGTTGGGGCAGTGACCGTGGGGCTCGCAGGCGAGCAGCTCGCCGAGCTGGGCGCCATGGCTGATTCACGCGCCCAGGTCCGGATGTTCTCCGACGACGGTATCTGCGTCCACGACCCGGTCCTCATGCGCCGTGCCTTGGAATACGTCAAAGCGTTCGACGGCGTGGTGGCCCAGCACGCGCAGGAACCGCGCCTGACTGCCGGGGCACAGATGAACGAAGGCGCTGTCTCCGCGGTATTGGGCCTCGCCGGTTGGCCGGCGGTCGCCGAAGAAAGCATTATTGCCCGGGACGTGTTGCTGGCACAGCATGTCGGTTCCCGCCTGCACGTCTGCCACGTCTCCACGGCAGGTTCGGTGGAGATCATCCGCTGGGCCAAGGCCAGGGGCATCAACGTCACGGCAGAGGTGACCCCGCACCACCTGATCCTGACCGACGAACTGGTCCGCAGCTACGACCCCGTCTACAAAGTCAACCCGCCCCTGCGCACCAACCACGATGTCCAGGCACTCCGCGAAGGGCTTGCCGACGGCACGATCGACGTCGTTGGAACGGACCATGCGCCGCACCCGAGCGAGCACAAGGAATGCGAGTGGGCACAGGCGGCCATGGGCATGACCGGCCTTGAGACCGCCTTGTCCGTGGTCCAGGAGACCATGATCGAGACGGGCCTCATGACGTGGGCCGACTTCGCAAGGGTCACGTCCTTCAGCCCGGCAACGATCGGCCGGCTGGCCGACCAGGGACGTCCCCTCGAAACAGGAGAGCCCGCCAACGTCATCCTGGTCGACCCGGCTGCGCGCTGGACCGTGGACCCCCATAAGATGGCCACCATGGGCCGCAATTCACCGTTCAAGGGCAAAGACCTGCCCGGATCTGTGGTGGCTACCTTCTTCAAGGGACACCCCACAGTGCTCAACGGCCAGCTGAACACCCCATACCGATACACCGACGACGCAACCCCGGCCGCCGGGGCAGTCAGCGGTACGTGATGGACAGCACCCAAACATTGACGGCTGTCATCACGGCCGTGCTGGTCATCGCCGTCCTGGCGATGATCTGGTTTGGTTGGCGCAGCAGGCTGAGGCGGCAGGCCGGCGTCGAACGCCTTCCGCAGGTGCCGGGCGAACTGACTCCGGCCTCACTGGTGGCCGACGGCCAGTATGTCGCCACCACAACCGCCGGTGACTGGCTGGACCGCATCGCCGTGCAGGGACTGGGCATCAGGACCACCGCGGAGCTGAGCGTCCACGCCGAAGGCATCCTGTTCGACAGGGCAGGTGTTGCGCCGGTGTTCATCCCCCGGGAAGCCTTGGTGGAAACCCGGGAAACCAGCGGCATGGCAGGAAAGTTCGTCGAAAAGGACGGCCTTTTGGTCATCAGCTGGAAGCTGGGCCAACAGGAACTCGACACCGGCTTCCGGTCCAGGCACAGCGCCGACAGACAGCCCTTGCTCCAAGCCATCCAGGAATTGATCTCCGCAGCCCCCCAGGCAGATGCCGATAGTGGAAAGAAATAAAGTGACGGACAGTAACGCAGCCACCGCAACCTCATCCTCAGCAGCAGTACTGGTGCTCGAAGACGGCCGCATGTTCCGCGGCCGCAGCTACGGCGCCCAGGGAACTGCCCTTGGTGAGGCCGTCTTCGCTACCGGCATGACCGGTTACCAGGAGACCATCACCGACCCCTCCTACGCCCGCCAGCTCGTGGTTCAGACCGCTCCGCACATCGGCAACACGGGCGTCAACAGCGAAGACGCTGAGTCCCGCCGCATCTGGGTGGCAGGCTACATCGTCCGCGACGCCGCACGCCGCCCCTCCAACTGGCGCTCGGAACGAAGCCTCGACGACGAACTGGTCGAACAGGGCATCGTGGGCATCCAGGGCGTGGACACCCGCGCCATTACCCGGCACCTGCGTGAACACAAGACCATGCGCGCCGGGATCTTCTCCGGCGAGGCTGCCCAAGCATCCGATAAGGAACTTCTGGACATCGTCCTGGCCAGCGCACCAATGGAAGGCGCAGCACTGGCCGAAGAGGTCAGCATCGACGAAGCCTATGTCGTGGATCCCAAGGACCACGGTTGGGAGGGCGAACCGCGGTTCTCCATCGCCGCCGTCGACCTCGGCATCAAGGCCATGACGCCTGTCCGTTTCGCCGAGCGCGGCGTTCGGGTCCACGTCCTTCCGGCTACCTCCACGGTCGAGGACGTCAACGCCGTGAAGCCGGACGGTTTCTTCATGTCCAACGGACCGGGCGACCCTGCCACGGCTGACCACCAGGTGACGCTGCTGCGCTCCGTACTGGACGAGAAGCTGCCGTACTTCGGTATCTGCTTCGGCAACCAGATCCTGGGCCGTGCCCTCGGCTTCGGCACGTACAAGCTGCGCTACGGCCACCGCGGCATCAACCAGCCGGTCATGGACCGCCGCACCGGCAAGGTGGAAATCACCTCCCAGAACCACGGCTTCGCCGTCGACGCGCCGCTGAACGGTGCCACTGTGGCGCCGGAGGAACGTTACGGACGCGTCGAGGTCAGCCACGTTTCGTTGAACGACGACGTCGTCGAAGGCCTTGCGTGCCTCGACATCCCTGCCTTCTCGGTCCAGTACCACCCGGAGGCTGCCGCGGGCCCGCACGACGCTGCCTACCTCTTCGACCGCTTCATCGACCTCATGGCCGATGCCAAGGCAGCCAACCACAACTCCACCGAATCCAAGACTGAGGACAAGAAGTAATGCCCAAGCGTACAGATCTCAAGAGCGTCCTTGTCATCGGTTCGGGTCCGATCGTCATTGGCCAGGCGGCCGAGTTCGACTACTCCGGGACCCAGGCGCTGCGCGTCCTCAAGGACGAAGGCCTGCGCGTCATCCTGGTGAACTCCAACCCGGCCACCATCATGACGGATCCCGAATTCGCCGATGCCACTTACGTCGAACCCATCACGCCGGAAGTGGTCGAAAAGATCATCGCCAAGGAGCGTCCTGACGCCGTGCTGCCCACCCTGGGCGGACAGACGGCGCTGAACACGGCGATCGCCCTGGACAAGAACGGTGTGCTGGAGAAGTACAACGTCGAGCTCATCGGCGCCAACATCGCTGCGATCGAACTTGGTGAAGACCGGGAGAAGTTCAAGGGCGTGGTGGAACGCTGCGGTGCGGAGTCGGCACGCAGCCACATCATCCACACCATGGACGAGGCCTTCAAGGCTGCCGAGGACCTGGGCTACCCCATGGTGGTCCGTCCGTCCTTCACCATGGGTGGCCTGGGCTCCGGCCTGGCGTACAACGAGGACGACCTGCGCCGTATTGTCGGCCAGGGCCTGCAATACAGCCCCACCACCGAGGTCCTTCTCGAGGAAAGCATCCTCGGCTGGAAGGAATACGAACTCGAGATGATGCGCGACAAGAACGACAACGTCGTTGTTGTCTGCTCCATCGAGAACTTCGACCCCGTGGGTGTGCACACCGGCGACTCCATCACCGTTGCGCCGGCCCTGACCCTGACGGACCGCGAATACCAGAAGCTGCGTGACGTCGCCATCGCCGTCATCCGCGAAGTCGGCGTGGACACGGGCGGTTGCAACATCCAGTTCGCCATCAACCCGGACACCGGACGCGTGGTGGTCATCGAGATGAACCCGCGCGTCTCCCGGTCATCGGCATTGGCATCCAAGGCCACCGGCTTCGCGATCGCCAAGATCGCCACCAAGCTGTCCCTGGGCTACACGCTGGACGAAATCCCCAACGACATCACGCAGAAGACGCCGGCATCCTTCGAGCCGACCCTCGACTACGTGGTGGTCAAGGTCCCGCGCTTCGCCTTCGAGAAGTTCCCCGCAGCCGACAACACCCTGACCACCACCATGAAGTCGGTGGGCGAGGCCATGGCGATGGGCCGCAACTTCACCGAAGCCCTGCAGAAAGCCCTGCGCTCCCTGGAACAGAAGGGTTCGCAGCTGGACTTCACGCCGGTGCCGGAATACGACGTTGCCGGCCTCATCGAAAAGGCCAAGCGTCCCACCACGGAACGCCTGTACCAGGTGCAGCGCGCCCTCCTCGGAGGTGCCACCGTGGAGGACCTCTACGAAGCCACCAAGATCGATCCGTGGTTCCTGGACCAGCTCCAGCTGCTGAACGAAACCGCCCAGGAAATCCGCAAGGCCGGCGTCCTGAGCGAAGACATGCTGCGCAACGCCAAGCGCCATGGCTTCTCGGATGAGCAGATCGGTGCCCTGACCCATAATTCCGAAGCCGTGGTGCGCGGTGTCCGCCAGGCACTGGGCATCCGCCCCGTGTACAAGACCGTGGACACCTGCGCTGCCGAGTTCGCGGCCTACACGCCGTACCACTACTCGGCCTACGACGAGGAAGACGAAGTGGGCCTGCACGCCAAGCCGTCGGTCATCATCCTCGGATCCGGCCCCAACCGCATCGGCCAGGGCATCGAGTTCGATTACTCCTGCGTCCACGCCTCCATGGCGCTCCGCAAGGCCGGCTACGAGACCGTCATGGTCAACTGCAACCCGGAGACGGTTTCCACCGACTACGACATCTCCACGCGCCTCTACTTCGAGCCGCTGACCCTCGAAGACGTCCTGGAAGTCATCGCTGCCGAAGAGCGCACCGGTGGCGTGATGGGTGTCTTCGTACAGCTGGGCGGCCAGACTCCGCTCAAGCTCGCCCAGCAGCTGGCCGATGCCGGTGTTCCGATCCTCGGTACCTCGCCGGAAGCCATCGACCTCGCCGAACACCGTGGTGCGTTCGCCCGCGTGCTGGATGAAGCCGGCCTGACCTCGCCCAAGAACGGTACGGCCGTTTCCTTCGAGGACGCCAAGAAGATTGCCGACGAGATCGGTTACCCGGTCCTGGTCCGCCCGTCCTACGTGCTGGGCGGTCGCGGCATGGAGATCGTTTATGACGAGGCCAACCTTTCCCGGTACATCGCCAACGCGACGGAAATCACGCCGGACCACCCGGTGCTGATCGACCGCTTCCTCGAAGATGCGGTGGAGATCGATGTTGACGCGCTGTTCGACGGCAACGACATGTACCTGGGCGGCATCATGGAGCACATCGAGGAGGCCGGTATCCACTCCGGTGACTCGGCCTGTGTCCTGCCGCCGATCACGCTGGGCAACAACGTGATCGAACGCGTGCGCACGGCTACCCGTGCCATCGCCGAGGGCGTGGGCGTTCGAGGGCTCATCAACATCCAGTTCGCCTTGGCCTCCGACGTCCTGTACGTCCTGGAAGCCAACCCGCGTGCCTCCCGCACCGTCCCGTTCGTCTCCAAGGCAACGGGCGTCCAGATGGCCAAGGCTGCCGCGCTGATCGGCACTGGCGTGACCATCAACCAACTCCGCACTGCCTACAAGATGCTGCCGGAAACCGGTGACGGCTCCACTCTTCCGCTGGATGCTCCTGTGGCCGTGAAGGAAGCAGTCCTGCCGTTCAGCCGGTTCCGTACTCCGGAAGGCAAGGTGGTGGACTCGCTGCTCGGCCCGGAGATGCGCTCCACGGGTGAGGTCATGGGCATCGACAAGCACTTCGATACCGCGTTCGCCAAGAGCCAGTCCGGGGCCAACAACGCGCTGCCCACCGGTGGCAAAATCTTCGTCTCGGTAGCCAACCGGGACAAGCGTTCTGTCATCATGGGCGTCAAGCGCCTGTCCGACCTCGGCTTCGAGATTGTCTCCACCGGCGGCACGGCGGATGTCCTGCGCCGCAACGGCATCCAGGCAACTCCCGTTCGGAAGGTTGCCGAGGGCAGCAGCGCCGAAGGCGAAGGCACCATTGCCGACCTCGTGGTCGCGGGTGAAATCGACATGGTGTTCAACACCCCGTCCGGTGGCGAGGCCCGCAGCGACGGTTACGAACTGCGCGCTGCCGCGACATCGATCGGCATCCCCTGCATCACCACCGTGGCCGAGTTCAATGCCGCAGTGCAGGCCATCGAGGCCCTGCGGACCTACGAATGGTCGGTCACCAGCCTGCAGGAGCATTCAGCAAACCTGACTGCATCGCTGGAAGCAGCGAATGCCTGAGGCACAGGAAGTCCAGCAGCCGGTCCGGGAGTCTTTCGGCTCCCGGCTGGTTGCGGCCATGGCTGACAGGGGTCCGCTGTGCGTTGGGATCGACCCGCACCCGCAGTTGCTGGCGGACTGGGGACTGAACGACGACGCCGCCGGGTTGGAGCGCTTTTCCCTCACCGTGGTCGAGACGGTGGCTTCCCTCGCTGCCGCCGTCAAGCCGCAGGTGGCCCTCTACGAGCGTCACGGGTCTGCCGGCATGGCTGTCCTGGAGCGCACTTTGGCTGCTGCTGCGGATGCAGGCGTGCTGAGCATCGCAGACGCCAAGCGAGGAGACATTGGTTCAACGATGGCCGCCTACGCAGATGCATGGCTCAGGGACGGTTCGGCGTTGGCGGCCGATTCGGTGACACTGAGCCCCTATCTCGGTTTTGAGTCCCTGCGTCCTGCCCTGGACCTTGCCGCGGAGTATGGCAGGGGAGTATTTGTCCTCGCGCTGACATCCAACCCTGAGGGCAAAAGCGTCCAGCACGTTGGCGGCGACGATTCAGTGGCCCGGCAGATTGTCGCGGCAACCGCCAGGGAAAACGAGCGGTATTCCGGTGCCTTGGGATCGGTGGGCCTGGTTGTTGGGGCCACCATCGGTTCGGCACTGGAGGACCTGGCCATTGACCTCGCCCCGGTGCGGGGTGCGATCCTGGCCCCGGGCCTGGGCGCCCAGGGCGCTACTCCGGCCGACCTTCGGGCTACTTTTGGTGCTGCTTATCCGACTGTCCTGGCGACCTCCAGCCGTGGCATCCTGGCCGCAGGTCCCACTGTGGCAGGTCTGCGTGAGGCAACGCGCCAAACGCTGGACGGACTGCTGGCTGACTGATTACGCAAGCGCATTGCGCTCCGCAGTGGCTGCAGGTAGGTTCAGGAACAGTTCTCTCATGATCTGGATCACACATCGGAGCTGACAGGGGTTTGGCAGTGGGCCTTAAAGAGCTGACACCGAAGGAGCGGTCCGACGCATTGGAGAAGGCCGCCAAGGCGCGTGCCGTCAGGGCCGCGGCCAAGGAAAAGCTGAAGCGTGGCGAGGTCAGCGTCGCCGAACTCATAGCCAGTGGCGGCTCGGATGACGCGATAGCCCGCATGCGCGTCGTCGAGTTGCTGGAAGCGCTTCCGGGCATTGGTCCGGTGCGTGCTGCCGGGATCATGGCGGAAATCGGCATCGCCGGTTCCCGCCGTATCCGCGGCCTGGGCGTACACCAGGCCAAGGCGCTGGTAGATTTTATGGGAAACCAGCCAAGCGCATAAAAGCAACTCTCCTAAGGAATCCGTGAGCAAGAAACCTGGACTGACTGTCCTTGCAGGCCCTACTGCTGTAGGCAAGGGAACCGTATCCACCTACATCAGGGACAACTATCCGGAGGTTTGGCTTTCAGTTTCCGCCACCACCCGTGCCGCCCGGCCAGGGGAGAAGGACGGCGTCCACTACTTCTTCAAGTCCGCCGAGGAATTCGATTCCCTGGTTGAGGACGGCGAACTTCTGGAATGGGCTGTTGTCCACGGCCACAACCGTTACGGGACACTCCGCAGTACGGTCAATGCCGCGATTGCCGAGGGAAAGTCCGTCCTGCTGGAAATCGACCTGCAGGGAGCCCGCCAGGTCAAGGAAGCCGTTCCGGATGCCCAGTTCGTCTTCCTCGCCCCGCCGAGCTGGGACGAAATGGTGCGGAGGCTGGTGGGCCGCGGCACGGAAACTGCCGAGGAACAGCAGCGGAGGCTGGAAACCGCTAAACTTGAACTTGCTGCTGAACCGGAGTTTGACCACACCGTCATCAATGACGACGTTCGCCGGGCAGCGGACGAGCTTGTTTCACTCATGGGGCTTACCCCGCACGGGCGCTAAGCGCTTGCATTGTCGGCCCGCTAGAATTTGGAGAATTCGTGTCCACCAACCTTGAAGGCATCATCAACCCGCCGATCGATTCGCTGCTTGAGGCTGCCGATTCCAAGTACGGCCTGGTGATCTTCGGCGCCAAGCGTGCCCGCCAGATCAACGCGTACTACGCCCAGCTGCACGAGGGCCTTTTCGAATATGTCGGACCGCTCGTCGACACCAAGCTGAACGAGAAGTCCCTTTCCATCGCCCTGCGCGAGATCAACGAAGGCCTGCTCGTTTCCACGCCGATCGAGCCTGCAGAATAAAACACGACTGCCTGTTGACGGAGGTCACGTGCGCATAGTCCTCGGAGTCGGGGGAGGGATCGCAGCCTACAAGGTTGCATCGCTCCTCCGGCTTTTTACTGAAGCCGGACACCAGGTCACGGTCATTCCCACTGAGGCCGCCACCCGTTTTGTCGGTGTAGCCACGTGGGAAGCCCTGTCGGGGAACCCCGTGAGCAACAGCGTTTTCGATGACGTTGAGAAGGTCAACCATGTCCGTCTGGGGCACGAGGCCAACCTCATTGTCGTAGCTCCGGCCACTGCGGACCTCCTGGCCAAAGCGGCTACGGGACAGGCCGGGGATTTGCTCACGAACACCCTCCTGATGGCTCACGGGCCGGTGCTGTTCGCACCTGCCATGCACACGGAGATGTGGCAGCACGCCGCCACGCGGGCCAACGTGGCCACCCTTCGCGAGCGGGGAGTGGCAGTGCTGGAACCGGCTTCGGGCCGCCTCACCGGCGCCGACTCAGGCCCCGGCCGCCTTCCCGACCCCGAGGAGATCTTCGAGGCCGCCATGGCTCTGGTAACCGGAGCCGGCCGGGAACGCCCTTTGGCCGGCCGTACCGTCACGATTTCAGCTGGCGGCACGCGCGAAGCCCTGGATCCAGTGAGGTTCCTCGGAAACCGCTCCTCCGGCAAGCAAGGCGCCGCCCTGGCTGCTGCCGCGTTGGCGGCGGGTGCCGAGGTCCGTTTCCTGGCAGCCCATATGGACGTCGAGCCGCCGGCCGGCGTCGAACTCGTCCGTGTCGAATCTGCGCTGGAACTGCGGGAAGCTGCGCTGAAAGCGGCAGTGGACTCCGACGTCGTGATTATGGCCGCCGCCGTTGCCGATTTCCGTCCGGCGGAGGTTTCCGACACCAAAATCAAGAAGGTCGACGGCGAAGACGCTCCCGTCGTGCACCTGGTCCGCAACCCGGACATCCTGCGGGAGTTGGTTGAACAGCGCGATGCCGGTGGGGCCCAACAGTTGATTGTGGGATTCGCTGCCGAAACAGGCGATGAGCAGGGAGACGTCCTGGAGCACGCGGCCGCCAAGCTGAAGCGCAAAGGCTGCGACCTGCTGGTGGTCAACCATGTGGGTGTCGGCAGGGTCTTCGGCCAGGACGAAAATTCCGTGGTGATCCTGTCCGGGCGCGGAGCTGAACCTGAGCAGGCTTCGGGATCAAAGGCGGAGGTTGCCGCTGCGGTGATCGTTCGGGTGGCCAGCGAACTGCCGTTGGTTTCCCCGGCCCCGTAGCCGCGTGGCGGTTGGAATTCTTAGCAATCGGACACACGGCGAAAGCCGCCGTCCCGCAACACAGTAAGGTGGTCTAGTGACTTTACCGCTGCACCATGAACACCACGGCACCCCGTCCAAGCTCCGGCTCTTCACCTCCGAGTCGGTGACTGAGGGGCATCCGGACAAGATCTGCGACCAAATCAGCGATGCCATCCTTGATGCCCTGCTGGCTGCCGACCCCGAATCCCGGGTCGCGGTCGAAACCATGGCCACCACGGGTCTGGTGCACGTGGCCGGTGAAGTCACCACGGACGCCTACGTTGAAATCCCGCAGATTGTGCGCGAAACGATCCTGGGTATCGGCTATGACTCGTCAGCCAACGGATTCGATGGCGCCCGCTGTGGCGTTTCCGTGTCCATCGGCCAGCAGTCGAATGACATCGCCGGGGGCGTCTTCAATTCCCTGGAAGCCCGTGAAGGCCGCCAGGAGGACGATTACGACCTCCAGGGCGCCGGTGACCAGGGCATCATGTTCGGCTATGCCAGTGATGAGACGCCGTCTTACATGCCCACGCCCATCTGGTTGGCCCACCGCTTGTCGGAGCGGCTCACCGAGGTGCGGAAGAACGGCGAGCTTGCGTACCTGCGTCCGGACGGCAAGACCCAGGTCACGGTCGGGTACGACGGCGATCGCCCGGTTTCCGTCCAGACGGTCGTCATTTCCAGCCAGCACGCAGAAGAAACCGGCTTGGAGCAGTTGCGGGCGGATCTTGCCAGCCACGTGATCGATCCGGTCCTCGCGGCTTCCAACCTGGATATTTCCAAGGTTTCCAACATCCTCAACCCTGCCGGTGCCTTCGTGATCGGTGGTCCGGTAGGTGACGCCGGACTCACCGGCCGCAAGATTATTGTCGACACCTACGGTGGGTTCTCCCGCCACGGCGGCGGTGCGTTCTCCGGCAAGGATCCGTCCAAGGTGGACCGTTCGGCGGCCTACGCCATGCGCTGGGTGGCCAAGAACGTGGTAGCAGCAGGGCTTGCCAAGCGTGCTGAAATCCAGATCGCCTACGCCATCGGACAGGCCCGCCCCGTGGGCACGTACGTGGAGACTTTCGGTACGGAAACCGTGGATCCAGCCCGCATCAGCGAGGCCATCAACGAGATCTTCGACCTCCGCCCCCGTGCCATCATCGATGCCCTGGACCTGAAGCGCCCGATCTACGCCAAGACCGCAGCCCACGGGCACTTTGGCCGGGACGAGCCCGACTTCACCTGGGAACGGCTTGACCGGGTCGCCGACCTGAAGGAATTCTTCAACGCCTGACCGCCGGCGACCGGGCAATATTGTCAGTGGCGCACGGTCTACTTGTTCCGGAGGTGCCCGCAGCGGTTTGGTGCCGCTGCGGGCACCTTTCGTTTGTTGGCGCCTGCCGGCCGGTGAGGCGCCGGGACCATCAGTACGAGTCGGAGGTGGAGCAGTGGCAGCACACGAGACGCAGCCTGCGTTGCTTCAGCCCTCCCTGCTTCAGGGATTTCCGGCCAAGCCGGCTACCGGCGGGCCGCCGCTTGCGGCTTCCGACCCCGTAGCAAGGGTGGTGCTGGACTCTCCCTTGCCGCATCTGGACAGGCCGTTTGACTACAGCGTGCCCCGGGACCTGGAAGACCTCGCCGTGCCGGGCGTCCGGGTCAAGGTGAAGTTCAATGGCCAGGACCTCAACGGTTTTGTGATCGGCCGGCAGGCAGACTCCGATGCCGGACATCCACTGATCCCCCTGCACAAGGTCGTTTCCGCTGTTCCGGTCTTAACGCCCGCGGTGTTGGAACTTGCTGGTGCCGTGGCCGCACGGTACGCAGGAACACTCAGCGATGTCCTCAGGACAGCCGTTCCGCCCCGGGTGGCCAAAGTGGAGAAGGAGTTCGCTTCCAGCGAGGCCACCGGCCTGGCCGGCCGTCCGGGCACAACGGACGGAGCCTTGGATCCCACGGCATGGTCGTCCTATGTCAACGGTCCGGCATTCCTGCAGCACGTGGCAGGGGGAGGAGCACCCAAGGCAGTCCTGACCGCCTTGCAGGGCTTTGGGTCGGAGGGCTGGCCCGCGGTCGTCGCCGCGGCGGTTGCCGCAGTACGGGCATCAGGCCGCGGAGCCGTGGTGGTGGTTCCCGACTACCGCGACCTTGCACGCCTGGAGGCGGCGCTTGGCGAACTCCTGCCCGCCAGTGACATCGCCCGGCTGACAGCAGACGACGGCCAGACACCGCGGTACCGGAGCTTCATGCGGTTGCTCACGGGCGAAGCGTCGGTGGCTATCGGAACCCGCTCCGCAGCGTTCGCACCCGTCAGGAACCTGGGGTTGGTGGTTTGCTGGGACGACGCCGATGACCTGCATCTGGACCAACGTGCACCCTATGCCCACTCCCGGGAGGTTCTGCTGCTGCGCGCATCGCAGGAGAATGCTGCCTGCCTTTTGGCATCGCACAGCCGCAGCACCGAGCTGCAGCGGCTCGTGGAGGTGCAGTGGGCCGTGCCGATCGAAGCGCCGCGGCAAGTGATCCGATCCACCATGCCCCGGGTGGTGAACTCAGCGGACAGCTATGAGCAGGAACGTGATCCCCTGGCCGGCATCGCCCGCTTGCCCGGCGTAGCCTGGCGTGCAGCCAAAGAGGGGCTGGAGCGTGGCCCGGTCCTCGTACAGGTGGCACGAGCCGGATACGCCCCGTCCCTGGTGTGCGGGACGTGCAGGGAACCGGCCCGGTGCAGTGCCTGCCAAGGTCCCTTGGCGTTGGCAGCCAGCTCTGCGATTCCTGCCTGCCGGTGGTGTTCCACACCGGCGCCGCAGTGGCGGTGCCGGAACTGCCGTGGCACACGTCTCGGCCGGGGAACAGCGGGGGCGGTACGTACCGCTGAAGAGCTTGGGCGTGCGTTTCCCGGTACCGCGGTGATCACGTCATCCGGGGACAACATCAAAGCGTCGGTCACCGATGCCCCGGCCCTGGTGGTGGCCACCGTAGGTGCTGAGCCGGTGGCCGACGGCGGTTACGCTGCGGCACTGCTGCTGGATGGGAATTCACTGCTGCGGCGGGAAAACCTGCGGGCGGGGGAGGACACCCTCAGACGCTGGTTCAATGCCGCCGCACTGGTCCGCCCTTCCGGCCAGGGAGGGCTGGTGGTCGTCACAGCGGACGACACCACGGCCACTGGAGCCCTTGTCCGCTGGGATGCGCCAGGCTACGCATCCCGCGAACTGGCGCTTCGCAAAGAGTTGCAGTTGCCACCCGCGGTCCGGGTAGCTTCGGTCACAGGTCCGCGGGCCGACGTCGTGGCCTTCACGGCGGCCTTGGAGGCGGCAGTCCCCTCCGATCGGAGGCTGCGCAGCGTGGGTCCGGCTCCGCTGCAGCTTGCTGCCGTGCCGAGTGCTGCCGCACCCGCCTCCGCCGCTTCTCCCGAAGCTGACACCGAGGCCCGCACGCTCTTCTTCCTTCCGTATGCAGAAGCTGCGGACGCTACCAGGACCATGCGTGCGGTCAAGGCAGCCCAAGCGGCCAAGCGGTTGTCCGGTCCCGTGCAACTGCGGCTGGACGGCGTGGACGTCCTCTAGCGCTGCCTGCTGTGGAGGGCCACGGCTTCTTCGGCTGCGGCAAGGAGTTGCCGGGCAGATTCATTCCAATCGAAGCCTGAGGCCCGTTCCACCGAACGGCGGCTCCGTTCCTGCCACAGCGCCTCGTCGCTCAGTTCCATGACGGCTGCGGCGAACGCTTCCGGCGAGCCGGGATCGACGTAACTCACGGCATCACCGCCGACCTCCCGGAAGATGGGGATGTCGCTGGCGATGACGGGGGTTCCGAGTGCCATGGCTTCCACCAGGGGAAGACCGTAGCCTTCGGCCCGGGAGAGACTGATCAGCGCGGTGGCGCGGTTGAGGAGCTTTTCGTACTCCTCATCGGAGACGCCGTTGTGGAACTCCACCCTGGCGCCGGGGGGCACCAGTGCTTCGAGTTCAGCCCGGCGCTCCGGCGTAATCCTGCTCAGCAGGTGCAGCGTGTGGTCCGGCAAACCGTCCATGCCCCGGATCATGGTTTCCACATTCTTGTAGGGCATGAAGGATCCCATGTACAACAGCGTCTTGTCGGTACCGCTTGCAGGATCGCGCGGAGTTTGACCCGGCTGTGGTGCATTGCCCACAATCCGCACCGGGCGGCGGGTCAGTCGGTACTTGGCCATGAGCGCTTCAGTGGTCCGGCTGATGGTGGCCACCACGTCCGCACGGTTCAGGAGCACCCTTTGCGGCCAGAAAGCCTTGTGGTACAGGCGCCAGAGCAACCGCACCGGAGCCGGCAAAAAGCCCGGGGGAGTGGGGTGTTCGTAGTAGATGAGGTCATGGAGGGTCAGGATCAAGCCGTACTTGCGTCCGATGGTTCCCATGGTCTGCATGGGGCAAACCACCACGTCGGCACCCAATGAGTTGACCTTCCGGGCCACAAAGAGTTCCAGCGGGGACAAGGGACTGTTGACCATCACCCAAGGGACATCGGGGAGCAGGGCGAGCTGCCTCTTGTCGTTGATGAGCATGGTGACGTCGGCAATCTTTGCCGTCGCAGCAATGAGGCTCGAACCATAGCGGCTGATGCCATCGTGGTGGTCCGTTCGGGTAAAGCGGGCATCGATGACAATTTTCACGCCGGGTGGTCCTCCAGGAAGGTGCGGATGGCGGCAGCGGCCGGTGCCGGTGTCTCGTAATGGATGAGGTGTCCGACGCCGGAAATCACTTCCAGCCTCGCGTCCGGCAGGCGCTGCATGAGTTTGTATTGGTTGGGAAGGGTCGCGATTTCGTCCTTTTCACCGGCCACCAGAAGCACAGGCAGCCGGAGTTCCCCGGCAACGTCGGCCACGGTCCCTGAAACGGAGGCTTTGAAGGATTCCAGGAGGCTGTTCCTGTTGGCGAAGGCGCTGAAGTAGGCATCGTGCTGGCCGTGGATGAAGCGGCGCAGCTCCCTGTCCTTGGTCTTTGCCATGGTGACGCTCATGACGCGGACGATCAGCCGGTTCCTGAGGATGGCCAGCCCCAGTGCCCTGGGCAACCGGGCAGATGCCTGGTAGTAGAAGACGGCCAGTTTGGTCATGATGCCCTTGGGGCCCTCCAACGCCGGTGCCGCGATGGGGTTGATGAGGATCAGCGGGAAGACCTTCCCTGGGTTCGCGGCGGCAAAGTGGCTCGCCACGATGGATCCGAAGGAATGACCCAACAGGACCGTGCTTGGGCCGAGGTCCAGGGCTTCCATGAACCCGGAGATGAACCGGCCGTAACCGGCAACGGAGTGCTCGTGGTCCGTGAAAGGTTCTGAGCTCCCGAACCCGGGCAGGTCCGGCATGATGATGCGCATGTCCGGTAGCTGGTCCGCAACGCGCAGCAACCCGTGGTGGTCACCACGGAACCCGTGGATGACCAGGATGGTCCGCGTGTCCGCGGTTGCTTTGACGGGTTCGTAGGTCCAGTACGCAACTGCGCCGCCGTTGATTTCCACGGTGGACGCAGAGGTTCTTGCGGCAAGGCCCGGGCTGAAGAATCGTCCGCCGGACTCGGCGCCGGGATTGTGCGTGGTGTCCACGGTTTCCATCCACAACTCCTAGTTCACGTTGTCAGGGTGCGAACCCGTACGGTGGTGGCGTTCCAGGGCGGCCAGGCCGTCCATGTCTTCCGGGGTGAGCTGGAAGCCTGAGACGCCGAAGTTTTCCTTGATGCGCCCGGGTGAGCTGGCCTTGGGAATGACCAGGTTGCCCAGCTGGAGGTGCCAACGCAGGATGACCTGGGCAGGTGTGCGCCCATGCTTTTCCGCGATCAGGGCTATCGCAGGGTCCGCCAGAACCTGTCCGCGCCCCAGGGGGCTCCATGCCTCGGTGCGGATACCGAGCTGGTCGTGCAAGGTCCGCAGCCTGGTCTGCTGCAGCCAGGGGTGCAGTTCGATCTGGTTGACGGCAGGGACAACCTCGGCTTTCTCCATGAGCTGCTCCAGGTGGCCGGGCTGGAAGTTGGACACGCCGATCGCACGCACCTTGCCCTCCCGGTAGAGCGTTTCCATGGCTTTGTACGTTTCCAGGAAGAGGCCCCGCCCGGCGCAAGGCCAGTGGATGAGGTAGAGGTCCAGATAATCCAGGCCGAGGTTGGCCATGGACGAGTCGAACGCGCGGAGGGTGGCGTCGTAGCCGTGGTCGTCATTCCAGACCTTGGTGGTGACAAAGACGTCTTCGCGGGTCAGTACATGCGAGGATTCACCGGATCCGCCGGTACCCGCATTGGCCTCGCTGGCGTCCCCGATTGCTCCTCCGATGGCCCGCCCCACGCCGGTCTCGTTGCCGTACATGGCTGCGGTGTCGAACCGCCGGTAGCCTTCGCCCAGCGCTGTGCGGACCAGGGCCTCTGCGTCCCGGGGCGGCACCTTATAGAGTCCAAACCCCAGTTGGTCCATTAATACGCCGTTGTTCAGGGTCAGCCGGGCTGGGAAAGTCATAGCAACGACTCTACCCATTCCCCGGCAGAATCTTTCAGGGTTGGCTGGTGAAACTCACCAGGCGGCGTGCCGAAGCCTCGTCGAGGATGAGGTCGGTGGCCAACCCCGCGGCCAAGGCACCCTGGAGTCCATTGATTTTGGAGGCGCCGGAGACCACGCAGATCCGCCGGCGTACCTGGCGCAGCTGCTCGTGGCTGGGACCGGTGGACCTTTCGTTCAGGGTGATGCCGTCGGAGGATCCGTCGCTGCGGAAGAAGACTGTCGCAACGTCGCCCACCACATCGTCGGCCGCCAGCAGGCTGAGGTCGTGCTCATCGAGGTACCCGCCTGCATAGACGTGGCTGGGATAGTCCGAGTCGACCGACCCGACGCCGAAGATGGCGATGCTCATCCTGGCCTGCAGGTCCAGAATGCGTTGCACACTGCGTTCCTTCCACATGGCCGTCTTGGTGGAGGCATGGTCGAAGAACGCCGGCACGGGAAACTGTTCAACCCTCGCCCCGTAGGCATTGCCGAAACGCCGCATGATGTCGCTGGCATAGGTGATGCCGGTGGTCTGCATGTTCCCTGCTCCGTTGAGCTGGACAACGATGCTGTCGTGCGTCAGTTTCCGGGTGAGGTGCCGGCTCACGGCGCTGAGCGTGGCGCCCCAGGCGACCCCGATAATGGCATTCGAGTCGACCAGCGGGGCGATGGTCCGGGCCGCCTGCATGGCCACACGGTCCAGCGTTTCGGCTTCGTTGAGGGTATCCAGCACGGGAACCACATGGACGTCGACGCCGAACTTGTCCCGGATCTGGCCTTCCAACTCAGGAGCAGTATCCAGTGGACTTCGGATTTGTACCTGGACCAGTCCGGTCTCCCTTGCAGAGGACAGGAGACGCGAAACCGTTGAGCGCGAGGTCCTGAGTTCGCGGGCGATGGCATCCATGGTCAGGTCCTGCAAGTAATACATTTGTGCGGCCCTGAGCGCGTCTGAGTGACGTGAGCGTCCCATCTCACTTCCTTCCTGCACGTTTGTGCAAATAGCTTGACTCCATTTTCCACCTTCGCCAGATTAGGTGGTGAAAGGTGCACCGGCGGCCAGCGCCGCGCACAAACCAAGCCCAAAGGAGCAGTTTTGGGACACAACAGGCATTCCGTTAATCCAGGTGCTGCACAACCGCGTGAATCCGCGGCTGCTTTGCGCAACCGGCCTTCAGCGCAGGTGCTGATCATCGGGGGCGGGATCAACGGTGTCGGGACCTTCCGCGACCTCGCACTGCAGGGCATCGACGTCGCCCTCGTGGAGCGTGGAGATTACTGCCAAGGTGCCAGCGGCGCTTCCTCCCACATGATCCACGGCGGTATCCGCTATTTGGAAAATGGAGAATTCCGGCTCGTCCAGGAGTCGGTGGTTGAACGCAACCGCCTCCTGCGCATAGCCCCGCACTACGTCAAGCCCCTGCAGACCACGATTCCGATTTTCAGCACGTTCTCCGGGATCCTGTCCGCACCGATGCGTTTCCTGACCCACAAGCAGGGCAAGCCCAAGGAACGCGGCGCCTTCCTCATCAAGGCCGGCCTGACCATGTACGACTTCTTCTCGCGTGACGGCGGCACCGTGCCACGGCACCAATTCCGCAGGCGTGACAAGGCCCTGGCCGAACTTCCGCGCCTGCATCCCGGAATCAAGTACGCCGCAACCTACTTCGACGCCTCGGTCCACAATCCGGAGCGGCTGACCCTTGACGTACTCCAGGACGGTGAAAAGGCCGGACGCAGCGGCAGCCTTCCGGGCGGCAGTGCCCGTGCCAGCAACTACGTCTCCCTGGTCTCCATGGGGCCCAACGGTGCGCGCCTCCGGGATGAACTGACGGGTGAAGAATTCGATTTTGCCGCCGATGTCATCGTCAACACCACCGGTGCATGGGTCGACCTCACCAACCAGGCCATGGGCTCCGCCAGCCGCTTCATGGGCGGCACCAAGGGTTCCCACATCGTCCTCGACCACCCCGAACTCCTGGCCGCCTGCAATGGACGCGAAATCTTTTTTGAGCACACAGACGGCCGGATCGTGCTGATCTACCCGATGGGCGACAGGGTCCTGGTAGGCACCACGGATGTGGATGCCGACATGGCAGAAGATGCAGTCTGCACCGAGGCTGAGATCGATTACTTCTTCGACCTGGTTGGACATGTCTTTCCCACGGTCAGCGTGAACCGGGACCACATCGTCTACACCTTCTCCGGTGTCCGTCCGCTGCCGCGCCACGACGCTACCCAACCTGGCTTTGTATCCAGGGACTACAGGATCGAACGCAGTGTCCGCACCGGTGAAGGTGCGGTTGCGACCCCCGGCGGCAAGGCCGCCGTCGTGCTCAGCCTGGTGGGCGGCAAGTGGACCACGTTCCGGGCGCTGGCTGAACACATGACCAACGACATCCTGCGCGAGCTCGGCAAGGAACGCAAGGTCTCGACGGCGAAGCTCGCCATCGGGGGCGGCGCCGGCTTCCCTGCTACCCCGCACGGTGAACAGGAATGGATCAAGAAGCACATGGGTCCCGGCCTGGATGCTGACCGCGTCGCTGGTCTCCTGACCCGATATGGGACAAGGGCCGGTGCCGTTATCGAGTACCTCAACGCAGGAACGGACAGTCCGCTGCGTTCCACCCGTGAACTCAGCGTCAGGGAACTCCAGTTCATGGCCGCACATGAGCAGGTTGGACACCTGGTGGACGTCCTGATCCGCCGCACGTCACTGGCGTTCCGGGGACTGGTGACCGGTGAACTGCTCAATGAGGCCGCAGCCGTTCTGGCCGGCCCAATGGGCTGGGACGCCGCGGCAACGGAAGCCGAGATCCGTCACGCCGAGGAGGTGCTGAAGCGGTTCCACAAGGTTGAGGTCCACAGCCTCGTCGCCTGACCCGGCGACCCTGAACCCGTTCGTCCCGGCAACGGGAGGACAAGGGGATGGCCGGTCCCCACCGGACCGGCCACCAGGAACGGCACCGGCGCCCGGTGCCGTTCCGACGGTTCCTTCACGCAGGAGGGAACTGACAACAGAACAATGAGGAGTCAAAGATGTCTCTTGGAATAGTTTTCCTTTCCGAAGTATTCGGAACCGCGATGCTGACCCTTTTGGGCTGCGGCGTCGTGGCCAACGTTGCGCTCAAAGGCACCAAGGGCAACAACGGTGGGTTCCTGATGGTGACGTGGGGCTGGGGCGTTGCAGTTTTCGCGGGCGTTTTCGTGGCTGCCAAGTCAGGCGCACACCTCAACCCGGCCGTGACGCTGGGCCTGCTCGTCAACGGGAAGCCTGAATACGCACCCGGAGTAGCTGTGGACTTCGCTTCCACCCTGGTCTATTTCGGCGGCGAACTCCTCGGTGCATTCCTTGGCGCCGTTGCCTGCTGGCTCGCTTACAAGCAGCACTTCGATGCCGAGCCCCTGGCCGCCAACAAACTGGGTACCTTCTCCACCGGTCCCGCCATCCGGTCCACCCCCTGGAACCTGGTCACCGAAGTCATCGGCACCTTCGTCCTGGTTTTCGTGATCCTGACCTTCGGCGGCACCCCTTCCGGTCTGGGGCCGTTGGCTGTAGCCCTTCTGGTGGTCGGCATCGGCGTTTCGCTCGGTGGTCCCACCGGTTACGCCATCAACCCGGCCCGCGACCTCGGGCCGCGCATCGCCCACGCAGTCCTGCCCATCAAGGGCAAGGGCTCCAGCGACTGGGCATACTCGTGGATTCCTGTCGTCGGGCCCCTGGTGGGCGGCGCCCTCGCCGGTCTCATCGCCCTGTGGGTCCCGGACATCATGCCCGCCATTGCGGGCTGACACGCACCACCCTTTCCAGCACAACAAATCTCAACAGCAAAACATCCAGGACAAAGACAAGGACGTCACCGTGAACCAATACGTCATCGCCATCGACCAAGGCACCACCAGCACGCGCGCCATCGTGTTCGACCACTCCGGGAGCATTGTCTCCTCGGGCCAGATGGAACATGAGCAGATCTTCCCGCAGGCCGGCTGGGTGGAACACAACGCCGTCGAAATTTGGGACAACACCCGCGAGGTCATCGCCTCCGCCCTGTCCAAGGCGAACCTGACGCGCCACGATATTGCCGCCGTCGGCATCACCAACCAGCGTGAAACGGCCGTGGTGTGGGACAAGAACACCGGCGAGCCGGTCTACAACGCGATCGTCTGGCAGGACACCCGTACCCAGCCCATCGTCGATGAACTCGCCAGGGACGGCGGGGGAGACCGGTTCAAACAAAAAGTCGGGCTCCCCCTGGCCACCTATTTCTCCGGCACCAAGATCAAGTGGATCCTGGACAACGTGGACGGGGCCCGCGAACGTGCCGAGGCAGGTGACCTCCTGTTCGGCAACACCGACGCCTGGGTTCTCTGGAACCTCACCGGCGGTACCGACGGCGGTGTCCACGCCACGGACGTCACCAACGCCTCCCGCACGCTGTTCATGGACCTCGAAACCCTGCAGTGGGACCAGGAAATCCTTGACATCTTTGGCGTTCCTGCGTCCATGATGCCCGCCATCAAGTCCTCCTCGGAGGTTTATGGAAACGTGCATACGTCGCAGTTGTTGCGTGAAACTCCCGTGGCCGGCATCCTGGGTGACCAGCAGGCAGCAACCTTCGGCCAGGCTGCCTTCCAGCCGGGTGAGGCAAAGAACACCTACGGCACCGGCTGCTTCCTGATCTTCAACACCGGCGAAGAAATCGTCCACTCGAAGAACGGGCTGCTGACCACCCTCGGGTACAAGCTGGGCGACGACAAGCCGCACTACGCACTGGAGGGTTCCATCGCCGTCACCGGCTCGTTGATCCAGTGGCTGCGTGACAACCTGGGAATGATCAGCTCCGCGCCCCAGGTGGAGGAACTCGCAGCCAGTGTGGAGGACAACGGCGGCGTGTACATCGTTCCGGCCTTCTCCGGCCTCTTTGCACCGTACTGGCGTGCCGATGCCCGCGGTGCGATCGTTGGCCTCACCCGGTATGCCAACAAGGGCCACATTGCCCGTGCCGCGCTCGAGGCAACGGCGTTCCAGACCCGCGAGGTGCTGGACGCCGTCAACGCCGACTCCGGCGTCCCGCTCACCGAGTTGAAGGTCGACGGCGGCATGGTCGCCAACGATGCGCTCATGCAGTTCCAGGCTGACATCCTCGGCGTACCCGTGGTCCGGCCCAAAGTCATCGAAACGACGGCGCTGGGTGCCGCCTATGCGGCCGGCCTCGCCGTAGGATTCTGGAACGACCTCGGCGAGCTCAGCGCCAACTGGGGCGAGGACAAGCGCTGGGAACCGCAATTGCCTGCAGAAGAGCAGGACCGGCAACTGCGGCTCTGGAAGAAGGCCGTGACCAAGTCCATGGACTGGGTGGACGAGGACGTTAAGTAGTCCAGGGTAACCATGCCTTAGCCGATAAGGGGGCCCCGCCCGCTTCGCGGACGCCCGCAGCCGCTCCCGGGCCCCCTTATCGGCACGGCATCTCTGTTTGCCGGCCTGCTCAAGCCGCTCGTGGCGACTGGAGAGTTAGTAAGGTGCGCTATTGTAGATCTATGCGTGCGATCCTTCTGCTTAGCTAGCCGCCCGGCACCTACAGCCGTGCGGCCGCCCCTCCATTGTCGAGGGGCTTTTGTGTGTCCGGGGTGTACCGGGCCATAGCAGGAGCAACCGCCATCAGAGAACAGAAGAGGGCAGCAGTGAGCGTTCAGCCGGAGACAGAGACCGGAACAGCACAGGCAGCCGCAGCTGGAGCGCCTGAAGAAGGCGTCTACAGTTTTGCTGCGTTGGAAGCGAAGTGGCCGCAGGTCTGGGAAGACCTCAAGGTCTTCACCCCTGCGGATGACGGCTCCCGGGAGCGCCGCTACGTGCTGGACATGTTTCCCTACCCTTCCGGCGACCTTCACATGGGCCACGCCGAGGCCTTCGCCATGGGCGATGTTGTTGCGCGGTACCTCCGCCAGAAGGGCTTTGATGTCCTGCATCCCATCGGCTGGGACTCGTTTGGCCTGCCCGCAGAAAACGCGGCCATCAAGCGCAACGCCCACCCCAGTGAGTGGACTTACGCAAACATCGACACCCAGGCCGCATCCTTCAAGCGCTATGCCATCTCCGCCGACTGGTCGCGCCGGCTCCACACCTCCGACCCGGAGTATTACCGCTGGACACAGTGGCTGTTCAAGCGCTTCTACGAGCGCGGCCTGGCCTACCGCAAGGACTCGCCCGTCAACTGGTGCCCCAAGGACCTCACCGTCCTGGCCAACGAGCAGGTAGTCAACGGCGCCTGTGAACGCTGTGGCACCGCTGTGACCAAGAAGTCCCTGAACCAGTGGTACTTCAAGATCACCGACTACGCGGATCGCCTGCTGGATGACATGGACCAGCTGCAGGGACACTGGCCGGAACGTGTCCTGGCCATGCAACGGAACTGGATCGGTCGCTCCGAAGGTGCCCACGTCAGGTTCGTCATCGAGGCAACGGAAGACCGCCCCGAGCGCGAAGTCACCGTCTTCACCACCCGCCCCGACACCCTGTACGGTGCAACGTTCTTCGTGGTGGCCGCCGACGCACACCTGGCCCTTGACCTGGTGACGCCCGAACAGCATCACCAACTCATGGCATACCGGGAAAAGGTCAAGGCGCTCTCCGAGATCGAGCGCCAGTCCACGGAACGTGAAAAGACCGGTGTCTTCACCGGTCGCTACGCCATCAACCCGCTCAATGGCGAAAAACTGCCGGTGTGGGCTGCTGACTATGTCCTGGCCGACTACGGGACGGGCGCCATCATGGCCGTTCCGGCCCATGACCAGCGCGACCTCGACTTTGCGAAGGCATTCGGGCTTCCCGTGCGTGCCGTACTCGAAACCGGCGACGACGACCCGGCAGAAAGCGGCACCGCCACCGCAGGCGAGGGCATCCTCAAGAACTCCGGCGAACTGGATGGCCTCAGCAAGGCCGAGGCAATTCCCGCAGCCATCAGCATCCTGGAGAAGCTGGGCACGGGCGAAAAGTTCGTCAATTTCCGGCTCCGCGACTGGCTGCTGAGCCGCCAGAGGTTCTGGGGCACGCCCATCCCCATCATCCACTGCGCCGAATGCGGTGAAGTTCCGGTTCCTGATGAGCAACTGCCTGTCCGGCTCCCGGACGACCTGCGGGGCGAAGCCCTGGCTCCCAAGGGCACCTCACCGCTGGCGGCGGCCGTCGAGTGGGTCAACGTCGAGTGCCCCAACTGCGGGCGCGCTGCACAGCGCGACACCGACACCATGGACACCTTCGTCGACTCATCGTGGTATTTCCTGCGCTTCGTTTCCCCGGACTACACGGAGGGACCGTTCGATCCGGAGAAGATCAACGACTGGATGCCCGTCGGCCAGTATGTTGGCGGCGTGGAACACGCCATCCTGCACCTGCTCTACGCCCGCTTCTTTACCAAGGTCATCAAGGACCTCGGCCTGATCGAGGCCAACGAGCCGTTCAGCGCGCTCCTCAACCAAGGCCAGGTCCTCAATGGCGGCAAGGCCATGAGCAAGTCCCTCGGCAACGGTGTGGACCTCGGCGAGCAGCTGGACAAGTTCGGCGTCGACGCCGTCCGCCTCACCATGGTCTTTGCCTCCCCGCCGGAAGACGACGTCGACTGGGCGGATGTATCGCCGTCCGGATCCGCCAAGTTCCTGGCGCGGGCGTGGCGCCTGGGCCAGGACGTCACCAGCGAACCCGGTACTGATCCGGCCACCGGTGACCGGGCGCTGCGGACGGTCACGCACAAGACCATCGCCGACTCTGCCGAACTGCTGGACAACAACAAGTTCAACGTCGTTGTGGCCAGACTGATGGAACTCGTCAACGCCACGCGCAAGGCCATCGACTCCGGTGCGGGGGCAGCCGACCCCGCTGTGCGCGAGGCCGTCGAAGCCGTGGCAGTGATCCTGAGCCTCTTCGCGCCGTACACGGCAGAGGACCTTTGGAGCGCCCTGGGCCATCCCGCATCGGTGGCCAACGCAGGATGGCCGTCGCACGACGAAGCGCTCCTGGTCCAGGAGACGGTGACCGCCGTTGTCCAGGTCCAGGGCAAGGTCCGTGATCGCTTGGAGGTGTCCCCGGACATCGCCGAAGACGAGCTCCGCGAACTCGCTTTGGCTTCGGAGAACGTCCAGCGCGCCCTGGACGGCCGTGGCATCCGCACCGTGATCGTGCGGGCACCTAAACTGGTGAACATCGTCCCTGCCTAGCAGGGATTGCACGGCCGCCGGCACTGTGCCGGCGGCCGGCCATCGTCTTTGGAGGTTGCGTGCCTGAGCGAGAACCACCCGCCTGGATGTGGCTCAAGGAAAGGGTGGCGCGCCTCCGGCAACCAGCGGCGCCGGTTCCTGTCGCTGACGAGCCGCTTGCCGCCGTCGTCAAGACTGCTGTGGTCACCGATTCGGCCGCGGCACTGCCCGCTGAGTGGGTATCCGCTTTTACAGCCGACGGTCGTTTGGCCGTTGTTCCCATGCCCGTGATGGTGGGGAACGAGATCTATGGCGAAGGTGAAGACGACATCACCCGGACGTTGTCGCTGGCACTCGCTTCCGGCGCCTCGGTGAAGACATCGCGTCCCTCACCCGGGCAATTTGAACAGGCGTACCTGGCCGCCCAACGCCGTGGATTTGAGGCCGTCGTCTCCATCCATATCTCGTCTGAACTTTCCGGAACCGCCGACGCCGCCCGCCTCGCTGCTGCCCGCGTGACGATTCCGGTGGAAGTCGTTGATTCCCGCACCGTGGGGATGGCGCAGGGGATGGGTGTCCAAGGGGCCGTGGTCGCCGCGGCGGCCGGACAGGCTGCGCCTGAAGTCCGTGACTATGCGCAGCAGCAAATGGACAAGACCAAGGTCTACTTCTACGTGCCGAGCCTCGAACAGCTCCGGCGCGGTGGCCGGATCGGCGCCGCCGCGTCGCTGTTGGGGACCGTCCTGTCCATCAAACCGATCCTGGCGGTCGACGGCGGCAGGATCGTGCCGCTGGAAAAGGTCCGGTCCGCGGTACGGGCAGTCGCGCGGCTCGAGGAAATCGTCGCTGCTGAGGTCCGTTCCCGGCCGGACGGCCGGTCCCGGCTCGCGGTGCATCATTTTGGAAACCCGGGGGAAGCGGAAACCCTGGTGGCAAGGTTGCAGGAGGCTTTGCCTGGTTGTCCTGCTCCGCAAATCAGCGCATTGCCGGCCGTTCTGGCAGCCCACGCAGGGCTGGGTGTCCTGGCAGTCATCGTGGGGGAAGGCAGCACGGCGCAGGAACCCTGATCCTGCTTTTCCACATAGGCAAATACGGCCGCACGGCGCGCCGTCGATCCCGCATAGGCTCGATCCATGCCCCGCTGGAATCCGGATGCGTCCCAGGACGCCGCAGCCCAGGCTGTCCGGCAGCGCTTTGCCTCCCGACTGGCCCCTGAAGGGAGTCCACCGCTTCTGGACCTTCCGGAAGAGGACCGCATGGCAGGGGATCATGCCGCCTCGCCTCCCCGGTTGCGCTGGCGGACTCCATGGCGGGCCGTCGTGGTGGTCCTGCTGGGTGGAGTACTGCTTCTGGTTTGGTTCTTCTGGCAGGCGCGTGCCGGGCAGATGGTCACAGAGCCAGTCAGCCAACCGCCCGCTGCAACGGAAGTCTCCGGGCCGGAAGGGGAGAGGCCCGGCACCACCACGCCCGGCACCACCACGCCCACCGCCCAGCTTCTGGTCCATGTTTCAGGTGCCGTGCCGAAGCCGGGAGTCGTGTCCCTGCCCCAGGGCAGCAGGGTATTCCAGGCCATTGAGGCCGCGGGAGGACCGGCGCCCGGTGCCCGGTTGGACCAGCTCAACCTCGCGGCAACCGTGGCGGACGGTGCCAAAATCCACGTTCCGGTGGCCGGGGAAGCTCCTCCTGCTGGTGTACAGGACGGATCAACAGGTCCGACGCCTGCGGACGGTCCGGGAAACGGCATCAATCTTAATTCCGCATCAGCTGAGGAGTTGGGAACCCTGCCCGGAGTGGGGCCTGTCATGGCCCGGAGGATCGTTGACTGGCGCAAGGAACACGGCCCGTTCTCTTCCGTGGACGAGCTGGATGCCATCAGCGGGGTCGGTCCCAAACTCATGGAGCAGTTGCGGGACCTGGTGACGGTGCAGGGTGGGTGAAGTCGTGCAGTCCGCAGATTCTCCGCGCCGCCTTGATCTGCGCTTGCTGCCTGCCGTTACCACCACGTGGCTTTCAGTACTTGTGGCCACTGCCGTTCCCGCCATGCAGGCATTTGTGATGTGTGCTGCCCTGTTGGTGCTGGCGCTTGTTCTCTGGGGTACGGCAGGCCTGCGGCGCAGGGGCGGACACCGCCGCCGGACCATGTGGGCCACGATGGCGTTGGCCTGTGCCGTGTCAGCTGCAGCTACCGGGCACGCTGCCGCGGATGCTGTCCAGCGGCAGGACGGACCACTGGCAGCTGCACCGCAGGATGGCGGCGCAGTCGTGGCCGAGGTGGAGATCTCGGGCGTACCCACGGCCCTGCCGTTTCCGGGGCGGGGAGACGGAGGACTATGGCGGGTGCCGGCAACCATGGTCAGGATGACCGCCAAGGGGCAGGTGGTTCAAGGAGCCGCGCAGCTGGTGGTGCTGGGGACCGGGGAGTGGAGCAGTGTCCGGCCCGGCACGCGCGTCCGCACCATAGGCAGGCTCAAAGAGCCGGGGCCGGGCAGCGCCGGGGCCATGGTCCTGTCTGCTTCCACCAAGCCGCAACTGGTGGGACAGGAGTGGAGCCTTGTGAACGCAGCTGCCCGGCTCAGGGCGCAGTTCCGCACGTCGGCGGCGTGGCTGCCCCCCGATGCCGCCGGGTTGCTGCCGGGAATGGTCACGGGAGACACCACGTCCTTGCCGGCACCTCTGGAACTCGACATGCAAACCACAGGCATGACGCATCTGACGGCCGTTTCCGGCGCTAATTGTTCGTTGGTTCTTGGCGGTTTCATCGTTCTGGCCAGGACCCTTCGCCTCCCCAGGCCACCGGCCGCCGCTTTCGCTGCCGGCGGGCTGGCGGCGTTCGTCGTGCTGGTGGGGACGGAACCCAGTGTCCTTCGGGCCGCCTTTATGGGCTGTGCGGGGCTGGTGCCGCTCATGGGTGGACACCGGGGAACGTCACTGTCTTTTCTCTTCGCGGCCATCATTGTCCTCCTCACTGCAGAGCCTGCCCTGGCCGGCAGCCCAGGCTTCCTCTTATCGGTCCTCGCCACCCTGGGTATCGTGCTCCTCGCCACCCGGATCGGTTCGTGGCTCCCGGGACGCTTGCCTGCATGGCTGGCCACAGGGTTCGCTGTTCCGCTGTCCGCACAGGTTCTGTGCGGACCGGTCATCGTCATGCTCCAGCCCCAGTTGTCTCCCTACGCGCTGCCTGCGAATCTTCTTGCCGGTCTTTTCGTAGCTCCCATAACCATCCTTGGAACCATTGCCGTTCCCCTGAGCGCCGTCCATCCCGGACTGGCGGTTGTGCCGCTGGCTGTCGCGGGAGCGTGCGCCGGTGTGGTGGCCGGGATCGCCAGGTTCTTTGCAGCGCTTCCTGGGGCCGCGCTGCCCTGGGCTGAAGGGCCGGTGGGTGTCCTGGCGATGTGTACGTTGTCCGTAATGACCGTCATGGTGGTGTGGGCCGTGCTGCATCCGCGTGGTGTCCGGACCGGAGTTCTTGCCCTTCATCACCGGCTGGTGGTTGCCCTGGAGAGGGCCGGAGGCAACCGGCCGTCACGCAGAGCTGCCCCCGCGAACCGGCGCGATGCGCGCCCTGGGCATGGCAAACTTGGTATCTGCACCAAAACGTCCGGAAGGAAGTACCAGTGGCTGCCCAAAACACGCGGGCCAGGAGCGCAGCAGCGAACCAGATCACCTGGCGGGACGCATCGCCGGCTCCGGTAGTGCTGGTTAGCGGCCCGGAAGAGTACCTCGGGATCCGTGCCATGGACAGTATCCGGGCGCAGGTACGATCCTCGTCTCCCGATGTTGAGCTCACCAGGCTGTCCGCGGGCTCCTACGAGGCCGGATCGTTGGCCATGGCTGTAGCCCCTTCGCTCTTCGGCGAAGGGAAGCTCATCGAGGTGGACGGCCTGGAAGCCATGAACGATGCTTTCCTGGCCGACGGACTCGCATACCTTTCCAACCCTGAAGAGGACGTCGTCCTGGTGCTGAGGCACGCGGGCGGAACCCGGGGAAAGAAGCTGCTGGACGCGGTCAAATCAGCGGGTTGGCCCCTCGTCGATTGTCAGCCACTGAAGAAGGACTCGGACAAGACGGCCTTCGTCGTCTCGGAATTCAAGGCCGGAGGCCGCCGGATAGAGGGAGAAGCCGTCCAGGCGCTGGTCAATGCCGTGGGGGCCAACCTTTCCGAACTGGCGGCCGCATGCAACCAGCTCATTGCTGACGCCACCACTACGGTGGACGCGGCGACAGTGGAGCGGTACTACGGCGGCAGGGTGGAGGCGACCGCTTTCAAGGTGGCGGACGCTGCAATGGCCGGCAACGGGCCGCTGGCCCTGTCGACGCTGCGCCACGCCTTGTCCACGGGCGTCGACCCTGTCCCGCTTGTTGCAGCGCTGGCCGCAAAGCTGAGGACCTTGGCCAAGGTAGCGGGCGCACAGGGTTCTGCTGCGTCCATCGCCAGGAACCTCGGCATGCAGCCGTGGCTTGTTGAACAGGCCCAGCGCGATGTGCGTCGATGGACCCCCGAGGGGCTCATCCGGTCAATCCAGGTTGTTGCCGAGGCTGATGCCCAGGTGAAGGGGCTGTCCAGGGACCCTGTCTATGCAGTGGAACATGCGGTCACAGTGATTGCCACGTCCGCGCAGCGCCGTTGACCCGCGAGGCAGCGCCGTTGACGCGCGAGGCAGCCCCGTTGGCGCGGCAGACGGCGAGAGGCCGGTACCCCGCGGGGTACCGGCCTCTCATCAGCTCAGTCGAACTGGAAAACCTTAGAGTGCGTTGACCTTCTTGGAGATCGCCGACTTGCGGTTTGCAGCGTTGTTCTTGTGAATAACGCCCTTGCTGACAGCCTTGTCCAGCTTACGGCTGGCAGCAACAAGTGCAGTTGCAGCAGCATCCTTGTCAGCAGACGCAACGGCGGTGTTGACGGCGCGGATGGCAGTCTTCAGCTCGGACTTGACGGCGTTGTTACGCAGGCGAGCCTTCTCGTTGGTGAGGATGCGCTTCTTCTGGGACTTGATATTAGCCACGTATGAACTCTCTTTTTAATGCGGAAATGGTCTAGAGGGTTATCAGGTTGGCCATCGACTGAGCGGCGTGGGGATGCCTATGGCAGCCAACCATGCGTGACCGTCGACCTGCACGGACACACAGCTACAAATACTAGCAGAAAGACCGGCGGCGTTGCGAGCCGTGGTCAGTTCCACTGATGCCGTTCCTTCATGGCCTTGGACACGGCATTGAACCGCGACTGGCCCAGGACCGCACCCTCACGCCGGACAGTCTGTGGATCCAGGCGGATGACCCTGTCCAGTTTCACCTCGCTGGGTCGTCCTTGGCGGTCCCATGGTCCGCTTCCAATATCAACGTAGTCGCCCGCACGGTATCCGTTGTCGTGGTCCTTGGACGTCAGCATGAGGCCCAGCAGCCAGCCTCCGTCGCGTCCCACCACCAGGACCGGACGGTCCTTGCCCCGCGAGTGGTCCTCTTCGTAAGGGACCCAGCTCCAGACAATCTCCCCGGGATCCGGTTGCCCGTCCGGCTTTGGCGCATAGTTCATGCGGGCCGTGCCGGTGAAGTCGCCCGGATAGGCGATGGATTGTTTTCCGGCGCCGGGCGCCCGGCCATGCCTTTGGGCGGAAGGTGCGGGGGTGCCCGGCTTTGACCCGGCACCCAGTGCTTTGAGTGAACGCAATACCAGTCTGCCAAGAGGGCGCAAGTCAAAAGCCATGCACCAAAGCTACCTTGCATAGCACCTGTCCGGTCCCGGATGTACGGCGGAGCACTGGTTCATGGGAGACTAGAGGATCAGAGATACGGCGCGTCCCGGCCAGCCATAGCAAAGCCGGTGGAAAAGCCGTGTGAGTGTCGACAGTAAGGATCCTGCGTGTCTCCCATGGCCCGCACCGCACCGGTGCCCGCCGCAACAGATCCGGCCATCATCCGGAACTTCTGCATCATTGCCCACATCGACCACGGCAAGTCGACCCTGGCCGACCGCATGCTGCAGTTCACCGGCGTCGTACAACAGCGCGACATGAAGGCCCAGTACCTGGACCGCATGGACATCGAGCGGGAGCGTGGAATCACCATCAAGTCCCAGGCAGTCCGCATGCCATGGGAGGTTGAGGGCACGCCCTACGCCCTCAATATGATCGACACTCCCGGGCACGTCGACTTCACCTACGAGGTCTCCCGGTCACTGGCCGCGTGCGAGGGTGCCGTGCTGCTGGTGGACGCCGCGCAGGGCATCGAGGCCCAGACCCTGGCTAACCTGTACCTGGCCATGGAGAACGACCTCACGATTATCCCGGTCCTGAACAAGATCGACCTTCCGGCAGCACAGCCCGAAAAATACGCGGAGGAGCTTGCCAACCTCATTGGCGGCGACCCGGAGGAAGTCCTGAAGGTCTCCGGCAAGACCGGAGTGGGGGTCGAGGCCCTGCTGGACAGGATTGTCCGTGACATTCCCGCCCCGGTGGGCAACGCCGATGCTCCTGCGCGTGCCATGATCTTCGACTCCGTCTACGACACCTACCGCGGTGTCGTCACCTATGTGCGTGTCGTGGATGGCCAGCTCTCGCCGAGGGAGCGGATCCAGATGATGTCCACCAAGGCGAGCCATGAGCTGCTGGAGATCGGCGTCAGCTCGCCGGAGCCGGTCCCGTCCAAGGGGCTGGGCGTCGGCGAGGTCGGCTACCTGATCACCGGCGTGAAGGACGTGCGCCAGTCCAAGGTAGGCGACACCGTGACCAACCACGCCAAGCCTGCGCAGGAGATCCTTGGGGGCTACCAGGATCCCAAGCCCATGGTCTTCTCGGGCCTCTACCCGTTGGACGGCACGGACTACCCCAACCTCCGCGAGGCCTTGGACAAGCTGAAGCTCAATGACGCTGCGCTGGTCTACGAGCCGGAAACCTCCGCGGCCCTCGGCTTCGGCTTCCGTGTCGGCTTCCTCGGCCTCCTCCACTTGGAGATCGTCCGCGAACGGCTGGAACGCGAATTCAACCTGGACCTCATTTCCACCGCTCCCAACGTGGTGTACGAGGTCACCCTCGAGGACAAGTCGATCGCCACTGTGACCAATCCGTCCGAGTTCCCCACGGGCAAGGTGAACGAAGTCCGCGAACCCATGGTGGCGGCGACCATCCTTGCGCCGAACGAGTTCGTGGGCGCGATCATGGAACTCTGCCAGAACCGGCGGGGTCAAATGCGGGGCATGGACTACCTGTCCGAGGACCGCGTCGAGATGCGCTACTGGATTCCGCTGGCGGAAATCGTGTTCGACTTCTTTGACCAGCTCAAATCCAAGACCCGGGGCTACGCCTCGCTGGACTGGAAGGCCGACGGCGAGCAGGTGGCCGACCTTGTCAAGGTGGACATCCTTCTCCAGGGCGAACAGGTGGATGCCTTCAGCGCCATTACGCACCGCGACAAGGCATACGCCTACGGTGTGATGATGACGTCCAAGCTGCGCGAGCTGATCCCGCGCCAGCAGTTCGAAGTTCCCATCCAGGCTGCGATCGGTTCCCGCATCATCGCCCGTGAAAACATCCGGGCCATCCGCAAGGATGTTCTTGCCAAGTGCTACGGCGGCGACATCACCCGTAAGCGCAAGCTGCTGGAAAAGCAGAAGGAAGGCAAGAAGCGCATGAAGATGGTTGGGCGCGTGGAGGTGCCGCAGGAGGCGTTCATCGCGGCGCTGACCACCGACGAGTCCAAGGACAAGGCCAAGAAGTAGTCATGCCCAGCGTCCTTCCTTTGGGCGACCCGGCACCTGCGGACGGCCTGCTGCCCCCGCAGGTGCAGTCCGGCGTCGAACACCGCAGGTTCGGGCTGTATGTCCACATCCCGTTCTGCGCCGTCAGGTGCGGGTACTGCGATTTCAACACGTACACTGCCACGGAACTGGGTGGAGGCGCGTCTCAGGATGCGTACGCCGGCACCGCGGTTGCCGAAGTCGCTTTCGCGGCATCGGCACTGGACGCTTCCGGAGTGCCGCGCCGCCCGCTGAGCACTGTGTTCTTCGGCGGCGGAACGCCCACGCTGCTGCCTGCCGGGGACCTCGCCCGGATACTGCGTGCCGCAGTCGCGGAGTGGGGCCTTGCGCCCGGTGCCGAAGTCACCACTGAGGCCAACCCGGATTCCGTTACTCCGGAGTCCCTGCAGGTGCTGGCCGACGCGGGGTTCACCAGGGTTTCTTTCGGAATGCAGTCGGCCGTGCCGCATGTGCTCAAGGTCCTCGACCGCACACATACTCCCAGTAAAGTCCCCCAGGTGGTGCAATGGGCCAGGGAAGCAGGCCTGGCGGTCAGCCTTGACCTCATTTACGGCACACCGGGGGAATCGATGGAGGACTGGCAGACCTCGTTGGAAACTGCCCTCTCCTACGAACCCGACCACATCAGTGCCTACGCGCTGATTGTTGAAGACGGCACCAAGCTTGCCGCCCAAATCCGCCGCGGTGAGGTGCCGGGTATTGACGACGACGATCACGCGGCCAAGTACGAACTCGCCGACGCCCTGATCTCCCAGGCCGGCCTGGAGTGGTACGAGGTCAGTAACTGGGCGCGGACCCCGGACCAGGCTTGCCGCCATAACCTCGCGTACTGGCGCGGCGACGACTGGTGGGGAATCGGCCCCGGCGCCCACTCACATGTGGGCGGCGTCCGTTGGTGGAACGTCAAGCACCCTGTGGCCTACGCCTCGCGGCTGGCCGCTGGGAGCTCACCGGCCGCCGGGCGCGAAACGCTCGACGCCGGAACCCGGGAAGTGGAGCGCATCATGCTGGAGGCGAGGCTCGCCTCGGGTCTGCTCGTTGATGCCCTGGGTGGCTCCGGCCGGCACGCCATGGCCGGGCTGATCGCCGATGGTTTGGTGGACCCGGCGGCTGCCTTCCGGGGCAGTCTGCAGCTCACCCTCAAGGGGCGGCTGCTTGCCGATGCTGTTGTCCGCAGGATCTTGCCGGAGTGAGCTACTTGATCCAGCGGAGGTTGAACCGGTAGCGGTGCGGCTGCCCGTGGTTGACGCGGATACCGGCTGAGACGGAGAAGCAGGTCAGGGCCACCCAGATGGCTGTGGCAATGACCGCGAAGATGTTGCCCACCACCGGCAGGAGCACCAGGATGTTCGCCACTGCGGCGGCAATGGTGGGAGGAAGCGTGAAATTCAGTGCTTCCTTGGATTCCTGGGCCGTGAAGGGCCCGCGGTCCTTGAAGATCAGGTAGATCAGCAGGGAGGGAATGCAGCCCAGGATGCCGCCGAAGTGCGCCAAGGTGGCCCACTGGCGGTCTTCGCCTGCGGTCAGGGGGAGTGCGTTCGCAGGTGCGCCATGGTACTGGGGCTGACCAGCGGCCCGGCCCGGCTCATCAGGTGCGTTGTCTGCCACGGTGTGTTCCCTTTGCTTCGAGGTGCTGCGGTCTTGCTGTCCCAGAATACTGTGTCCCGGCCGGGTTCCGGGACCACGGTGCCGTGACCCGCGCCGGGAATTTCCGCTAAGGGACCGTGAGGAAGTCGATGACTTCTTCCACCCTCCCCAACAGCGAGGCCTCGAGATCGGCGTAGGTACGTACCGCCCCCAGGAGCCGCTGCCAGCCCAGGCCGATGTCCTCGGCGGTGGTGTGCGGCCACCCAAAAGCCTTCAGGATTCCCGTTTTCCAGTCCATGCCCCTGGGAACTGAGGGCCACTGCTCGATGCCGAGGACTTTGGGTCTGATCGCCTGCCATACGTCCACATAAGGGTGCCCGACAATCAGTACGTTTCCCGTGGCACCGGGAAACGTCATCGCCTCCGCAGCGATCCGGGATTCCTTGGAGCCGGCCACAAGGTGGTCCACCAGGATGCCAAGCCGACGCCCGGGACCAGGCTTGAAGGCGGCAATCGCGGCCTTAAGGTCATCCACGCCGTGCAGTGGTTCCACCACGATCCCCTCGGCCCGCAAGTCGTCACCCCAGACTTTTTCCACGAGTTCGGCATCGTGCTTGCCCTCAACCCAGATGCGGCTCGCCTTGGCTACCTGGGCCCGCTGGCCCTCCACCCGCACCGAGCCGGATGCTGTACGGCCACCTGCCGGCGAGGCGGGCGCTTTCGCCGCGGGCGGCATGAGCCGGATGGCTTGGCCTTCCAGAAGGAAGCCATAACCGAGCTGAAAGGATTTGGTCTTGCCCCGGCGGTCCTCCAGCGACACGATATGCATTCCGCCGGATTTCTCCACGCGCGTGACTTCTCCCACCCAGCCGGACTGCACGTCCTCCAGGACCATGCCCCGCTGGACGGCGACCTCAGGGAGCCCGGTTTTGGCCGGGGCGGAGAGATCGGTGGGACCCCACGTGTCAAAGGCCAAGGGCCTGCCTCTCGTAGCTGGGCGGGATTAGCAGGACGGCAAGGGTGCGCGGCCCGCGCCCGACATCCCGGCGGGCGGTTTCCATGCTAACAACGCCGGGGCGCATACTAGACTATTAGCACTTGGGCATGTTGAGTGCTAAAAACGGTGTGAGCCGTCTGTCCCGCGATCAGTGGTCGGCGGGACCGGGGAAAGTCGTCAGGAGGTGTTGCAATGAGTGAGCTACGCAAGCTTGAAGTGCTCCGTGCCATCGTTGAGGACTACGTACACTCCCGGGAGCCCGTGGGGTCAAAGGCGTTGGTGGAGAGGCACCATCTTGGCGTGTCCAGTGCCACCATCAGGAACGACATGGCGGTCCTGGAAGAGGAAGGCCTCATCGCAGCGCCGCACACGAGTGCGGGGCGCATTCCCACGGACAAGGGCTATCGCCTGTTCGTGGACCGGATCTCACAGGTCAAGCCTCTGTCTGCTGCGGAACGGCGCGCCATCCATTCCCTGCTTGAAGGACCGGATGATCTTGATGACATCCTGGAGCGGACCGTACGGCTGCTGTCCCAGCTGACCAACCAGGTGGCCGTGGTGCAGTATCCCCACTCCAAGCAAGCCCTGGTACGCCACGTGGAATTCGTCCTCCTGGGCCCAACCCAGGTACTGGCAGTCCTCATCGCCGACACCGGCAGCGTGGGCCAGAAAGTCATCGAGACCGGATCTGAGGTCTCCAACGACGCCCTGATGGCTCTGCGCTCCAAGTTCCTTGGCAGCATTGCCGGCACGCAGTTGTCCCTCCTGCCCCAGGTTCTTCCCTCGGTGGTCGCGCTGTGCCGTCCCGAGCTCCGGGGCCTGGCGCAGAGACTTGCCCACGGACTCGAAACTTTGAGCGATACCAGCAGGGAGGAGCGGATTCTGCTGGCCGGAACTGCCAACCTGGCCCGCTCCAACGTCGACTTTCCCCTGAGCATCGGCCCGGTTCTTGAAGCCCTTGAGGAACAAGTGGTCATGCTCCGGTTGTTGTCGGATATGGGCGACGACCCACGGGGTGTAACGGTCAGCATCGGGCGCGAGAACCCCTACGACGGGCTGGCGGAAGCATCGGTGGTGGCTACCGGGTACGGCTCGGGAGCCAAAGTCGGAATCCTTGGTCCCACCAGGATGGACTATCCCACCACCATGGCCGCGGTACGCGCCGTGGCCAGATACCTGTCACGAATTCTCGGTGGCTGAAGCAGCCCCGGGGTAAAGAACTGCAGTACAACAAGGAAGAGATACCGACTTTGAGCAGCCACTATGACGTTTTGGGAGTCTCCCCGGAAGCGACCGGAGAAGAGATCAAAAAGGCGTACCGAAAGTTGGCACGAAAGCTTCACCCGGACGTCAACCCGGGCGAGGACGTCGCGGAACAGTTCAAAGCAGTGACCCATGCTTACGAAGTCCTGTCCGACCCCCAGAAGCGGCGGGTCTACGATGCAACCGGCAACGAGAACGGTACCGACAACGGGTTCGGTGGCGGCTACTCCGGCCAGGGTTTCGCGTTCCAGGACATCTTCGATACTTTCTTCGGCGGTGGCGCAGGCGGCCACGCAGGCCCGGCTTCCCGTGTACGCCGCGGACAGGACGCCCTCATCAGCGTCAGGATCGACCTCAAGGATGCCGTCTTCGGTGTCAATAAGAAGCTTGAAGTAGATACCGCCGTCGTATGCCCCACCTGTGACGGCAGTTGCTGCCGCCCGGGCACGCATCCGGAGCGGTGCGACATCTGTGGCGGAAGCGGCCAGGTACAGCGCGCGGTCCGGTCCATCCTCGGCCAGGTGATGACCACGGCACCCTGTGGTTCCTGTGAGGGCTTCGGCACCATCATCAAGGATCCGTGCAACGAGTGCAGCGGCCAGGGACGTATCCGCAGCCGCCGTTCGCTCACCATCAAGGTCCCCGCGGGTGTAGCCACAGGAACCCGTATCCAGCTCTCCGGCCAGGGCGAGGCCGGTCCTGCAGGTGGTCCGGCCGGCGACCTGTACGTGGAGATCCGGGTCAACAACGATCCCACGTACGTCAGGGAAGGCGACGACCTCCACGCAACGTTGAGCGTGCCGATGACTGCAGCCGCGCTCGGCACCGAATTGAACCTTGAAACCTTTGACGGCCCGCAGGAAATCGACGTCAAGTCCGGAACCCAATCCGGTGAAATCATCACCCTGCGTGGTCTCGGTGTGACACACCTGCGTGGGTATGGCCGCGGCGACCTAAAAGTGCACCTCCATGTTGAGACGCCCAGCAAGCTGGATGCGGCGCAGGAAGACCTGCTAAGGCAGCTCGCCAAGTTGCGCGGGGAACAGTTCACGGAGGGCAAGCTGGTGGCCAGCGGCGGCATGTTCGCCAAGCTCCGGGACAAGCTCGGTAACCTGTAGCGGTGAGCAATCCCGTTTTCTTCGCCTCGCCGGGTGCGCTGGATGGCGTCGGGCCGGGCTCGGTGTTCGTCCTGGACGGACAGGAAGCCCGGCACGCTGTCACGGTAAAGCGGATCGTGGCCGGTGAATCCGTGGACATCACCGACGGCGCCGGGACCCGCCTCACCGGGACGGTGGTTGAAGCCGGGCAGGGGTCGTTGTCCGTTAAGGCCGGTGAGGTTTCCTTCGAGCAGCGCCCTGCGGTCCGTCTGGTGCTTGTCCAGGCCTTGGCCAAGGGCGACCGCGACGAGCTGGCCATTGAGACGGCTACCGAGCTTGGAATTGATGCGGTGGTGCCGTGGCAGGCCGAACGTTCCATTGTCCGGTGGAAGGGCGACCGGGCAGCCAAGGCCCATGCCAAGTGGCAGTCCGTGGTGGCAGCTGCGGCCAAGCAGGCCCGCAGGTCCTGGATACCCGAGGTTCGTCCTGTGGCGGACTCGGCCGGCCTGTCCAAGGCGGTCGCGGCAGCAGACATGGCCATCATCCTGCATGAGGACGCCAGGAACTCCCTGCGGTCTGTCCTGGAAGCGGCAAGCCTGGTGGCTGACGGGACAGAAGCACCCCTTGAAGTGCTTTTGATCGTGGGACCGGAAGGCGGCATCTCACCGCGGGAAGTTACCCGGCTCAGTGACGCGGGGGCCGTTACGGCGCTCTTGGGTCACCACGTGTTGCGGTCGTCGACGGCGGGTCCTGCCGCCGTCGTTCTTGCCAGCGATGTCCTGGGACGCTGGTAGGCGCTGCCGACAGCTCCGCCCGGGTACCGCCCGGCAGGGTTATTGGACGCGGAACAGCCGGGTATCGGTGGTGCTTTCATCGGTTTGGCCGGATGCGTCCACCTGCGAAACACGAACCTCGTACTTCCCGGGCTTCAGCGTGGCGCTGAAGGAGAAGACGCCGAGTTGCCCGGCCTCGCCGGAAGCTTTCGTCTGGCCGGTCAGCAGGTTGGCCCGGTCCCCGTTGCCATTGTCCTGCAGAATCTGCCAGGCCACGGGCAGTGAGCTGTTGGTGGTGCGTCCATTGAACTTGACGGCTCCGGGCGGAAGGGCGTTGTCTTCCTGGGGATCGATAATCCACAGGGGGGCCACCAAGGAGGCATCCCGGGACATGGGCTGGCCGAGGCGGACCTGGCCGAAGGCCATGAAATCCGTATGTCCGTCCACCAGGATGACTACCTGGATCTGCTGCCCGGAATTGATCAGTCCCGACGACGAAGCAGCCGCGGTAGCCGTATAGACGAGCTGCTGGATTGCCCGCTGCGCCATGCCGGCGTCGAGGTTGGAGTTGAAGGCATCACGGGAAACGTCAACCGTGATGACGTTCTTGCCGGAAATCGAGGTGGCCAAACTGCCGGGCTCCTGCCACGGCGTGAAGAAGTCGTGGTCCAGCGGCTTGTCGGCCATCATGATCCGCAGGGCTGTGGTCACGGGGTTCCCATCACCCGAAATGTCCCGGAACTCGCGGTAGAGGTACACCTCGTCCTTGCTGCGACCGATCCAGTACACGGGAATCTTGGTGGAAGCCTGGGTTGTTTCCAGCGGTGCATTGCTGGCCGGGGCCTCCTGGAGACTGGCCGCCGGGGGGCTGGTGGACTCCGGAGTGGAACCACCGTTGGCGATGCAGCCCGTCAACAGGAGGACAGCAAGCATTGCCGGCGCGGCCACCACGGATTTCCTCCGTTGTGGTGCGCCATGCTGGGTGTGTGCCGGCTGCTTGATGGGGGGTCCTTGCCTTGGTTTCGGCGGTGTCCGCCGGAAGTTTTTCACGTGGCGTTGTTTCTGCCGCCATGCCAGCTTGGCACATCGGCGGCGGCGGTCACCGGGGATTTCCGGGCATGCGCCGCAACTGAAACAGTATTGATACCGGCCCGATGCCGAGTTGAGACAAAATGTCGCAGGGCGCCTGCCTGCCCGGCCGGGGCGACAGAAGGCGTCCGCCGAAGGGCGGGCTGGCGTAGGATTGAAGGCAACTGAGAACCAACCCGAGGAGAACAGGCCACACGGCCACCACTATGAGTGAATCCCTGAATGGGCGGCAGCGGACCGGCAACGGGAACCCGGCCTCCACAGAGTTCCCGCACACCTTACCGGGTACGCGCACGGAAATCGTCACGTTCGACAACTCCGATCAGATGGTTCACTCGCTGGGCAGCCACGACGAGGCCTTGCGATACATCGAGGAGCAGTTCCCGGATGTCAGCTTCCACGTCCGCGGCAACGAGCTGTCCATGACGGGCCCTACGACCGTTATCCCCAGGATCATGCGGCTTCTGGAGGAAGTCCGCGGACTGGTCGCCAAAGGCACCGTAGTCACCCCTGACGTCTTGCAGCAGCTCGTGTCCCTGCTGCGGTCGCAGTCGGCCCAGAACCCCGTGGATGTTCTGACCCACAACATCCTCTCCAGCAGGGGCCGGACCATCCGCCCCAAGACGTTGAACCAGAAGAACTACGTCGATGCCATCGATGACAACACAGTGATTTTCGGAATCGGTCCGGCCGGTACCGGCAAGACCTACCTGGCCATGGCCAAAGCCGTGCAGGCCCTGCAATTGAAGGAAGTCAACCGCATCATCCTCACCCGTCCCGCTGTTGAGGCAGGGGAGCGGCTGGGCTTCCTGCCCGGAACCCTCAGCGACAAAATCGATCCGTACCTGCGTCCCCTGTACGACGCATTGCACGACATGATGGACCCTGAGTCCATACCGCGCCTCATGGCCGCCGGAACAATCGAAGTTGCACCGCTGGCGTACATGCGCGGACGCACGTTGAACGACGCCTTCATCATCCTCGACGAGGCCCAGAACACAACCCCGGAACAGATGAAGATGTTCCTGACCCGCCTGGGATTCGGTTCCAAGATGGTGGTCACCGGGGACGTCACGCAGGTAGACCTGCCTTTCGGCGCGACCTCGGGCCTCCGGATCGTCCGTGAAATCCTCAAGGGCATCGACGGCATCAACTTCTCGATCCTCGAAGCTTCGGACGTTGTCCGCCACCGGCTCGTGGCAGACATCGTGTCCGCCTACAGCACGTGGGACGACGCCCACCGTTCGGGGGACGCCCATCACAAACGTGGAGAACGAAAATGAGCATTGAGGTCAACAACGAGTCCGGTGTGGCAGTGGATGAAGAGCAGCTTGTGACGCTGTCCCGCTACATCTTCGAACGCCTCTACATCCATCCCCAGGCGGAGCTGTCGATTCTCCTGGTGGATGAGCCGGCCATGGAGAAGCTGCACATCGAACTCATGGACGAACCCGGCGCCACGGATGTCCTCTCCGTGCCCATGGATGAGCTGACCCCCGGAACGCCGGACAAGCCTGCCCCGCAGGGCATGCTCGGAGACATCGCCATCTGCCCCCAGGTGGCAGAGGTCCAGGCCCGCAATGCCGGTCATCCCACCCAGGAGGAGATGCTCCTGCTGACGACGCACGGCATCCTCCACCTGCTGGGGTTTGACCACGCCGAGCCCGAAGAAAAGGAAGAGATGTTCGGGCTGCAGCGCGAGCTTCTCTCCGGGTTCCTCGGCAAGGACGCCCCCATGGAGACCATGCAGTGACCTTATTGATCCTGGTCGGCATGGCTCTGGTTTTCCTCAGCTTTGTCGCCCTGTTGACTGCCGCCGAGGCAGCCTTCAATTTCCTGCCGCGGCACGAGGCCGAGCAATCCGTCCTCCGCAGCAAGGGAAGGGCCCTTGCAAGCATCCTGAAGGACCCTGTAGCGCACACGCGGGCGCTGCGGTTTTGGCGGGTGTGGTTCGAGATGGCTGCCGCTGTTGCTGTGGCGCTGGTCCTTCACAGCCTGCTGGACAATGTGTGGCTCACAGGGCTCGCAGCCACAGGCATCATGGCAGTCATCGGCTTCGTCCTCGTCGGTGTTTCGCCCCGGCAACTGGGCAGGACGCACTCCGGTCCGGTGGTGAGGTTCACCGCTCCTTTGATCAGGTTCCTCTGCTGGGTTCTGGGTCCCATTCCCGGCTGGCTGGTTGCCCTGGGAACTGCGGTGGCACCGGGTGCCCCGGCCGGTGACGATGCGTTCGTCAGCGAAGAGGAATTCCGCGAGTTCGTCGACCGTGCCGCGGAATCAGACATGATCGAAGACAACGAAGCCGAGCTTATCCAGTCCGTCTTTGACTTTGGCGACACGCTGGTCCGCTCCGTCATGGTTCCCCGCACGGACATCGTCAGCATTTCCACGGGCTCGGACCTGGAAGCCGCGATGGCACTTTTCCTGCGCTCAGGGTACTCACGTATCCCGGTCATCGGAGAGAACACTGACCAGATCCGCGGCATCCTCTACCTCAAGGATGTAGCTGCGGCCATGCACCGCACCGAACCCGGGCTCCCGCCACACGACGTCGATTCGCTGGCAAGGGAAGTACGCTACGTTCCCGAGTCCAAGCCTGTCAGCGATCTTCTGAAGGAGCTCCAGCAGGAGTCCACCCATGTGGCCATCGTTATCGACGAATATGGCGGAACTGCCGGCCTGGTAACCCTGGAGGACCTCATTGAGGAAATCGTGGGTGAGATTGTCGATGAATACGACGCCGCCGCCGAAGAGGCTGTTGACCTGGGCGACGGAAGCTTCCGCGTCAGTGCCCGGATGAGCATCGACGACCTCGGGGAACTCTTTGACATGGACCTTGATGACGACGAGGTCGACTCGGTAGGTGGCCTGCTGGCGAAGGCCCTGGGGCAGGTCCCCATCGTTGGCAGCACCGTCGAGGTGCACGGCATCAGCCTTCGGGCCGACCGCCTGGAAGGCCGGCGCAACAGGGTCAGCCACATCATTGCGGCGGCCATGCCAAAGGAAGACACTGACTTTGAGGACCTCTTCGATGAGGCCGATACAACGCAACAGGGAGTTCCACGTGAGCAAGCAAAATAAGACGCACGGCGCCGAAGAGCCTTACGGTGGCTTCCACGCCGGATTCTCGGTTTTGGTGGGGCGTCCCAATGCGGGCAAGTCGACTTTGACCAACGCGTTGGTTGGACAAAAAGTTGCCATCACCTCCGCAAAGCCGCAGACCACGCGCCACACCATCCGCGGGATAGTCCACCGCGAGGACGCGCAGTTGATCCTGGTTGACACTCCGGGGCTGCACCGGCCGAGGACCCTGCTGGGCAAGAGGCTTAACGAGTTGGTGGCTGACACCCTCGCCGAGGTTGACGCCATCGGGTTCTGTCTACCGGCCAACGAGAAAATTGGTCCGGGCGACAAGTACATCGCAGCCCAGCTCGCCGCCGTCGGGAAGAAGCCGATCGTGGCAATCGTCACCAAGACAGACCTGGTGGACCGGCAGGCCCTGACCGAACAACTGCTGGCCGTTGCAGAACTGGGCCGCGAGGTCCTCGGGGGCCAGGGGTGGGCCGACATTGTCCCGGTTTCGGCGGCAGATGGCTTCCAGGTGGGCACGGTGGCCGATGTCCTCATTAAGCACATGCCGCCGTCGCCACCTTTGTACCCCGACGGCGAGCTGACGGATGAACCCGAGGCGGTGATGATCGCCGAACTGATCCGGGAGGCGGCACTGGAAGGCGTCCGCGATGAGCTGCCCCATTCATTGGCCGTTGTGGTTGAGGAAATCGTGCCCAGGGAAGGGCGCACGGAGGACAATCCGCTGCTCGATGTCCGGGTCAATCTCTATGTTGAGCGTCCCTCGCAAAAAGCAATCATCATCGGCAAGGGCGGCAGCCGGCTCAGGGAAGTCGGCACGAATGCCCGCAAGGGCATCGAGACCCTGCTTGGAACGCGGATCTACCTTGATCTGCACGTCAAGGTGGCCAAGGACTGGCAACGGGATCCCAAACAGCTGGTCAAGCTCGGCTTCTGACCGGTATCTCCACAACGGCGTGGCTGGGGGGTCGATAAGGAACTTCCCAGAATCGGCCACTATGATTGCGGAGATCCACGTGTTTGAGGAAAGGTAACCGAATAGTGCGACGTCGTGACGCCCGCCCAGAGGGCCCCGGCACCGCTTCCGATGCGGCGCGCCATGGCGGGGAGGCTCTGAACACCCCACGCCATATGAATGCGCCCAAGGGGCTTCCCCTGTGGTTGAAGATCGTGACCGGTGTCGTGTCGGTGGCCTTGGTCGCAGGTGTCGCGTTTGCTGCGTTTTGGTACATCAGGCTCCAAAGCAACATCACCAAGGCACCCCTGAGCGCCGGTGAAACCAGGGATACCGGCGATGCCGTGGTTAACGACAAGTCCGACCGCCTCCAGATCCTCATCCTCGGTTCGGATACCCGCGACGGCAAGAATGCCCAGTACGGCAGCGTCGAAGACTCAACGGGATACGGACACTCGGATGTCATGATGCTGCTGGACATCTCAGCGGACAACAAGCGCGTGAGCGTCATGAGTTTCCCCCGGGACCTTCTGGTGGACGTGCCCGAGTGCACCGACCACACCAACAACCAGTCGTTTCCCGCCAGGAGCGGTGTGATGATCAACGCAGCCATGGCCGAAGCCGGCATCGGCTGCGCTGTTGACACTGTCAACAAGCTGACGGGGTTGGAAATCGACCACTTCATGATGGCTGATTTCAATGCGGTCAAGGAATTGTCCATGGCCGTGGGCGGCGTGGACGTCTGCGTCAGCGACCCGGTGTTCGACCCCGACTCGGGACTGCGTTTGGCGAAAGGCAACTCGCAGGTCGAAGGCGAGCAAGCTTTGGCGTTCCTGCGGACGCGACACGCCTTCGGGGATGGCGGCGACCTTGGCCGCATTAAGGGCCAGCAGGCGTTCCTGTCCTCCCTTACGCGCAAACTAAAGTCCGAGGGCACCCTGGGCAATCCGCAACGCCTGCTGCAGATCGCGGACGTCATTACCCAGAACCTTACTGTCGACGAAGGCCTCGCATCCGTCCCCACGTTGTTGACCATCGGCGGTCGACTCAAGGACATCGATGTGTCCAAGGTTGCGTTCGTTTCTGTTCCCACGCAGGCAGCCGCCCTGGACCCCAACCGCCTGGAACTGGTGGAACCGCAGGCATCGCAGTTGTTTGCAGCCTTGCGGGCCGACCTCGACCTGACGAATCCAGGTGCGACGTCCAGCCCTACCGCGTCCGAACCCGCTCCGGGTGCCGGGACCGAAGCGCCGGCCACCCCTGCGGCCCCCGCAGCTCCCGCCTACAACAAGGCCATCCAGCCCGTAGCCGTTGCCGACGGCAGCGGAGTGGGCACCCGGGCGCAGGAGATCCTGTCCGTACTGACGGGCAACGGCTTCTCGCAGGCCGTTTCCTACCTCGCCAATCCCGTGGAACAAACAGCCGTCTACTACGGGCCAGGGTTTGCCGACGTAGCTACAGACGTAGCCACCCTGTTCGGGATTCCGGCAGCCCAGGTTCAGCAGGCGGCCGGGGTCTCGGGTGTGCAGCTCTATGTAGGTACGGATTTTGCTTCCGGCACGGCCTACGGAGCTACCTCGGTTCCCCCGGATGTCGTCAACCAGACCGCCAACGACGCCGTGTGTCAACAGGTGAATCCGTTGTACATCACGCAGTAGCGAGTCCGGTTCCATACCTGTAGAAACCACAAAGGGCCGGGAACCTGTGAACACTTCACAGGCTCCCGGCCCTTTTTGCTGCCCAGGGTTACCAGATGCTGACCCGTTCGCCGTGGTCCATCCACATGCCATCTCCCTCGCGCACGTCAAAAGCCTGGTGGAAGGCGTCCAGGTTCCTCGCTATTGCGTTGGTCCGGAATTCATTGGGGGAGTGGGGGTCCGTGGCCAAACGGCGGATGGCTTCCTCCGTCCGGATCACCTGACGCCAGCCAGCGGCCCAAGACATGAAGAAACGCTGCTCCCCGGTGAAACCATCGATCACTTCCGGTTCTTTGCCGTCCAGGCTGAGCTGGTACGCCTTGTACGCAATGGTCAGGCCGCCGAGATCGCCGATGTTCTCACCGAGGGTGAGCTTGCCGTTGACCTTGTGGTCTGGCGCAGCGTACGGAGACAACGCGTCGTACTGTTCCACCAGCTTTGCAGTGCGTGCTTCGAAGGCAGTGCGGTCTTCCTCGGTCCACCAGTTCCGAAGCGCTCCACTGCCGTCGAACTGTGAGCCCTGGTCATCAAAACCGTGGCCGATCTCATGGCCAATCACAGCACCGATGCCGCCGTAGTTGACGGCGTCGTCGGCGTCGGCAGTAAAGAACGGTGGCTGCAGGATGGCAGCCGGGAAAACGATCTCATTGAGCATCGGATGGTAGTAGGCGTTGACCGTCTGGGGCGTCATGAGCCACTTGTCGAGATCGACCGGCTTGCCCACTTCATCCAAATGCCGTTCAACGTCGGCATCGTGGGCCCGTTCGACGTTGCCCAGGAGATCCTGGGGATCGATCTTCACGCCCGAGTAGTCGATCCACTTTTCCGGGAAACCGATCTTGGGGCGGAATGCTTCAAGCTTCTTGAGGGCTTCGGCCTTTGTTTCTTCCCCCATCCACTCAAGGGAGGTGATGCTTTGGCGGTAAGCCTCGATCAGATTGGCCACCAGTGTCTGCATCCGTGCCTTGTGGCCGGCCGGGAAGTGGCGTTCCACGTAGATCTGCCCAACGGCCTCGCCCAAGGCGGCTTCGACGACGGCGACGCCACGCTTCCAGCGTTCCTTGTTACGGGGCGTGCCGCTTAGGGTGGTTCCGTAGAATTCGAAGTTGGTGTCCACGAAGTCAGAGGACAGGTAGGGCGCAGCCGAGTTCAGGACGCGGAGCGTAAGCCACTCTTTCCAGGTTTCCAGGCTTTCCGATTCGAGCAGGGCTGTGGCGCCGGTAAAGAAATCCGGAGTGCTGACTACGAGTTCGCTTCGCTTGGATGCTTCGACCCGCGCTGCTGCAAACCACGTTTCCAGGAGCGGGAAGAGTGCCTTTGCTTCTTCCGCGCTCTTAAGGTTGTACGTCTTCTGCGGGTCGCGGAGCGTGACCTTGTCCCAGTGGTGGGAAGCCAGTGCGGTCTCCAAGGCGACAATACGCCCGGAGGCGGCATCGGCGTCGGGAATTCCGGCCAGGTCGAAGAGCTTGGTGATGTATCCGCCGTAGGCTGCCACAATGGGCGCGAACTTTTCTTCACGGTAGTACGACTCGTCGGGAAGCCCCAGCCCGCCCTGGCCAATGTAGAGGAGGACCCGTTCCGGGTTGCCTGCATCAGGGGCAGGGTAGATGGAGAACAAGCCGGACACGTCCGAGCGGAACAGCCGCCCCATGAGTGAGGCGAACTCCGTCACGGACGAGGTGGCTTTGATCTCCTCCAGGCGGCCACGGATCGGATCAAGGCCCTTGGTTTCGGCAGCGGCTTCGTCCATGAAGCTGGCGTACAGCCCGCCCACCTGCTGTTCGACGCCGGAGGCGTCCTGTCCCTTGGCAGCGGCTTCCTCAATGATGGCCCTGACCGCAAGTTCGGCCTCGTCGCGCAATGCGGTGAAGGTACCTTCCAGCGGCCGGTCGTCAGGGATGGTGGTGCTGTTCAGCCAGGCCCCGTTGACGTGCTGGTAGAGGTCGTCCTGCGGCCTGACGCTGTGATCGATGTTGGAAAGTGTGATCCCCGACTCTGGCAATGTGGCTCCTTGGGTGGACGCTGCCGCCGGCGTTGCCACCGTCGCGGCGTCTGCATAGTGGACGTTGCATATGGTGTTGCACTGTCATCATACGCACCGTGCTAGGGTGAATCTGTGCGTGCGGGAATGCTTCTTCTTAGCTGCCGCGGCGAGGCCTGAAAGCTATCTGACGCTGGGCCACCCTCGCCGCGGAGTTTCGTTGTGCCCGGCTAAGCTTTCACTGATTACTTAGAGAAAAGGCCACACGACATGCGCAATGCACAAAAGCCCTCCGGTATGCCGATCCACCGGTACCTGCCTTTCCAGGACCAGATCACCGTTGAGGTCCCGGACCGGACCTGGCCGGACAAAGTCATCACCAAGGCTCCCCGCTGGTGCGCGGTGGACCTGCGCGACGGCAACCAGGCGCTCATCGATCCCATGAGCCCGGCCCGCAAGCTGAAGATGTTCCAGCTGCTCGTGAAAATGGGCTTTAAGGAAATCGAAGTCGGGTTCCCCTCGGCCTCGCAGACCGACTTCGATTTTGTCCGCCAACTGATTGAAGGCGGGCATATTCCGGACGACGTCACCATCCAGGTGCTGACGCAGGCGCGCGAGCACCTCATCGAGCGGACGTACGAGTCCCTGGTTGGTGCCAAGCAGGCGATCGTGCATCTGTACAACTCCACTTCCGTGTTGCAGCGCCGGGTGGTCTTTAACCAGGACGAGGACGGAATCCTGGATATTGCCCTGCAGGGAGCACGGTTGTGCAAGAAGTACGAAGAGACCCTGACGGACACGCACATCACGTACGAATACTCGCCGGAATCCTTCACGGGAACCGAGCTCGAGTACGCAGCCCGTGTCTGCAATGCAATCGCGGACGTTTTCGAAGCATCCGCGGACAAGCAGGTCATCATCAACCTGCCGGCGACCGTGGAGATGGCAACGCCGAATGTATACGCGGACTCCATTGAGTGGATGCACAGGAACCTGCACCCGCGTGAAGGCATCATCATCTCCCTGCACCCCCACAATGACCGTGGCACGGGTGTTGCGGCAGCTGAACTGGGCTACCTGGCAGGGGCGGACCGCATCGAGGGCTGCCTGTTCGGCAACGGTGAGCGGACGGGCAACGTGGACCTGGTCACGCTGGGCCTGAACATGTTTGTGCAGGGCATCGACCCGATGATCGACTTCTCGGACATCGACGAAGTACGCCGCACGGTCGAATACTGCAACCAGCTGCCAGTCCCCGAGCGTGCTCCCTATGGTGGGGACCTCGTTTTCACGGCTTTCTCCGGTTCGCACCAGGATGCCATCAAGAAGGGCTTCGAGGCACTGGAGAAGGATGCCGCCGCTGCCGGGGTTCCCGTCCAGGACTTCACGTGGCAGGTTCCCTATCTGCCCATCGACCCGAAGGACCTCGGCCGCAGCTACGAGGCTGTAATCCGTGTGAATTCCCAGTCGGGCAAGGGCGGCGTCGCGTATCTGCTGAAGAACGAGCACAACCTGGATCTGCCGCGCCGTGCGCAGATCGAGTTCTCCGGGGTCATCCAGCGCAGGACAGATGCGGTGGGCGGCGAGGTCAGCGGTTCCCAGCTGTGGCAGATCTTCCAGGACGAATACCTGCCCTCGGACGAGGAACAGGCCCAGTGGGGCCGGTATTCGCTGGGCAGTGTCAGCACGGAGACCGATGAAACCGGTGCCATGGCCATGAACGCGAACCTTCGCATTGACGGTACCGAGGTGCGCCGGACCGGGCATGGCAACGGACCCATTGCGGCCCTGCTGGACATCCTGCACCACGACGGTGTGGACGTGCGTGTCCTGGACTACAGCGAACACGCTCTCTCTGAAGGCGGCAGCGCCAGTGCAGCCGCCTACGTGGAGTGCGCCGTGGGCGAACGTGTCCTCTGGGGTGTCGGAATAGACCCCAGCACCACCACTGCCTCGCTCAAGGCCCTGATCTCGGCAGTCAACCGCGCCGTTCGGGACGCCCAGGCGTAACTGCTGTTGCGTGTGGTGGCCCCCGGTGGGCCACCACACGCAGCGCGCTGTCCATGCATGGCGTCAACTTGATGCGAAGATTAGGTGTGGCCAACCCATCGTCTTTTGCAGCCCGCTCCTACCGGGATGACGCCGTGGTGCTCCGTACCCACAAGCTGGGTGAAGCTGACCGGATCATTACGCTGTTGACCAAGCACCATGGCCAGGTGCGGGCCGTAGCCAAGGGCGTACGGCGTACAAGCAGCCGCTTTGGAGCCCGGCTGGAACCGTTCATGGTTGCGGACCTGCAGTTGGTGTCAGGCCGCACGCTGGACATCGTGACGCAGGCCGTCGCCAAAGGGGCATACGGCAGCAGCATCGCTTCCGATTACGGACGGTTCACCGTGGCAGCTGCCATGACGGAAACTGCAGAGAAACTCACCGACGCCGACGCCGAATCGGGGACAGCCCAGTACAACCTGCTCGTTGGCGCTTTGGCTGCGCTCAGCAGGTCGGAGCATCCACCGGAACTTATCCTCGATTCCTACCTGCTGAGGGCGTTAGCCACAGGAGGATGGGCGCCGAGCTTCACGGACTGTGCCAGGTGCGGCACACCCGGACCGCACACCGCATTTGCTGCTCCCCTCGGAGGGATGGTTTGTGGTGACTGCCGGCCCCCGGGGTCGCCGGCGCCTGCAGCGGAGACGGTCGTGCTGCTGGCCGCGCTCCTCACGGGAAACTGGGCCGTTGCGGATGTGTCCGATTCCCGGCATCGCCGGGAGGCTGCAGGTTTGGTGGCCAGCTACCTGCAGTGGCATCTTGAACGGGCCTTGAAATCACTCAAACACGTGGAGCGAAGCTGACTGTGGCACTAGGAAAGAAGAGCAAGACACCCCCGGCAAGGACAGCGCCGGTACAGGCACCTTATCCCCATTCGTCCGGAGCAGTGCCCCCCAGCATCCCCAGTGAATTGATTCCCCGCCACGTGGCGATCGTGATGGACGGCAATGGCCGTTGGGCAAACCAGCGGGGACTGCCGCGCATTGAAGGACACAAGGCCGGAGAACCCGCGCTCCTTGACGTCATGGCCGGTGCCATTGAGCTCGGGATAAAGTACGTGAGCGTTTATGCGTTCTCCACGGAGAACTGGCGGCGGTCTCCCGAGGAAGTCCGGTTCCTCATGGGATTTAACAAAGATGTGCTGCGTCGCCAGCGGAACCAGCTTGACGAATGGGGTGTCCGCATCCGCTGGGCAGGGCGCAGACCCCGCCTCTGGGGGTCGGTAATCAAAGAGCTGGAAGAAGCCGAAGACTACACACGCGCCAATGACACCTGCACGTTGACCATGTGTGTTAATTACGGTGGCCGGGCCGAGCTGGCCGACGCTGTGTCGGCCATTGCGCAAGACGTCGCTGCCGGCCGGCTGAAGCCCGGCTCTGTAACGGAAAAGACCATCCAGAAGTATCTGGACGAGCCCGATTTGCCAGACGTGGACCTCTTCCTCCGGAGCTCCGGCGAACAACGGCTCTCCAACTTCCTCCTGTGGCAGTCAGCGTATGCGGAGTTCGTTTTCATGGACACCCTGTGGCCGGATGTCGACCGCCGCACCCTCTGGGAGGCTGTGGAAATCTATGCCAAGCGGGACAGACGCTACGGTGGAGCCGTGGACGCCGCGCCTGCAGGGACGTAGCACGCCTGTGCCATTCAATCGGGATAGGCAGCCAACCACGCAGCAACGTCCCGGTATGCCTGCTCCCTGATCGTCCGCCGGGACAGAAAAATATCGTGCAGGGCACCCGGATATCGGAAGACTGCCGTCCGCCGGCCCAAGCCCAAGGCGCGCCTGGCCGTTTCTTCGACATCGATCACGGCGTCCGCCCGCATGAGATCTTCCGTCCATTCGGCCTGAATCCGGGTGCGGCCGGACAACAGGACCAGGACGGGCGCATCGATGGTGAGCTTGCGCTCCACTGAAGCATGCCCGGCCAGCACGGCTTTGGTCCAGCCTGCGCGGACAGGGAAAGAGGCGCGCGGCCGCCACGACGGGTCCAGGAACCATTCCCCGTGCGCTTCACTGCTGACGCTTTCCCAGTAAGCGGGCATCTCCGGGAACCGGAAAGGCCGCTTCGGGTCAGTGCGGGCAAAAGGCTCTACCAGGTGCATGGCGATGCTGCGGACCAGGCTGCTTCCCTGAAGTTCCAGCCAAGGGGAGTTGAGAACGAGCGTCCCGATGCGACCGGGATGGCGGTCTGCCCAAAGCGAGGCAATAAGACCCCCGAGGGAATGGGCCACGATATGCACACGGGCTGGTGCACTGTTACCGGTCCTGGCCGCGACGTCCTTGCCTGTTTCGGCCAGGGCCGCGGCGATGTCTTGGTCGTAGATTGATAGGTCGGAGGTGTATCCGGGTGTCTGGCCGGGCCTGAGGCTGCGCCCGAATTTCCGCAGGTCCAGAGCATAAAAGTGGAATCCTGATGACGTGAGGTACTCGGCCAGTTCTGTCTGCAGGAAGTAGTCCGCCCAGCCGTGCAGGTAGAGGACTACACGTGGGGGTCCTGCCGGAGCCGCCGCTGAACCGCGGTTCCGGCGTCGGAAGACTGTGGAAAGAAAGCCCGGCCCGGTAGCTGAAGCGGGTGGAACGGGCGGGGGAGCGTGGCGGATCAGGGTTGCCCTGACGTCCCCCTCGTCGTCCGGTGGCAGCGGCAGGTCCCTGCATTCAAACCCTGGTCCCAGGATGTCCGGCCGCCAGCTGACTGATTCATCCGTTGTGGTCATGCGTCCCTTTCTCCCCGTGCGCCGGCGCATCCATGTATCCCCGGATCCAGCGCGAAAGGCGTGCATAGGCCTCCGCCCGAACGTCCGGCGCGGACAGGAACACATCATGCAGTGCCCCCTCGATGCGTTCCAGCGTCACGCTGTGTCCAAGGGCCATCGCCCGAAGTGCAATGACATCCACGTCCAGGACGGCATCGGAGCGACGCATGGCTTCCTGCCACACCATGCCGTTGGCGCTGGTGGACGAGGTCAGGACGAGCACGGGGATTTCCAGGCGCAGTCCGCGGGCGACCTGGGTGTGACCGGCCAACACAGCGCTCAGCCAGCCTGCCCTGACAGGAAACGCTAAAGGGGGACGGTATCGTTCATCCAGCGGCCACTCACCCTCGGCGGTGTTACTGATGGAACGGAAGTAGAAGCCGCGCTCAGGCAGGCGAAGGACCGCCTCGGGGCGCACCCGTGCCAGAGGTCCCACCATGGCCTGGGCGGCGCGGCGGACCAAGGAACTGCCGTGCATCTCCAGCCAGGGACTGTTCAGGATCAGGTGCTTCACGCGGCCTGGATGCCGGCTGGTCCACAGCGCGGCGACCAGCCCGCCTGTCGAATGCCCCATCAGGGCTGCACCTGTTCCTGCACCTGCCGGCCGGTCCACCTCCATGGCCTCAAGCGCGCAGCTGATTTCCGCGTCGTAGTCATCCAGGTTAGCCACATAGCCCCCGGGATGCCCGTCGGTGAGGCTGCGTCCGTGGTTGTGCATATCCAGCGCATAAAAGCCGTACCCGCGGGCGGTCCAGAACCTGGCCAGGTCCACGTTGAAGAAGTAGTCGCTCCAGCCGTGGAGGAACAGCACCGAGCCTCGTGAGCGCTCTTTTCCGGCCGGGAAGTCACCTGGCGGACTTGCTGGCGGATCGGTGTCGGCCGGACGGTGGCGGACCAGGGTTGCGCGGCGCACAGTACCGTCCCGCCCCGCTGCTTCGATACTGCAGGACTGGAAGTCGGGTCCCAGGATGTCAGTAGACCACTCCATGCCATCAGCTTAGGCATAATCGGCCACAGCCCACCTGATCCTTGTCATCATGGTGTTCCCCGTGGCCTACACATAGCCGCACGCCAGGTCGCCGGTTTGGCGAGCAGTGGCAGAACCGGAAAACTAGGACCATGCGTGTTTACCCCACCTTTTTCAAACTGGCTTTCTCGTGGATGGATGCCGAGCAAGCACACAAGATAGGCTTCCAGGCGATCCGGGCCGCCAACCGTACCGGTGCCGGGCGGCTGCTGGCGAGGTTGACGGCGCCGAGCCCCGTGCTGCGGACCGAAGCATTGGGCCTGACCTTCCCATCGCCGTTTGGCCTGGCTGCCGGTTTCGACAAGGAAGGCCACGGCATCGAAGCCCTTACAGAATTGGGGTTCGGGCATGTTGAGGTGGGCACCATTACGGGTCAGGCCCAGCCGGGCAACGAAAAGCCACGCCTGTTCCGCCTGATCGAGGACCGCGCGGTCATCAACCGGATGGGCTTCAATAACGACGGCGCAGTTGCGGTTTCTCCCCGCCTGAAGTCGGCGAAGGCCGCTTTGCAGCGGCGGCACGCGGGAGTGCGGCCGGTCATCGGAGTGAATATCGGCAAGACCAAGGTGGTCGAGCTGGAAGACGCTGTGGAGGACTATCTGGTGAGCGCACGCAATCTCGCTCCCGCGGCGGATTACCTGGTGGTCAACGTCAGTTCTCCCAACACTCCCGGTCTGCGGCTGCTCCAGAACGTTGAAACGCTTCGGCCGCTCCTGCGGGCCGTCGGGGACGCTGCAGACGAAGCAGCCGGGCGGCACGTGCCCCTCCTGGTCAAGATAGCGCCCGACCTCAGCGATGAGGACATCGACGACGTCGCGCGCCTTGCGTTGGACCTGAAGCTTGACGGCATCATCGCCACCAATACAACCATCAGCAGGGACGGCCTGCTCTCCGATCAGGGGAAAGTTGAATCGCTGGGCGCTGGAGGCCTTTCGGGAGCACCCCTGAAGCGACGCTCGCTGGAGGTCCTGAAGCAGCTCAGGGCAGCAGTTGGCGACCAGCTGGTCCTGATTGCCGTAGGTGGTGTTGAAACTGCCCGCGATGTCCAGGACCGGCTGGATGCCGGCGCCACGCTCGTCCAGGGGTACACGGCCTTCCTTTACGAGGGACCTTTTTGGGCCTCCCGCATCAACAAGGGCCTGGTGAAGCTTCGTCGCAACCGGGCCGCGTGACCTAAGGCCCACCAAGAAAGCCCCGGACCGCCAGGTCCGGGGCTTTCTTGGTGGTCTTGGGAACCTTGCGGTTGGGGGCTACGAAGGGTACTGGCCGCGCTTGACCTGGGGCTTGGGCAGGCGGAGCTTGCGGAACTGCAGAGCGCGCATGCAGCCGTACCAGACCGTACCGCGCTCCACTTCTCCGAACTTTTCCCCCAGGCGCTTCTTAAGCTTGCGGGAGAGAATGAAAACGTCCACGAACACTGCCAGGAACATGATCCAGAAGCCCACCAGCACGTAGGTGATCTGTTCGCTGGTGGAGGGAACAACGAGGGAGATGATGACGAAGAGCAAGGCGCCGAACATCAGGTATTCGCCGAGGCTGAAGCGGGCGTCAACGTAGTCCCGGGTGAACCTCTTCTGCGGCCCTTTGTCCCTGAGCGGCAGGTACTTCTCGTCGCCGGTATCCAAGGCCTGGCGCATTTTTTGCCGCTGGTCCTGAATGGCAATGCGTTCGGCTTCCTTGGAAGCTTTCCGGTCTGTCGGAACGAGGGGCCGCTTGCGGGCGGCTTCCTGGTCCTTCCGCCTGGGCGTGGGAGTGCCCTTGCCGACAACCGGCTGCGTGGCCTGGGGCTGGTCTACTGCTGATTGAGCGCTGGGCTCTTCCTTTTTGCGTCCGAACACCACAACAGAATACCCGCAAGGGGGTGGCGCAGGTTACGCGGGGTCAGGAAGCGAGACGGGCATGCGTTGCGTGCGGCCCGGCGGGACCTGGGCTGATCTCTGTCCATACGGCATCCAGTGAAAGGCCCAGGACGTCGGCGATGGCCGCGACCGTGGGAAACGACGGTGTTGCCACCCGGCCCGATTCGATTTTGCGGAGCGTTTCCGGTGAGACGTTCGCTTCGAGTGCGACTTCGAGCATGGAGCGCCCTGCCCTGGCATTGCGGAGGAGGGCTCCGAGCCGTTGTCCGCGTTCAACTTCATCCGGTGTCAAAGGCAACCTGACCATGGCCCCAATTATAGTACCGGGATAATATGGCCGGGATAGTTATTGGCCAGCGAGGAAGAAGCCATCCATGATTGAAATACTGTCGGCTGCCGAAATTTCCCGGGCCAGGCGGACGGGAGCCCTGGTTGCCGCCATCCTGCAAGCCTTGAAGCAGCAGAGCACTCCGGGCACAAATCTGCTGGACCTTGACCGCGCGGCGGCGGCCATGATCAAAGAGGCCGGTGCCGTGTCCTGCTATGTGGACTATGCGCCGTCTTTTGGGCGGGGGCCCTTTGGGCACTACATCTGCACGTCCGTGAACGACGCAGTGCTGCATGGGCTGCCCCACGACTACACCCTTGCCGCTGGTGACCTCGTGTCGCTGGACCTGGCGGTCTCCCTGGCAGGAGTCGCCGCAGACTCGGCCATCAGCTTCGTGGTGGGGGACCCGGCGTCCCCGGACGGCGATCCCCTGATCGCCGCCACGGAAGAGGCGCTGCGCGCAGGCATAGCTGCTGCTGGACCCGGGGCACGCATTGGCGACATTTCCTACGCCATCGGCTCAGTCCTTACCCGGGCAGGCTATTCGGTCAATACCCAATACGGCGGCCACGGCATTGGTTCCACCATGCACCAGGACCCGCACGTACCCAACCTTGGGCGGCCGGGCCGTGGTTACAAGCTCCGCCCCGGGCTGCTGCTGGCCCTGGAGCCGTGGGTGATGGCGGACACCGACCAGTTGGTGACCGATCCCGACGGTTGGACGCTGCGCAGTGCGAGCGGCTGCCGGACGGCGCACAGCGAGCACACCGTGGCCATTACATCCGACGGGGTGGAAGTCCTGACGCTCCCGGAGTAGCGGGCTGCACGTGGCCGCAGGCCATCACGGCATACCGCACCGCAGCGCCGGCTGTAGAGTTTTGGGCATGACTCCAGAGCATGCGGATACCCCGCATACACAGCAACAGAATCCAGGCGATACCCCGGCCGGTTCCTTGCACGACACTGTGCGTGCAGGGGAACTTGCCCGCGCGGTGGACAGCGCCTTCGACTCAACGCTTGCCACCCTGAAGGACCTGGTGGCCATACCGGGCATTGCCTGGTCCAGTTTCGATCCCGCGCACCTGGACCGTAGTGCCGAGGCCGTGGCTGCCCTGGCCCGCAAGAGCGGTATGGAAGACGTCAGGATCCTGCGGTGCAACAAAGCGGACGGTACCCCCGGTGGACCTGCCGTCGTCGCGCGCCGTCCCGCCAGGGAAGGGCAGCCGACCATCCTGCTGTACGCCCACCACGACGTCCAGCCCCCGGGAGATGCTTCCCTGTGGCATTCGGCGCCGTTCGTTGCGGAAGAACGGGAGGGGCGTCTCTATGGCAGGGGAGCTGCCGACGACAAAGCCGGCATCATGGCCCACCTGGCTGCGTTTGGCGCGGTGTCTGAAGTCTTCGGTGATGCGTTCGGAACCGGGGTGACGTTCTTCTTCGAGGGTGAAGAGGAAGCCGGGTCGCCGACGTTCCGTGCTTTCCTCGAGGAGCACCGGGAGCTGCTTCGATCCGACGTCATCGTGGTGGCCGACTCCAGCAACTGGAAAGTCGGCGTACCGGCGCTGACAACCAGCCTGCGTGGCTTGGTGGACGGAACGTTTGAGGTCCGGGTCCTCGAGCACGCCGTGCATTCAGGCATGTTCGGCGGTCCCGTGCTGGACGCGCCAACCGTGCTGGCACGCCTGATTGCCACCCTGCACGACGACGACGGCAACGTTGCAGTCGCAGGGCTGGTTGCCCGGGATGACGTAGCGGTCGACCTCACCGAGGCGGAATACCGCGCCGATGCATCAGTGCTCGACGGCGTGAAGCTCGCCGGAAGCGGTTCCATCGCCTCCAGGCTCTGGACCAAACCCGCTCTCTCGATCATTGGCATCGATGTTCCTGCGGTGGCGGTTGCCTCGAACACCTTGATTCCTGCTGCCAAGGCCAAATTCAGCATGCGCCTTGCGCCCGGCCAGGACCCTGACGCTGCCATGGAGGCCCTGCGGCTGCATGTCGAGTCCAACGTGCCCTTCGGTGCCGCTGTAACGTTTACGCCGGGGGAGCGGGGCGACGCTTTCTCCACCGATACATCGTCCGCGGCCGCCAAGGTGGCCTTGTGGGCGCTGGAAGAGGCATGGGGCGTGAAACCCGTGGAGATGGGAATCGGTGGGTCCATCCCCTTTATCGCGGACCTGACCGAGGTTTACCCGGACGTCAGTATTTTGGTCACCGGGGTGGAAGACCCGGACTCACGGGCCCACAGCGCCAACGAATCCCTGCACATCGGCGATTTCCGGAATGCGGTTCTCGCCGAGGCGCTGATGCTGGCCCGGCTCAACGCCGACGGACTGGAAGCCTGAGGCACTTCGCTCCGTGGGTAGGGTCCTGCCGGGCACGCCGGCTACGGGGAACAATCAAAAGCCGGGACTGGTTACGTCTGGAGTTATAGCTGGGTGTCTGCGCGACGTAGCATGGAGCTATAACCCGTACGTTATTGGGTCAGGGTAAGCGGCGTTCCGGCGCTGCTGCCGAAAGCGTCATAAGAAGGTAGGCCAATGAGCACTGCAACCAACGAAAACAGCACCGGAGCCCAGCTCGCCCCCAGCGACGAGCTTCCCACGCACGAGGTCAACCTGACCGACGTCGCAGCAGGCAAGGTCCGCAGCCTCCTGGAACAGGAAGGCCGCACCGACCTGCGGTTGCGCGTTGCAGTCCAGCCGGGCGGCTGCTCGGGCTTGATCTACCAGCTCTACTTTGACGAGCGCCTGCTGGACGGAGATGCCGTGCGTGACTACGACGGCGTCGAGGTGGTTGTCGACAAGATGAGCGTCCCGTACCTCAGTGGCGCAAGCATTGACTTCGAGGACACCATTTCGAAGCAGGGCTTCACCATCGACAACCCGAACGCCGGCGGGTCCTGCGCCTGTGGCGATTCGTTCCACTGACGGGAGCCTCCGCCTCATGTCGGCGCCTGGCACGGTGCGTCCCCGCGCATTCCGAGCCACGGCGCCGACATGTGCGCGAAAACCGCTTCATAGCGGTAAGCTCTACATCGGGTAGTAAAACTTTTTAGTGTGCCCGGTGGGCCTTTGGCCTGCCGGGAGACAGCAACAAGAGGAAGGGCCGTCTGTGAGTTCGCAGAACCGAACCGGCAGCCGACGCAAAAAGATCACCTCGATCACTGGCTTGGCACTAGCCGGCGCGTTGGTTTTGACCGGATGTTCACCAGAGGTAGAGAAGGGTTGGCTGCCTACAGAGCGCGGCACCACCAACCACACTGACCGGATCATGGACCTCTGGGTCAACTCATGGATCGCCGCCTTGGCAGTCGGTATCATCACGTGGGGCCTGCTGGTCTGGTGCATCATTGCCTACCGCCGCCGCAAGGGCACCACGGGTTTCCCCAAGCAGCTCAGCTACAACCTGCCGCTTGAAGTCTTTTACCTGACCATTCCGCTCTTCATGGTCCTGGTGTTCTTCTACTTCACGGACCAGGACCAGCGCGCGATCGATGACCGATCGCAGCCTGCCGACGTCGTTGTTGACGTCCGCGGCAAGCAGTGGGCCTGGGACTTCAACTACAAGAAGGGCGACGTCATCACGGAGGACGTCCACGAGGCCGGCGTCCAGGCGCACCTGACGGGTGCCGAAGTCGACCTTGAGCAGCTCCCCACCCTTTACCTGCCTGTCGGCAAGTCGGTTGACCTTGAGCTCAACTCCCGCGATGTCATCCACTCTTTCTGGGTTCCGGCGTTCCTCCAGAAGCGCGACATGATCCCCGGCAAGACGAACTACATCAGGTTCACGCCCACCAAGGAAGGCACCTTCGATGGCAAGTGTGCTGAACTCTGCGGTGAATACCACTCCGAAATGCTTTTCCGCGTAAAGGTTGTCTCCGAGTCTGAATTCCAGGCCCACATGGACAAGCTGCGCCAGGAAGGCAACACGGGCCTGCTCGGTGCGGAATATGACCGCAACCCGAACCTGAACGAAAACAAGTAAGGGAAGCGACGTGGCTACGTACACTCAAACCGCCGGAGTCCTCGAGACTCCCGTAGTTCCTAAATCCAAGGGGCGCATCGTCGTCAACTGGATTACCTCGACCGACCACAAAACGATCGGGTACATGTACCTGATTGCGTCGTTCGTTTTCTTCTGCCTTGGCGGCGTCATGGCGCTGCTGATCCGTGCTGAACTGTTCGAACCGGGCATGCAGATCCTGCAGACCAAGGAACAGTACAACCAGATGTTCACGATGCACGGCACCGTGATGCTGCTGATGTTCGCAACGCCGTTGTTTGCCGGCTTTGCGAACGTCATCATGCCGCTGCAGATCGGCGCCCCTGACGTTGCGTTCCCGCGCTTGAACGCACTGGCATTCTGGTTCTTCCTGTTTGGCTCCACCATCGCCGTTTCCGGCTTCATCACCCCGCAGGGTGCTGCTTCGTTCGGTTGGTTCGCCTACGCACCGCTGTCAAACACCACGTTCAGCCCCGGCGTTGGCGGTGACCTCTGGGTCTTCGGCCTGGCTCTGTCCGGCTTTGGCACCATCCTTGGCGCGGTGAACTTCATCACCACGATCATCTGCATGCGTGCCCCGGGCATGACCATGTGGCGCATGCCCATCTTCACCTGGAACACGCTGGTCACGGCCATCCTGGTTCTGATGGCCTTCCCGCCGCTGGCAGCAGCCCTGTTCGCCCTCGGTGCGGACCGCCGCTTTGGTGCCCACATCTTCGATCCCGAAAATGGCGGAGCCGTCCTCTGGCAGCACCTCTTCTGGTTCTTCGGCCACCCCGAGGTCTACATCATCGCGCTGCCGTTCTTCGGTATTGTCTCGGAGATCTTCCCGGTCTTCAGCCGCAAGCCGATCTTCGGTTACAAGGGCCTGGTCTACGCAACGATCGCCATCGCCGCTCTGTCCGTCACGGTATGGGCACACCACATGTACGTCACGGGCTCTGTCCTGCTGCCGTTCTTCGCCTTCATGACCATGCTGATCGCTGTTCCGACCGGCGTGAAGTTCTTCAACTGGATCGGCACCATGTGGCAGGGTTCGATCACCTTCGAAACCCCCATGCTGTGGAGCATCGGCTTCCTGGTGACCTTCCTCTTCGGTGGCCTCACAGGCATCATCCTTGCATCCCCGCCGCTTGACTTCCACGTCTCCGATTCCTACTTCGTTGTGGCCCACTTCCACTACGTGGTGTTCGGTACGGTTGTCTTCGCCATGTTCGCCGGCTTCTACTTCTGGTGGCCCAAGTGGACCGGAAAGATGCTGAACGAGCGCTTGGGCAAGATCCACTTCTGGCTCCTTTTCCTTGGCTTCCACGGCACGTTCCTTATCCAGCACTGGCTGGGCGTTGAAGGTATGCCCCGCCGTTACGCGGACTACATGCCGCAGGACAACTTCACGTGGATGAACCAGTTCTCCACCATCTCCTCCTTCGTCCTGGGTGCTTCGCTCCTCCCGTTCTTCTGGAACGTGTACATCACGTGGCGCAGCAACAAGAAGGTGGAAGTGGATGACCCGTGGGGCTTCGGTGCCTCGCTGGAGTGGGCCACGTCCTGCCCGCCGCCGCGCCACAACTTCACCTCCTTGCCCCGTATCCGCTCTGAGCGGCCGGCCCTGGACCTCCACCACCCGGAGCTGGCCCAGGTCCACACCGCCCAGTCCCCGGACCCGGCAGCAGTGCTGCTTGGTAACGCTGACCAGAAGGACGTCCGCAAGTGAAAATCGAATCGTGGCTCTTCGGAGCCGGAGTCTTCTTCTTCGTCCCCGTCGCCATCGCCTATGGGTTCCTGACCGAATGGGCTGAATGGGTCGGCATCCTGGGCATCCTGCTGGTCGGTGGACTCGCAGGCATGATCGGTGCCTACCTTGGCTTCACCGGGAAGCGCGTAGGCATGCGCCCGGAAGACCGTCCCGACGCTGAGATTCACGAAGGCGCCGGCGAGCAGGGACACTTCAGCCCCTGGAGCTGGTGGCCGCTGGTTCTCGGCCTTGCCTGCGCCGGTGGCTTCCTGGGCCTGGCAGTAGGTTTCTGGGTAACCTACGTTGCCGGTGGCCTGGCCCTGGTTGCACTCGTTGGCTGGGTTTTCGAATACAGCCGCGGCGACCACGCCCACTAGCAGCAGCGTCAAATCAAAAGGGATGGGCCCCACCTTTCGGTGGGGCCCATCCCTTTTGTTGATTCAGCTTGCTGCTTCAGCGCCCCTGAGGGGCTTCCAGAACGGCTGAAAGCTGCTGGAGTACCCTCTGGGCCTCTTCGATGGTTTGATGCTCTTCAAGGGCCTCCAAAGGGACTTCCAGCAGGACTCCGCAGCCGTGGCCGAAGTCTTCGGTCATGACCTCCAGCAGAGATCCTGCATCGACCGCGTCACCGTCCACTTTCCGGATCGTTACGGCGAACCCTGCTTCATTGACTGCGCGGACGAAGGCTGCCGCAGCTCGGGCATGCAGTCCGATGTCTGCGGCAACAAAGGATTTCAACTCCGGCAAACCGGCTCCTCTAGTACGACGGTCGAGCCGTCCTTGATTTAATCCCTTCAAGCGTAGCGGCCTGCAAGCTTCCGTCGTAATAGCAGCTCCTACTGGTCTAGACCTCGGTCGGCTCTGTCCTAATCTTGATGTATGACCACCACGCCTCATGACGGGTCCTGCCATGGCTGAAGCAACAAGCATCGTGGGGGACATCGATCGTTCCAGCAACGTTCCGATCTACATCCAGCTCCGCGAGATCCTGCGGGCCTTCATCGCTGAGTCCTGCCCTCCGGGTTCGTCACTTCCCTCGGAGCGCGACCTGTCGCTCCGCTTTGGCCTCGCCCGAATGACCGTCCGCCAGGCCATTGATGCCCTGGTCGGCGAAGAAGTCATCGAGCGGGTCGTCGGGCTTGGGACCTTCGTCCGTAAGCCCAAGCTGGACCTTCAGGTAAAACTGACCTCCTACAGCGAGGAAATGCAACGCCGCGGAATGGTGCCTGCGGCCAAGGTGCTGAGCTTCGAGCAAATCGCTGCGAGTGCCTTCCTGGCGCGCGAACTGCAGTTGGATGAGGGGACGCCATTGGTCCGCTTCAGGAGGCTTCTGCTGGCCGACAATGAACCCATGAGCGTGGATGAGAATTTCATTCCTGCCCACCGCGTTCCGGGGCTTCTGGACGAAGCCCCGCCGACGTCGCTGTACAACGTCCTCAGCGAACGGTTCGGGCTCGTCATGGAGTGGGGCGAAGACATGATCGAGGCCACCGCCGCCTCGCCTTCGACGGCACGGCTGCTGAACGTTGACGTTGGCTCGCCCTTGCTCAAGATCCAGCGGCACGCGTTTGTTGCCCGTGCCATGGTCGACTACTCGGTGTCCTACTATCGGGCCGACCGGTACAAGTTGTGGGTCCCGCTGCAGCGTCCAGGAGTGAGGCCAACACGCAACTACTCATCGGGTTACCGGAGCCAGTAGGACCTCAGGGGCAGCGCTCCAGGCTCACTTGCCCTTGGACGGGTTAAACGGGAAAGGCCCGGTGTTTGGATGAGATCCAAACACCGGGCCCTTCTTCTGCCTGGCGGTGCCTAGTGGCTGAGGGTCTTCTGGCTTTCGCCAGCCTCAACGGCCTCGTCGTGGCCGTGTCCGTGGGCGTGTGCCGCTTCCAGCTCCGCCGGGGTGGCGGGAGCGACGCGGTCCTCGAAGAACCACTTGGACAGTGCGGCCCGACGCTTCTCCTTGCGGGTGACGACGCCGTGCTCGTTCGGCTGTGCCGGGATCGGAGCCGGGGACTCGAAGCCCACAAGCTTGTAGCGCTTGTACTCGTCCAGCGGAGCGTGGACCTCGATGAACTCACCGTGGGGGAGCCGGACAATGCGACCGGTCTCACGGCCGTGGAGTGCGATCTCACGGTCCTTGCGCTGGAGAGCCAGGGCAATGCGCTTGGTGACAACGAACGCGATGACCGGGCCAATGAAGAACAAAGCCCGCAGCCAGTAAGTGACGTCGTTCAGGGATACATGGAAGTGCGTCGCGATGAGGTCGGAACCTGCAGCAGCCCACATCACGCAGTACCAGGTGAAACCTGCTACACCAATCGCAGTACGCGTAGGAGCGTTGCGCGGACGGTCAAGCACGTGGTGCTCACGGTCATCCTTGGTTACCCAGCGCTCGATCCACGGGTACATGAACAGGACGGTGAAGATAATGCCTGCGGGAACCAGTGCCGGCAGGAGGACGTTCAGCGTCAGCGTGTAGCCGAAGATCACGTACTCGAAGTGGAAGTCGTTGATGACACCGGGCATGAGTCGCAAGGCGCCGTCGACGAAACCGATGTACCAGTCAGGCTGGGTACCTGCAGACACCGGGGAGGGGTCGTACGGTCCGTAGTTCCAGATCGGGTTGATGGTGAAGGCTGCAGCCATGAGGGCAACCACACCGAACACGATGAAGAAGAAGCCGCCGGCCTTCGCCGCGTAGACCGGGCCAAGGGGGTAGCCGACGACGTTGCCGTCATTGCGTCCCGGGCCGGGGTACTGGGTGTGCTTGTGAACAACAACCATGAAGAGGTGGATGACAATCATCAGCAGGATGAGGGCAGGCACCAGAAGGATGTGCAGCACGTAGAGGCGTCCAATGATGGCCGTACCCGGGAACTCGCCGCCAAAGAGGAAGAACGAGATATAGGTGCCGATCACCGGGATGGACTTGATGACGCCGTCGATGATGCGCAGGCCGTTGCCGGACAGCAGGTCATCGGGGAGGGAGTAGCCGGTAAAGCCTGCTGCCATCGCCAGGATCAGCAGGACACCGCCCACAACCCAGTTCATTTCGCGCGGCTTGCGGAATGCGCCCGTGAAGAACACGCGCAGCATGTGCACACCGAGGGAAGCAACAAACAGGAGGGCTGCCCAGTGGTGGACCTGGCGCATGAAGAGGCCGCCGCGGACATCGAAGGAGATGTTCAGCGAAGAGCTGTAGGCCACGGACATTTCGACGTTGTACAACGGCGTGTAGGAACCCTGGTAGTGGGTTTCCGCCATCGACGGATCGAAGAAGAACGTCAGGAATGTACCCGACAGCAGCAGGATGACGAAGGAGTACAGCGCCACCTCACCGAACATGAATGACCAGTGGTCGGGAAAGACTTTGCGGCCGAACTCACGCAGGATGCCGGAGCCACCCACGCGCTGGTCAACAAAGTCAGTGAAACGTCCTACCTTGGTCTTCGCTACGAAGGGGGCTTCAGCTGTTGATGAGGCGCTCATGCTCGTCACGCTCCCAGTAACTCGGTCCTACAGGTTCTTTGAAGTCGCTGGTGGCGACCAGGTAGCCCTCTGCGTCAACTGCGATGGGCAGCTGGGGGAGCGGACGGCTTGCCGGTCCAAAGATGACCTTGCATTCCTGCGTGAGGTCGAACGTGGACTGGTGGCACGGGCACAGCAGGTGGTGCGTCTGCTGCTCGTACAGAGCGACAGGGCAACCAACGTGGGTGCAGATTTTGGAGTAGGCAACGATGCCGTTGTAACCCCAGTTTTCACGGCCCGGTGAAGGGTTCAGCGAGTTGGGGTCAAGGCGCATCAACAACACGACTGCCTTGGCTTTCTCGTTGAGCTTGCCTTCATGGAGCTCGTTCAGGCCTTCCGGAATGACGTGGAAGGCCGAACCGATGGTGACGTCCGAGGCCTTGATGGGGGTGCCATCAGGATCGCGGGTCAGGCGCTTGAGCTTGCCGCCCTCGGGTGCCCACATGGTGTGGGCAAGCTTGTCGTCCGGGCGGGGACCCAGGTCACCGAAGATGGCCAGCGCCGGCAGGGGGGCCAGGGCAACTGCGCCGAGAAGGGTGTTGCGGATCAGCGGACGGCGCTTGATACCGGTTTCCTCGACGATGTCGTCCACGATCCGGACTGCAGCCTGGCGGTCGTCCTCGGTACGGATTGCGTGGCGCTCTTCCGAGACCTCGTGATCGGGCATCAGGGCCTTGGCCCAGTGCACGATGCCGGTACCAATGCCCAGCATGGCGAAGGCCGTTCCCAGACCCAGAAGCAGGTTCTGCGTGCGGATGGTGGCGATGCTCGAGTCATCGCCAAGATCGATGGCGAAGTACGCCACCAGGAAGACCAGCGTTCCGATAACGGAAGTGCCAAACAGAATGGCTACCTGACGCTCGGCACGCTTTGCGGCTACCGGGTCCGTGTCAGCCAGGCGCAAACGATGCGGAGGAAGACCAGGATCCTGGAACTTCTCCACCTCATTCTGACCAGCCGTAGCTACGGTGCCCGAGTGGTTCGGACTGCCGTCACTATGGTTGCCCATAATTCGCCTCATCCTTCTCTCGTTGTCTCGGCCTTCGCCGAGTTAATGTTCAGTTCCAAACTGCTGACCGTGCAGCAGAAAATTTTGTCCGTCCGGACTAGGACGTACGGGACGTCAGCCAGATGGTGAAGGCGATGATGACACCGAGGCCGGCGACCCAGACAAACAGGCCTTCAGCAACAGGGCCCAGGGAGCCGAGGTCGGCACCGCCCGGAGAGCCGTTCGCTTCAATCGTCTTCAGGAAGGTGATGATGTCGCGCTTGTCTTCCGGGGTGACGTTGGAGTCGCTGAACACGGGCATGTTCTGCGGACCCGTGGCCATGGCTTCGTAGATGTGCTTGCCGGTGACATCGGCAAGGGCGGGAGCAAACTTGCCGCGGGTCAGTGCACCGCCGGCGGCTGCTGCGTTGTGGCACATGGCGCAGTTGACCCGGAAGAGCTCGCCACCGTTGGCTGCATCTCCCTTTTCGTCCAGGAGGTGCTCTTCCGGAATGGCCGGACCCGCGCCGAGGGATGCAACATAGGCGGACAGTTGCGTGGTCTGCTCTTCGTTGAACTGGAGGGGCTTCTTCTGGGCCTGCGGGCCATTCATCTGCATGGGCATACGGCCGGTGCCAACCTGGAAGTCAACAGCAGCGGCACCAACGCCGACCAGCGAGGGCCCGTCCTGGGTTCCGCTGGCACCCATGCCGTGGCAAGTGGCGCAGTTGGCGGCAAAGAGCTTGCCGCCTTCTTCTACGTCGCTGGCGCTGTAGCTGGTGGTGTCGGCCTTGGCCTGGTTGACAGATGTGGCAACGGCGTAAAGCCCACCAGTGAGGAGGAGGCCCATCAGCAGCAGCGCTATGGCTGCCAGTGGGTGACGTCGCTTCTGCGAGAGTGCCTTCACGTGGTGGTTCCTTTATTCGATCCTGCGTCGGCTCCGTGAGCCGCTTCTTGAAATTCTGCCTCTTGTAGAAAAAGAGTCAAAGCCGGGCTACTTGAGGACGTAGATGACCAGGAAGAGGCCGATCCACACGACGTCGACGAAGTGCCAGTAGTACGAGGTGACGATCGCGGAGGTGGCTTCAAAGTGCCCGAACTTCTTGGCAGCAAAGGCGCGGCCGATGATGAAGAGGAATGCGATCAGGCCGCCGAGGACGTGGAGGCCGTGGAAGCCCGTGGTCATGTAGAAGGCAGAACCGTACGCATTGGACGACAGGGAAACGTGCTCGGAGACGAGCATCGCGTATTCGGTGGTCTGGCCGGCTACGAAGAAAGCGCCCATGATGAACGTAAGGATGAACCATTCGTTCATGCCCCAGCGGCTGATCTGCAGCGGACCGCCCGTGCGGCGCGGTTCAAGCCTCTCGGCGGCGAAGACGCCCATCTGGCAAGTGAATGAACTTGCCACGAGGACGATCGTGTTGACGAGCGCAAACGGGAAGTTGAGCTTGGCCGTCTCCTCGGCCCACATCACTCCGGAGGTGGAGCGCAGGGTGAAGTACATGGCAAAGAGGCCGGCGAAGAACATCAACTCACTGGACAGCCAAACTACGGTTCCAACAGAAACCAGATTAGGGCGGTTCAGCGTCGGGTGCGCCGGGGTACTGGGGGCATGGGTCGCAGATGTCACAAGGACATTATGTCTGTAAAAGTCCAGAGTTCCCAATGCAAACCACCGATTCGGGAGACTTTTTCTACAAAGACGCGAAATCGCGCGGAAAAGTTCCCGGTCCGGTTCACATTGGTCAGGGGCGCGGCTCGGTCGATAGCATCAGGAGGTGACTTCTCCGGCATCGGCACCTGTGGCCAGCAATACCTGGCCTGGCCTCATCTCTGCACTCATCGACGGCGACGATCTCGCGGCCGCCAATACGGAGTGGGCCATGAATACCATCATGGCCGGCGATGCGACGCCTGCCCAGATCGCAGGTTTCCTTGTCGCGCTCCGGGCCAAGGGTGAAACCGTGGAGGAACTCGCCGGGCTGGTGGCTGCCATGCTTCAGAACGCCAATGAGATTTCCATCACGGGCGAGAAGCTGGACATCGTGGGAACGGGTGGGGACCGCCTCAATACGGTCAACATCTCCACCATGGCGTCGCTGGTTGCTGCCGGAGCCGGTGCCAAGGTGGTCAAGCACGGCAACAGGGCCGCCTCGTCCACTTCCGGATCGGCCGATGTGCTGGAAGCACTTGGCGTCCGCCTGGACCTGACCATTGAGCAGGTCGCGCGGAACGCCGAAGAGGCCGGAATCACGTTCTGCTTTGCCCAGGTATTCCACCCGTCGTTCCGCCATACGGCCGTGCCTCGGCGGGAGCTTGCTGTTCCCACCGCCTTCAACTTCCTGGGTCCCATGACCAATCCCGCGCATGTCCAGGCGTCAGCCGTGGGTGTGGCCAATGCACGCATGGCTCCCTTGGTGGCCGGTGTCCTCGCACGCCGCGGCAGCCGGGGCCTGGTGTTCCGTGGTGATGACGGTTTGGACGAGTTGACGCCTACCGGACCTTCCACTGTCTGGGAAATCCGCGACGGCGCTGTGACCGAGCAGGTGTTCTCGCCCGCGGAACTCGGCATCGCGCCCTCAACGGTGGCTGACCTGCGGGGAGGAGATGCTGCTGCCAATGCCGCAGTCGTCAGGGAAATCCTCGACGGAAAGACCGGACCGGTGAGGGACGCCGTGCTCCTGAATGCAGCCGCAGGCCTCGTGGCCGCTGACCTCACGGCGGAAGGCCCGTTGCTGGGGAGGATGCAGGCGGCGTATGCCAAGGCTGCCGACGCCGTCGACTCCGGGAAGGCGGCTGCCGTCCTTCAAAAGTGGACGGCCCTGAGTCGTAGCTAGTGCCCGCAGCCAACCGGGCGCAGCCAACGGGCCGTAGGCCACCGTCCGCAGGCCGGGCCGTCGCCATGGGGCGGCGTCGTGGGGGTGCCGGCTTATTCGAAGCCCAGGGCGAAGGCAGCGTCCAGGTCATGCTGCGAGTAAGCCCGGAAGGCGATGTGCGTGGTGGTGTGAACCACTGAAGGTACTTTTGAGAGACGGTCGGCGATGACGTCTGCCAGGTCTTCGTGCTGCGTGACCCTGGCCACCGCGATGAGGTCCCATTCCCCCGTGACGGAGTAGACCTCGCTGATGCCCTGGATCGCCGAGATCTGCTCGGCCGTTTCCGGTATGCGCGACGCATCGGTCTTGATCAGGACGAAAGCAGTGATCAACGTGGGGCCTTTCGTGAATAGCGTCATTGCGGACGCTCTTTAGCCTAGTGCATGGGGGTGGCGGCAGGCCCTTCACGCCCGGCGTTGCCGTTGCCGGCGGCCCCGTCTGATCAGGGCAGCCACGGCCCGGAAGCCCAGGAGGAAGACGCCGAGGCTCAGGAGGGCCACGATGACGAACGGCACCACTACTGTCTGTCCGGTGATCGCCCGCAGCGCCATTCCCACAGCGACAGTGACGAGCCATACGCCCACGCCGGATGGCCACAGAGCCAACGGCTGCCGCCAGACGCGAAGGAGCAGCCACGCCCCTGCCGCGCCGGCCAGGAAAGGCCAAGCTGTGGCGAAGGCGCCCGTGATGATGTCACCCCGCGCGTGGGCGTCGCGGCCTATGGCTGCGAAGACGAGAATCAGGACGAGGTCGCCGATGGCAGCCGGGACCCAGGTGCGTGGTGAGGATTGCATGGTTTCGAGGTTATCCTCCCTCGCCCCGCGCAGGCGAAGCGTCGATCGGAACCGGGCGTACCGCCGTCGGGCGTTGTGTACGGAAACCCACGCGACTAGCCTCGGACGGGGGACGTCTGGTTCCCTCCATCAAACTGTGGAAGGTGGCTCGTGCAGAAGATTTCTACCTGTTTGTGGTTCGACGGCCAGGCCGCTGAAGCGGCCGGCTTCTATACATCGATTTTCGACAACTCGGCCATCCTCGGTTCCATGCCAGGGCCGGACGGATCTCCCATGACCGTTGAATTTGAAGTCGAAGGCCGGCAGTTCATGGCCCTCAACGGCGGGCCTGCCTTCTCCTTCACCGAAGCGGTGTCGCTGGTAGTGAACTGCGCATCGCAGGACGAGGTTGACCGTTATTGGGATGCGCTGCTTGAGGGCGGGGGAGAGGAGAGCCAGTGCGGATGGCTGAAGGACAAATACGGATTGTCCTGGCAGATTGTTCCCACGGCCCTCCCGCAGCTGTTGAACGGTCCGGACCCCGAAGGCTCAAGGCGGGCCATGGAAGCGATGCTGACGATGCGGAAACTGGACGTGAACGTTTTGCAAAAGGCTTACGACGGCGGCTAACGGCTTCGCGGGGCATGGCACCTCGACGTGCTGGCACGACAGCGGCGGTACAACAACGAAACAACCCTAAGGAGAAGTCATGACAACCAGGCTCAACCCCTACATTTCCTTCCGGGACAATGCCAGGGACGCCATCAACTTTTACGAATCGGTGTTCGGCGGGGAACTCACGCTGAGCACGTTCGGCGATTTCCAGGTCAGCGACGATCCCGCCGAAGCGGACAAGGTCATGCATTCCATGCTCGTGGCTCCAAGCGGACTGACCATTATGGCTGCCGATACGCCAAACGGCATGGATTACAACCCTGGCAACAACATGTCGGTCTCACTCAGCGGTGAGTCGGCTGACGAAGCCGAACTGCGCGGCTACTGGGACAAGCTTTCCGACGGCGGGACGGTCACCATGCCGCTGGAGCAGGCGCCGTGGGGCGACAGCTTTGGCATGTGCGTCGATAAATTCGGCATCGCATGGTTGGTCAATATCGCGGGGGAGCACCAGGCCCAGCAGTAGGGTCAACGCCCGGATGCCCCGCCCTCCAGTGGCGGGGCATTCCCTTGGCGATCCTAGGCCTGACGGGGGAGCACCAGCAGATAGCCCGCCTGGAGTCCGCTGCTCCATCGGCGTGGCTCGCGGACCACAAACTGGGTGGACAGCTGTTCCGGCGTCAAAAGACTGTTTGGGGCGGGGGATGGGCCCCACTGGCCACTGCCGTGGGGGTACAGCGGATCCAGGACGTGGATGCCGGTCACGGAAAAGTCGGTGAAAAGGGCCGGGTCGCCCACGGATTCAAACCCGCTCATCACCCATGCGTGGCGGCCGCTCCACATCACCAGGCCCACGGGACGCCCGGTTTCGGTGATGGCGCGCGCTGCCGTCCGCAATGCGTCCTGGTAATCCGGGATGCTGACAACTTCGTAGGGACCCAGCCCCACCTCTGTCTGCACCTGTGCCCAGCCCAGCGGGTTGGCGCCATTGAACGAGTTGGATGACCGCGCCCGCGCCATGTCCCACAGTTCGTTCTGCTGGGCTCGACCGGCCCACTGTGCACCGCCGGTGTCGTCCATCAGGTTGTGTGCCATTTGAATGCTTGCAGCGACACACCAGTCGAAGGTGTACTGCGGTACGAAGTCGCCCTCTTGGTAAAGGTTGAGAGCAAACGGCCCCGGGAGAGGGGGAGGGGCAGGTGCCGGCTGTGTCGGCGGAGGTGGCGCCGGGGTACTTTCGCCTGCGGGCAGCGCAGATGGGGTCGGCAGCGGTTGATCAATCTGCCCCGCTGCCGGCAGGGTCATGGTGCTTGATGGCGTTGGCTGTGTTTCTGCGCCGGGCGCGGCAGTGCACCCTGCAAGCAGGCTCGACAGAACGACGAACCATGCAAGGAGACGGGTTGGGCTGCCTGTCATGACCGGTTCATTCTAGCGCGACGGGGAAATGGCGCCCAGAACTTCCTCGCCGGAGTCAGGGGACCGGTGAAGTGATTCAGCTGCCGGGATTCAGTGTTCAACTTTACATAATGTAGATTATCGGCGTTAAAGTGAGACGAGTAGAAGTAGATGAGATAACTCGTCCAAAGCTGTCATGCAGCGTTTTCCCATGTCAGGGATCGGTT